>NZ_AEVS01000019.1 GCF_000189255.1 Vibrio brasiliensis LMG 20546 | reverse complement strand
TAATTTTGGTTCGATCCATAATGGGTTGGAAGTTGATGTAATATTTTTTAATAGTTTCTTCTCGGATTTATTGCCAAATAATACAATACAGATATTTAGCTTAGCTCTCGATGCTTACCTTCTCTTCTTTTGCTTTCCTAATAGAGCTGAATAGATGATTGAACACGTGATTTTTCTATTGTGTAAAGCCTCTCGTATGAAAGGGGAGGGTAAACCCACCATAGGCTTATCAAATGGCGTCTACGACAGAGCGTTTGTTCTTTAAGACGTGCGCGATCAACAGAAATCTGCCACTTTAAAGCCACTATTGATCTGATTTATGATCAGCTACATGGCAGGGGGGACAAATGTCCTCCCTGTGGTTTGCTGTGGCACCCTAAGATGAGTGCACCCCAAGCACAATAATAAAGGACATCTTAATGGACCTGTTTGCCCTGTTAGATATAAACAACACCCTAGTTAACATTCCGATTGGTGATGGCTATGCAATGAGCTGGATCGAAGCCTTTGGTACGGTTTTCGGTCTGCTGTGTATTTGGTTTGCCAGCCAGGAGAAAACCATCAATTACCTATTCGGTTTGCTGAACGTAACACTTTTTGCCGTGATCTTTTTCCAGATTCAGCTTTACGGATTGCTGTTGCTGCAGCTGTTCTTTTTCTGCGCCAACATCTACGGCTGGTATGCGTGGACCAGACCAAACGAACAAGGTGAAACCCTTGCAGTTCGTTGGCTTAGCAAACAAAAACTGCTGGCAACGGGCGCGGCGTGTGTCGTCGCGATTGCGCTGCTGACAGTGTATATCGACCCATTCTTCTTTGCTCTGGCCAACATTGCGGTAGATAGCCTGAATGTATTTGGTGCCGGGTTGTCTGAGCCAGTACTCGAACCGGATGCGTTCCCGTTCTGGGATGCGACCATGACAGTTCTATCGATTGTGGCGCAAATTCTGATGACGCGTAAATACGTTGAAAACTGGATTCTGTGGGTGGTGATCAACATCATCAGTGTCGGAATCTACGCGACTCAGGGTGTCTACGCGATGTCGGTTCAATACGCAATTCTGATGTTCATTGCTGCAAATGGCACCAGAGAGTGGGCTCGTAGTGCCAAGCGCAACGGCGACAAGAGCTTCACTCCAGCGACCGCACAAGGTTAAGCCGATGAACAAGCAACCTCATATCGGCGTAGACAGCAGCCAAATCGCGCCAAGAGTGATCGTCTGCGGTGAGCCAGACAGAGCAAACCGCATTGCCGCCTTGTTTGATCATGCCGAGCTGGTGGCGGAAAACCGCGAGTACCGTGTATTTACCGGCCGTTACCAGGGTCAGCCAGTCTCTGTCTGCAGCACAGGGATCGGCGCTCCTTCGATGATCATCGCGGTGGAAGAGCTCAAACTGTGTGGCGTCACAGACGTGATTCGAGTTGGCTCTGCGGGCGCAATGCAAGAGGGCATTCAACTGGGTGAGCTGATTGTGGCGGAAGGCGCAGTAAGAGATGAAGGCGGCTCAAAGGCGTATGTGGATGCTGCTTATCCCGCTTACGCGAGTTTCCCGTTATTGAAAGCGTTAGATCACTACCTGGCCGGGCAAGATGTTCGTTACCATGTCGGTGTGGTGCGTTCTCACGACAGTTTTTACACCGATGATGAAGAGGCGCTCTGCCAGTACTGGAACCGCAAAGGCATCCTCGGTGCCGATATGGAAACCTCGGCTCTGTTTACAGTCGGTCGATTGCGTGGTCTTAATGTGGCGTCGATTCTGAATAATGTCGTCTTGTATCAGCAAGATGTACAAGAAGGGGTCGGCCAATACGTCGACGAAGCGCAAGTGATGATGGCTGGCGAGCGGTTGGCTTCTTATGCCGCTCTTGAAGCCTTGCTTGCCTAGTTAACGGCAGGCTAATGTGGAAAGCGACACCCTGGTGTCGCTTTTTTATTGGCTGTTCTCAAGTCGGTCTAGCGAGTACAATTGATGAGAGATGGTGGCGATGAAAGAGATACCCACGTGAAAATAAGCCCTTACCCGACAGGACGTTTTAGCCGTTTTTTACATCAAACGAGTGCCCAGTTTCGTGAGCTGATTTATCAGTGTCAGATTGGCAGCCGCTACTTTGATTGTGGCGAAGAAATCCTTCGTCAGGGTCAACCGCTCCAACACCTGTATGTCGTGCCTGTTGGCCGGGTCTCGATGAGCATCATTGCCGCCAATGGCCGTCGATTCCAACTCGGTGAAGCCGATTGTGATTATCATATTTATGGCGAGATGGAGTTTTTCACCCAAACGCCTTGCCAATGGAATGTGGTGGCAGATGAACAGATGCAAGTGGATATTATCTGCCTGCATAAGCTGACCGAGGTGCTGCAACAAAACCCCGAGATGATGTTCTTTTTTGCTTCGGCACTGGCTGAGGATTATCAGGACTCGCTGGATATTTACACCAACCGTTTGTTGCACCCTATTGCCTACAACATTGCCTACGATCTGCTGGTGCAAAAGCAGGCCAATACCTTGTTAGGCGGCTTCGATAAAGTTAACCAAGAAGCCGAGCGATTCGGAACTTCAGGACGTGTTTATCGTCGAGCGGTCAAGGAGCTGATGGATAAAGGGTTAATCACTAAAGGCGAGCAGGGCCTTGAGATTGTCGATGAAGCCGGACTTAAAGCGTTTCTTGATGCGTCTGAGTAGTTGAGCGTGCAGCTGTGACCTTACTTCCAAAACTATAGCTTATTGTTTTAGCTTATTTATTTTTAGCGGATTGTGTTCACTTTAGACTAATAACTCTTTACAATTTGCTTGCGTATTGCCGGAGTGTAGTACTTTCTCGTAATCACTTTTAAGGATGTAAAGTGTTATGGCTAATCTGTCATTCAAGAACAAAATTATTGCGCTTATTGTGGCAATAATCACCCTCACTATTGCTACTTCATACTTCAGTGTAAACCACTTTATCAGTCGCTATATTCAACAGTCTGATAGCCAGAATATTACCCACAGCGTCGACCTCACCAAGCAAAAACTCGAGACCGAGCTGGCCAACAAACTGTCGTTGGCGTCGAGCCTCAATTTCAGCATGATGGATATCGCCGAGGCGAAACAAAACAGTGGTTTTGCTCAGGTGGTAAAGGTCGTTAACGGTTATGCGTTTGATGATACTGGCAATATGGCCGATGAAGATGCACAGGTCTTTATCGATCTTGCTGAGTCTCAGGGGGACGAAATGACCATTAGTCCGGTAACCAAGAGTGACTCTGGCTATGTGATGGTGTTTTCGGTTAAACGTGCCGACGAATCGGTTGACTTCTTCAAACTAGAGCTGAACGAGTTTGGCAACATTATCTCCCAGTATGCCGCTATGGGTAGCTTTGCAGAGCTTGTCGCAGGTGATGTGACTATCTTCAGCAATAAGCAGGGCGATAACCTGACTCCGGTTGAACGCTCTATCGAGTTTGCTGGCCAGTCGTGGCAGCTGGTGGGCTACATTGATTTAGATAATATTCAGAGTAATACCGACAAGCTCAACTGGCTGATCACTCTGGCGCTCTTGGTGTGCGCGGCCATTATCATTGTGGTTAGCGTTGTGCTAATCAACTACTCGTTTAAACCACTCCAGCGTTTGCAAGCTGTGGTTGGCGATCTCTCTCAGGGCAATGGTGATTTAACTCAGCGTTTAAGCGTTGAGAGAAAAGACGAGATTGGCGTGATTTCTCAGTCAATCAACCAGTTTATTGAAAAGCTTCAGCACATGTTTGTTGATGTTTCACACTCGGCAAAAGAGATTGATAGCGCAGTGCACAACATTGCTGAGCAATCCGCTTCTAACGCTAAAACCCTGGACCAGCATACTCAAGAAACTGAGCAGGCCATTACCGCGATAGAAGAGCTAAGTGCAACCGCTGCCTCAATATCAGATAGTGCCGACAACGCAGCCAAACTGACAGAGACCACTAACCAGTTTGCAGAGCAGTCTAAACAGACGGTCAACAACGCAGTGGGCAGTGTGAACGCTCTGGTTAATCAGGTATCTGCCATGTCACAGGTGACCAGCACCATGAGTGAAGACACCAAGCAAATCAGCAGCGTATTACAGGTTATTGGTGAGATTGCCGAGCAAACCAACTTGCTGGCGCTGAATGCTGCTATCGAGGCTGCCAGGGCAGGTGAGCAGGGCCGCGGTTTTGCAGTGGTGGCTGATGAGGTTCGCGCGCTGGCTGCTCGTACTCAAGACAGCACATCGCAAATCAATGAGATGCTGGCTAAGCTTCGCAATACAACCGATAGCGTAATGAGTGAGATGGATGCCACGCGACAAAGCTGCGAGCAAACGGCATCCAATACGACTCAGGTTATGGAGTCACTGAACCAGGTGACCAATGCGGTGATTGAGATGAATGACCTCAATACCCTGATTGCGACTTCTGCGATGCAGCAGAGTCAGGTCACTGGCGAGGTGAGTACCAACATGGCCGCGATTCAGGAAATTGTCCGTCAGCTCAACAGCAACGCGGGCGAGACGCATACCGTCTGCGAAGAGCTGCGCCACACTTCGGTCGACTTATCTCAGCTGGTGGGTAAGTTTAAAGTTCAGTAATAGGTAATCAGTAATAATAGCGCCATCCGATTGGGTGGCGTTTTTGTTTCTGGTGATATTTTTATCAGCAACTATGCTTTTGATGAGTCTATTTGTATCTGTAAGGAAGACAAAATGCGCAGCGTAGTTAAAACCTTTTTATATCTGGCCGCTTCTCTACTTTTTATCAGTTTCGCTCAGGCTAACACAGTCAAGCTTGCCAACGGTGAATGGGCGCCCTATCAATCCAAAACACTTAAGAACGGCGGTTTTATCACCCAAATCGTGAAAGAGGCATTCGAAGCAGAAGGCTATCAGGTGGAATTTACTTACATGCCATGGAAACGAGGCTTTGAGGAGTCCAAGGCTGGCAAATTTGATGGCTCGTTGATTTGGAGTAAAAACCCGGATAGAGAACAATTTTTTAATTACACCGACTCTGTTATTACATTGAGTACTGGTTTGTTCCAACAAAAGAGTAATCCCGTAAGCTGGAGTAGCAAAGAAGACCTCAAAAACTTCAAAATCGGCGGCGTAACAGGCTATGCCTATGGGGTCGAAGATATGGAGAAAGCCGGACAACTCAACATCCAGCGTATCGCCAGTGCGGAAAACAATTATAAGAAGCTAAGTGCCGGTCGCCTCGACATCGTGTTGGAGGATATGGATGTGGGTATGGAAACCATCACCAAGCTCAACTTAACCGACAAGATTGAACCCAACGCTAAAACACTGTCAGCGCGAGATTACTTCGTGATCATTTCTAAGAAATCGCCTCGTTCACAAGAGTTAGTTGATGCCTTCAATCGAGGATTGGCAAAACTCAAAGCGGAAGGCAAGTTGGACGCGTATCGTGAGGCGTCAATCAGAGGTGAGTACAAATAGCCTTTGTTAAAAATTAAAGGAATTAAAGGGACAGACATCATAAATTGAAGGGACAGACACCTTAAAATTGTTCGCTGAGATTGGGTCTCAGTGATAAAAAACGCCATCCTGGTGGATGGCGTTTTTGTTTCTCAAGGCTGTTTATCAAACCTTAAAGTATTTCAGTTGAGCGGTGAGGTGCTCGGCAGTGTTGGCCATAAGCTGGCTGTCTTCTGCGAGAGACTGGGACGCCTGCAGTACTTCATTAGCTGCCAGATGGATGCCAGTGACGTTCTCGTTCATCTCGGTGGCAACTGCGCTTTGTTGTTCAGATGCCGCAGCGATTTGCGCCACCATATCGTTCGCGTTCTGCATTTCATCGACGATTAAGTCGAGCTGTTTACGAGTATCTTCAGAGGCTTTAACGCTCTGCTCAACGTTGTCATTGCTGGTCTGCATTGCGGCGAAGGTTTTCTCAGCCTGACGGGTTAGCTTCTCGATAGTCTGCTGAACTTCGTTGGTTGAGTTCTGAGTGCGGCTGGCAAGGTTACGTACTTCGTCAGCCACGACTGCAAAGCCGCGCCCTTGTTCGCCTGCTCGTGCCGCTTCAATCGCTGCGTTCAGCGCCAGTAGGTTAGTTTGCTCAGAGACATCCCGAATCACACCAACCACGTTGCTGATCTCTTCCACGCCCGCTTGTAGGTCACGCACCAGCTCATTAGCAACAGAGATGTTGTCAGAGACATGAGCAATCGACGCAGAGGTGCGTTTCATTGTCTCGTCGTTGTTGTGGGCATGGGCGACCACTTTATTGGTGCTTTCTGAGGTGTTTTCCGCGTTGTTCGCGACGTCTGAGATAGTTGCACTCATCTCGGTCATTGCTGTCGAGAGCAGTTCAAGCTGAGCATGTTGCGAGTTAACGCTGGTCGCGGCTTCTTCACTCGCCTGGGCGATATGGCTCGCCATCGTGCTGGATTGAGCGGCTGATTCGTTGGCTGTGCGCAGGGTCGACTGGAGCTTGTCCATCATCTTATCGATCTGATTACTCATATCGCCCAGTTCGTCTTTGCGTTTCATGTTCATGCGTACACGCAAGTCACCATCCGCAATCATATGGGTGTGGTCGATCAGCCGGTGCAGCGGAATAAGAATGTTGTTGGAAATCATGTATCCCAAGCCGAATAGCAGTGCAGAGAGCAACGAGGCAACAATCGCTTCTTTCACCGCTAAAGCATAGAAGGCATCCTGAATATCAGACACCATGATGCCGGAGCCGATAATCCAGTTCCATTCGGGGAACAGCTGCACGTAAGATATTTTATCTTTTAGCCCACCATCAGGACTCTTCCATTGATATTCAAGGAAGCCTTTTTGTGCCGGAGTCTTAGAGATAGTCACCATCTCGCGCCAGTGGTATTTACCGCTACCATCCTGAAAGTTCTCGGCACTTTTACCATTTAGGTTAGGTTTGAGAGGGTGCTGAACAACGGTTAAATCCTGATTAAGAATCCAGAAGTAGTTGTTGCTGTCGTAACGCAGCGCTTCAATCGCTTTGAGTGCCTGCTGTTTAGCGTTGTCGTTACCCAGTACCTGACGCTGGTCGTAATAATGTTGCGCTAAGCTAACTACCGCTTCGACCTGAGCGCTGAGTTTACTCTCGCGCTCTTGCATTGAAGAGTTGCGTTGTTGAATAAGATTGTAGGCGCAAGCCATAGCAATAAGAACAGCCGATAAGACGACTATCGAAGCGAGCTTCGATTTAATTGAGAGATTACTGAGTTTCATAGCGAACCCTTTAGATTTATAGACCTTTTGACCTGACATACTTACTGACGTTGATGTCGCACAGACTGTATCAACTTTGTACCAACAGGGTTTGATTAACCTCATGTTTTTAATGGGTACATCGTGTTGCACAACAATAAAGTGCATTTGATCATGCTAATACTTAAGGGTTAGGTGTTTTAGCCTGGATTTTTGTGGCAATAGTGGCGAGATAATCTTTAAAAGCAAAAGACCCCAGCATATCGCCGGGGTCTTTGTTCGCTATGGACTGAATCAGTGTTGAATCAGCTCTGCGGCTTTCTTCATTGCTTCTTTGGTTGAGCATTCAATCACGTTGGCATTGGCAAAGCGCTGTGCATCTTTGACCTGAATGTCATGAGCGAGAATAACCAGTTTCGCATTGGCTACGTCGAGGTCAGTGATGCGGTTCTGAATACCGTTTTGCCCCTGGGTCTCTACCTTAATCTTGATGCCTGCTGCTGCGCCTGCTTTCTCAAGTGCTTTAGCTGCCATAAAGGTGTGAGCTACGCCTGATGGACAACAGGTTACCGCTACGATGTCGTATTCACCTTCACCAACTACAGGAGCCGCTTGAGCTTGTGCAGGAGCTGCTTCGGTTGCTGTTTCTTCAGCTTCTTCTTCTGCGACTGGCTTCCAGAAGCCCACAATCAGAGCGGTAGTCAAAGAGCCTAGTGCGATACCTACCACGTACATTGGAATGTTGCTTGATACAGGTGCTGTGATCAGGCCGCCCCATGGTGCGTGAAGCAATACGTCAGTCAGGAAGCCAAACACACAGCCAACGATACCACCGGCAACGATTGATGGAAGAACACGCATTGGGTCGTTTGCTGCGAATGGGATAGCACCTTCAGAGATACCGATTGAACCCATGATAGCCGCTGCTTTACCTGCTTCTTGTTCTTGCTTAGTGAATTTCTTCTTAAACAGGAAGGTTGCCAGTGCCATACCTAGTGGTGGAGTACAGATCGCGATACCAACACCACCCATTAGCCATGGTTGAGTGTCTACCTGAGTCTGAGCGAACAGCGTTGCCACTTTGTTGATTGGACCACCCATATCGAACGCTGTCATACCACCAAGAATGGTACCCAGTACCACTTTAGATGCGCCAGCCATTGATGCCAGGAACTCATTCATTGATGCCATGAAGATCTTAATTGGCTCACCGATACCCCAAAGTACGATACCAGCAGAAACCAGCGTACCAATCAGTGGGTAGATAAAGTAAGCACCTAGCGCGGTCATGTTGGCTGAAAGAGGGATCTTTTTAAGTTGGAACACCACACCACCGGCGATAAAACCTGCCACGATACAGCCTAAGAAGCCGCCGCCCATGTCTGCCATGATGCCAGATGAGATCATCGCTGGAGCAAGTGCTGGTTTGTCGGCAATTGAGTAACCGATAAAGCCACCAAGAATGATTGGGAACAGGACCAGACCTTTAATACCGATGTTAGAGATATCTGCCAGCAGACCATCAGCAGGAACGGCACCTTTACCCGATGCCATTACTGCCAGTGCCAGTAGTACACCACCGGCTACGATAAATGGCAGCATGTGAGAAGTACCGAATAAAAGGTGACCTTTCATGGTACTGAGTAGTTTTTTAAAGTCGCTATTATTTGTAGCTTGAGCTGTTAGGGTACTCATAATTACTACGCCTTATGAATTGATTAAAATATCGAGGATTTGTTGTTGGTCTTTTGCGTTGTGAATATCTTGAATAAATTCATCGCTGAATTTTCCAAATAATTCTTGTAGAACATAAATATGGTGATCAGCACCGTTGTCCGGTGAAGCGATCATAAAGAATACCGTTGGTTTGATACCGTCTTCGTCACCGTAGTCGATACCTTCACGCTTTACGCCAACAGCGATGGCTGGTTCTGTGACCGCCTGACTTTTGGCGTGAGGGTAGGCAATGCCGTCCATGGAAGTAATGCTTTGCGACTCGCGAGTCTGGATGTCATCCAGGAAGGCTTGCTTATTATTAATGCGCTGGTCGTCTAATAACATTTGCGCCAACTCCTCAAACACTTGTTGTTTATTATTCGCCTGAAGGTTGTCGTTAATTAGGCTGACGTTAGTTAGTTTTGTGATCATTTTTTAACTCAATCATTATTGAACTTCTGAGTTAAAATTAATGGATTGTGGCAAGTGGCGAAATAGCAAAAAAAAAGCCTTTCACTGTACATTTGTATCCAGCAAATCTAACTGTGATTAGCGTCATTATTTGTCAGCGCCTGTCTTGTGATTTGGGTCATAAATATCAATGGATACAGATGGTTGAACATGATTGAAAACAAAAATGCCCCGCAATCGCGAGGCACTTTAAGGTTATGCTGGGTTACATTTTTACTTAACTATAGGCACGCGCTACACGACCTTCACAGTCCACCGTGTAGCAGTCTGCATAGGCTGGAATAAATACCGACTGACCTTTGTCGATTATGCAGGTTTCCCCGCACTGATGGGTCAGCGTCATTGCCCCATCTAAAGGCAGCAGGATCTCGGCACCCTCGGTTTTGATTTTGCGCTGCTGGGAGTTGCTAAGGATAGCAAACTTAAAGTCTTCCACTGGGATTGGATACTCCAATACGCCATCTTGCTCAAGTGGCTGTAGAAGCAGTCGGTCGATGGGTTTCTCATTGAATTTGGTGCAAGAGACCAGCTCATTAACGTCCATATACTTCGGAGTCAGGCCAGCGCGCAGCACGTTGTCTGAGTTGGCCATGATCTCAAGACCTGTCCCCTTGATGTAGGCGTGTGGTGTTTCTGCATCCAGATACATTGCCTGACCTGGTTTAAGGGCAATGACATTAAGAATCAATGGAGCAAACAGACCTACGTCACCTGGGTATTGTTCTTCAAGCTCTGTGATCAGGTTAAACAGCGGTGTTGGTGACAGCTTGGCCTTCATGATCAGCATCATCAACGCCACTTCTTTCTGTTCACCTTGCAGTGATAATAAACCGGAGAAAAAGCTCGCTAAGCCATTTGGTGTCTGATCGCCTGCCAGATCGTTGACCAATGAACCCAGTTCAGGAATATCGAGGTAGTTAAAGTGAGCCAGGATTTCACTGATCGGTCTGAAGCCGTTCATCGCTGTGTAGTCAGTCAGCGCGTAAACCAGTTCAGGCTTGTGGTTAGGATCTTTGTAGTTACGATTACCAGCAGTGAGTGGCACCCCTTGCTGCTCTTCAGACTGATAACCGCGCTCGGCCTGATGTTTGTTTGGGTGGACCTGAATTGACAGTGCCTTTTCAGCGGCTAACACTTTGAACAGATACGGTAGCTCACCAAAGCGTTTGGCAATTTTATCACTCAGAAACAGGCTTAAGTTCTGCGAAATCAGGCTTGAGAGCTTAGTTTCCTGACCTTGCGTATTGACGGTAGAGCAACCATTTGGGTGGGCGCCCATCCAGATCTCAGCTTGTGGCTCTCCGCTCTGGTTAGCGATACCAAATAGCTGAGCAAAAGAAGAACGGCTACCCCATGCGTAGTTCTGGATTACGTTAGTCATAGGGTAGAAGACGTGTCGAACAAGAGAGTCATTCGAAATAGAAAAATCAGACATCGGAGTCACCATGAAATAAAGCATGGCTTGAGGGTTAAACCACTCAAGCCATAAGGGGGAGAGCGGTTTAAGCTGTTGCTGCTGTTAGCTTGGCTTTGCGTAGGTTTTTAAGCGCAATACAAGTGATTGCAGTAACACCTGCGCCCGTTGCCATTGATAGCAGAGCAAGCATCGGGAAGTTCATCGCACCCAGTAGTGCCACAACCGGACCACCGTGAGCCACGCTGTTGGTGATGCCGAATGAGAACGCCATTACTGCTGCGACCATAGAGCCAAGTACGTTCGCCGGGATAACCGACATCGGATCCTGAGCGGCAAATGGGATTGCACCTTCAGAGATACCCACCAGACCCATTGCGCCTGCCGCTTTACCTGCTTCGATTTCAGAGGATTCGAACAGGTCGAACTTACGGCCAACGGCTGTTGCGATAGCCATACCAAGCGGAGCTACCGGGATTGCACACGCCATCGCGCCCATAAATTGGGTCTGACCGCTGGCAATCATGCCGACAGAGAATAGGAATGCGACCTTGTTGAATGGACCACCCATATCGAAGCCAGCCATACCACCAAGTACGATACCTAACAGAACGACGTTACCTGTGCTCATGCTGGTAAGCATTGCAGTCAGGCCATCCATTAGTCCTGCGATTGGTGCGCCGATGACAAAGATAAACAGACCAGCGATAAACAGTGAACCCGTGATCGGAGCGATCATGATAGGCACAAGCGGCTGGATGAATTTGTGGTAGTTGATTGAAGTAATGAACTTAACGAAGTAACCGACAAGCAGACCAGCAACGATAGCACCGATAAAACCAGTCCCCGCTTCAGCGCCGTAGAATGAACCGTTGTTAGCAATCCAGCCACCAATCAGGCCAGGAGCAAGTGCAGGGCGGTCAGCAATCGCATAAGCAATGTAACCAGCAAGAATAGGTATCATCAGCGTGAAGGCAACCACACCCACTTCAAGGATCTGGTTCCACATGCTGCCCGCAGGAATGGCCATGCCTGCTTCACTTGGCTCACCGCCAATCGCCAGTGCAAGAGCGATCAACAGACCACCTGTCACGACAAACGGGATCATGTGTGATACACCGTTCATCAGGTAGCGGTACAGGTCAGAACGAGCCTGAGAGGCTTTGTCCGCCACCGACTGATTCGATGCCACTTGCTCTGCCTGATAAGCTGGAGCAGACAGCGCTTGTTGAATCAGTCCTTCAGCGTCACGGATAGGGGCTTTAACATTGGTTTTAATTACACGTTTACCAGCGAAACGTGCCATATCGACCTGCTTGTCACAGGCAACCACAATCGCTTCAGCGCGAGCGATCTCTTCTTCAGTTGGACTGTTCTTAACCCCGATTGAGCCGTTGGTTTCAACTTTTACTTGGTAGCCCAGTTTTGCTGCGCCTTTCTCAAGCGCTTCTGCTGCCAGGTAAGTATGAGCAACGCCGGCAGGACAGCCAGTCACACCGATAATCAGACCTTTCGTCGCTGCCGGGCTAGATTCGGCTTCAGGCTGTTTTGTTAATAGAAGTTGTAGCGCCGCATGGTTATCCGGTGCATTAAGAAATTGTTCAATAAAGCCTGGTTCAATCAGCTTGGAAGAGAGTTCAGCCAAGACTTCGATATGGTGATTGTCACCGCCGTCTGGCGACGCAATCATAAAGAACAGCTTTGACGGCAGACCATCTTCAGCGCCGTAGTCGATACCAGTTTTATGTACGCCGATAACCACTGCAGGTTCAATAACCGCAGCACTCTTAGCGTGTGGCAGTGCAACGCCTTCTTCAAAACCTGTATTGCCTAGTTCTTCACGCGCTTTGATATCAGCAAGAAACTGCTCTTTGTCTGAAATTCGACCCTGTGCATACAGTGTCTCGATTAGCTCGTTAAAAACCTCTTCTTTGGACTGCGCTTTAAGATCGAGCGCAATCAAATTCTCATTGATGAGTTTGGTGATCATTAGGAACCCCTATCATTTTATTGTTGTACTAGGGGTATTGTGAAAGGCGACGAGCAAGTGCTGTAGTGAAGAAAAAATGCATTTACTAGACGATTGTAACTGTATTTTCGTGATGTGATTTTGATCGCCTGTTATCACGAAATTGATGATTATTTGACTTGCTTAAATTCTTTTAAAACAATTATTTAATGGTGATTTTTCTTGTTGTTTTGGATGTTTGTTTAGATGTGAATACTGGAAATTTATTGCTATTGCTGGATTTTTGTATCATCAATATGGAAGTGTGATTTTGCTCAATAGCGTAAATGGGCAACACAGGGTATACCTGTGCGCGTAGTAAAAGCGCGTTAATAGAGACGCTGTCTAGCGAGAGCCTTAACTATGGTGTTTCAAGATCTAATTTGTTCGGTATTAAATGAACGTGAGCCGTTCCATAACATATGGTTTGCCGGAGACTTTCATACCCCGCCTGAGTGCAGTTATCAGGTTAACTTTCCACGTCTGGAGCTTGTGCTGGATGGCGAGTACATCAATGAGATGGAAGATCATCAACGTAAGGTCAGTCAGATTGTTGCCAAAGCCGGAGACGCGATATTTATTCCGCCAAACTGTTGGAATAAACCTGACTGGGATACTGATTGCTCCGTGCTGAGTATTCTGTTTGGTCGCCGTCAGTTGGGGCTGAGTTTAGTCAGCAAGCGTAAAGGCGAACAGGGCTTTTACGATATTCAGAAACACAGTCTGCAAACCCGCTCGGGCTTTGCGATCGATAATATTCTCGAAGCATTAAGTTCACTGGCACGCGAAAACATCAAAAAGCCAATGGACGAATTGCTGTTGCAAGCGCTTTTGCAGTACTGCAAAACCATGCTCGAGGCACCAGCCGAAGCATCACACAACCGGGTTCAGGATCTCTATCAGGGTATCTGTATCTATATTCAGGAGAACTTCCATCGTCAGATCACCCGTGACAGCATTGCGTCGCGCTTTAGTATTTCATCCAATCACTTATCGAGACTGTTCCGCCAACAGGGTCATATGACCTTAGCGGATTACATCACCTGGGTACGGATAGATCGCGCTAAGTTCATGCTCAAAAAGTACAATTTCAAACTGAATGAAGTGTCGGTGCGCTGTGGATTTAAAGATGTGAACTATTTTTGTCGGGTATTTAAGAATCGTACTGGCAGAACCCCGTCAGATTATCGAGGCTCGATTTAGCGGCTAGCCCATCAGGCGCGACATTGAGTACATCAGCAAAGCTTGCAAATCGATGCTGCTTTTGGTGGTCAGCAGGCGTTCAGCCAGTTGGCCTGACAGCAGGTTACGAGTCAGGTTAGTCGCAGTAATGATTTGATCGCGAGTGGGCGACGCAGGCATCACCAGTGCTATAGCAAGGTGAACCGGTCCCACTTGAGAGGCCCAGTCGATGGGTGTTTCACTGCTAATTACTGCAATGGAGATCTGTTCGACTTCTTTCCCTTCAAACATCACATGAGGCAGGGCAATTCCCGATGTCACGCAGGTGGAAGAGCGCTCTTCTCGTTTGATAAAAGCAAGAATGAGTTCGTCAGGCTCAGTAGGATGAATGAGCTGTGCCAGCCCCTTCAGACACTCAAACTTAGTCAGTTCAGTGTGGGCTTTAGCGTAATGCCACTCGACGGGACTTGGAGTCGTCAGTTGTGGCAGTCGCTTGGCAAGTTTACTTGAGAACTCATGGTTAATATGCGAGCCCACCAGATCATAATGTTCAGCGATGACATCTTTAATCACAAAGCACGCCAGCTCAGCATCGATACCAAAGGCGGTGATCTGGCATAGATCGCCTGCCACTAAACCTGCCTGAAGCATCGCAACCGACCTAGTTAAATCGGCGCTGCGGTTACGGGTGATGTTGATGATGCGAATGTTACTCTTGAACTTTTTCGCTAGCTGGCGAAGCGGTTGAGCGATGTGAGCCGCGGCGTTGGCATCACTGACAAGAAAGGTGATCTGATACTCAGTCATAGGCAGGTTTATGCCCGGCAGTGGGCAATGAATACCTTATCGACGTTAAGCAGCACCTCTTCGATTGAGATTCTGACGCAAGGGATACTATCAAAGCGTGCAACCTGTTCGATCTCTATATCTGAGACGATTAATACCTTATCAGCGTTGGCGATGTCATGAGGCGTAAGCAGATTTTCTATACCCATTGCACCCTGGGTTTCTACTTTGATCTGGACAGAGTGTTTTGGCGCAGCTTTGGTTAACGCATCTGCTGCCATATAGGTATGTGCAATGCCGGTAGGACAGGCAGTGACAGCAATAATTTTCATAATAAATCTCTGAGGGTATTTTGGCGGATATTAGCACAGCGAACTGAGATTGCATTGGCGCAGGGCAATAAAATGACCGATGTACATCACACTTTATTATCAGTGTTACAATAATCCAGTTAATGCAGTTTTAGTCCTATATCTCTGACAGGTAGGGCTGATTAATCTATGTTCGAGCGCGGGCACAGCAAGGTACAGATAATGGACATTACAAACCTGGTTCAGGCAGAGACGCTCTGTTTGGAACTGACAGCGACAACCAAACAGGAAGTCTTCGAAGAGTTGGTTGGCATGTTAGACAGGGCGGGAAAACTGGCTGATAAAGAGCAGTTTCTGGCTGACCTGTGGGCGCGCGAAAAAATTGGTAATACAGGTTTTGAAGATGGCATTGCGATTCCACATGCTAAGAGTTCGGCGGTAGCAAAACCTGCGGTGGCGATCGGTATCAGTCGTAGCGGTATTGATTACGGCGCAGAGGATGGTGAGCTGTCCGACGTATTTTTTATGCTAGCGTCACCCGATGGAGATGACCATCACCATATCGAAGTGCTGGCTCAGCTTTCGAGCAAACTGATTGAAGCAGAGTTTATCGAACAGCTCAAAAACGCTGAGAGCCTTGAGCAGGCCTTAACGCTGATTACAGATGAACAAGCAGATGCTGAACTGCAGCAAGCACTCATGATCCAGGAGCTGCAGTCTCAGCCGCAAAGTTTAGTTACTCGCCAGCTGGCCAGAGTTAAAGAGCATCTGCTGTTTGGTACCTCGCACATGATTCCGTTTATTGTTGCTGGTGGTGTTCTGTTGTCTCTATCGGTCATGATTTCAGGTCATGGCGCTGTCCCTGAACAAGGGATTCTGGCCGATATGGCTCGTATGGGCATCGCAGGCCTGACGCTGTTTACTGCTGTGCTGGGTGGATATATTGCTTATTCCATCGCTGATAAGCCGGGACTTGCTCCGGGCATGATTGGCTCCTGGGTTGCGGTTGACCAATACAGTACCGGTTTCCTTGGCGCAATCGTGGTCGGCTTTTTCGCTGGCTATGTGGTGCTGCTACTGAAGAAAATCAAATTGCCCGAAAGCATGATTTCGCTGGGCAGTATTTTTATTTATCCGCTGGTGGGTACTTTTGTCACCTGTGGTGCGGTGATGTGGGTGATTGGCGCTCCGATCTCTTCAACCATGACCTCACTGAATACCTTGCTGACTGATATGGCTGGCTCGGGCAAGGTGGTGTTAGGAACGGTGCTGGGTGCCATGACCGCGTTCGATATGGGCGGGCCAATTAATAAAGTTGCCACTCTGTTTGCCCAGACTCAGGTCAATACTCAGCCATGGCTAATGGGCGGGGTGGGGATCGCAATCTGTACGCCACCTCTTGGTTTGGCGTTGGCGACCTTGCTTTCGCCGCAGAAGTTTAAGCGCGATGAGCGTGAAGCTGGCAAAGCAGCCGGGATTATGGGCATGATTGGTATCAGTGAAGGGGCGATTCCCTTTGCCGCTGCCGATCCAGCGCGTGTATTACCTGCGATTGTTGCGGGCGGTATCGTCGGCAACGTGATTGGGTTTATGTTCCATGTGCTGAACCATGCGCCATGGGGGGGCTGGATTGTTCTGCCAGTGGTCGACGGCAAGCTTGGTTATATTATCGGTACCATAGCGGGTTCCTTAACGACGGCCTGTATCGTCATTCTGTTGAAGAAAAACGTTAAAGACGAAGATGACTATGGTTCACTTAAGCGTGTCTATTCTTCGGTACAGGGCGAAGGGGAGGCCGATGTCCTGGCGGTGACCTCGTGTCCGTCTGGCGTAGCGCACACCTTCTTGGCCGCGAAATCACTGGAGAAGGCGGCGTATACGGTAGGAGTGAGAATTAAGGTCGAAACTCAGGGCGCAGATGGGATCAATAATCGCATTACTGAGCGCGATATAGCGCGGGCAAAGCTGGTGATCTTTGCACATGATGTTGCGATTAAAGAGCCAGAGAGGTTCAAGAATATTGCCATTATCGATGTTAGTACCAAGGATGCTATGCACAACGCTGCCGCCCTGATTCAGTCGAAACGATAACGTATTTAGTCAAATAGTTCCCCCGAACTATTTATGCTCCTGGCTCCATGTTTCATGGAGCCTTTTTTCATTTGTCTGCGGGATTAACTTGCAGTTCCGTGTAGCCAGTCTTTGGGTCATGTTCACGGCTGAAGCTAAACTGATGGTACTTGTGAACAATCAGTTCGGCGGTAGTATCAATCAGGCAACCTTCCATCAGGTGACCACCGACGACAGAACCATCCTTGCGGGAGACAGAAAGATGCACGTGCTGGTGGTCAGGTGTCAGTGTGCCCATAACCGACACAATCTCTAGCGGTTCATTGAGTTGCAGTGTTTCGGTAGCGCCTGCTAATCGAAGTTTTAGATGGGTAAAGCAGCCGACACAGGAAGCGATGCTGCCTGCATTAATCTGATGCTGAGAAACCAGTTGTTGCAGGGCAAGTTTCAGGTCGTCGCCTTTAGTCAGACGAACGGCAATAGGTGAAATCAACGGATGTCCTTTTACTGCACTTAGTTGGTTGAGTAGCGTTTCACAGCTTTGGTCTTGGTTTTCTCTTCAGCCTGACGAGCAGCTTGCTCATCTAGCTGGTTCCATTTCAGAGCACCATTGGTCTCAAAACTGTTGGCTGAAGAACAGACCATGTAATGTTCACCGACCTGAATAATAGCGCCATCAGAATAAGCTTGATCCTGATAGTAACAGACACGCTTGGCTACTTCGCTGGCGTTAATGCCGACAACCGGATTGGCTGGGATGCTTATCGTATTGGCCATGGCTGGCAGAGTGACTGCTGTTAACAGCAGGGGCAGGATCGACTTCATTGATTATCTCCAAGGTCTGGACCATATTTTCGCTCATAGCGAGGCAGCATACTCTCGTTACCCAAGATGCCGCCCTGATGGACGTATATGATGGTTTTGTCTTGATTCTCTTTATACCATGATTGTAGACACTGCCACATCATAGGGTCGTAGAGGAGATCGAACTCTACACAGGTATCGGCGAGAAGTTGCTTCCAAATCAGATAATCTTGTCGATAGAGCTTGCCAAAATGGTGTTTAGTCTCCAGTTCCAGTATTTGCGGAAAGTCACTCTCTCCGAGCTGTTCAAACTGTTTGATGAGATACTCTTTTCCACCCACACATGGACAGGTGATCACCGGTATTGAGTGGGGCTTAAGATACTTGTGCAGGTAGAGTGCGGTAGTCCCGGTGCCAGCGGGCAGGGCAACGACAAAGTCATTGTATGGTTCAAAACGGGTCCACGAGAGGATCTCTCTTGCCAGTTGTTCTATACCCGCTCGAGCTATGGTTGAGCGCCCACCTTCGGGGATCACTAGGCAGCTACTGTCCGGTTGGCGTATCTGTTCGATGTAATCCCTTGGATGAAGCTGATAGTCAGAGGTAGCAATGACTTTAGCCCCAAGTTCAAGTGCTCCGCGATAGTTACCGATAGGTTTGTCGGTCAGCCATTGGGGTAGGTGATCGACATAAAACTCAAACTTCCAACCTTTGATAGAGGCTAACGAAGCCAGCGAAAAGAGCGAGTTAGCCTGTGCACTACCATAGCTAATCAGTGTGCGGATATCCGGATAATCCTGTTCCAGTATTGCCATAAATTTGCGCGCTTTATTACCACTAAAATGACTGTGGATCTGGTCATCACGCTTAAGGTAAAACGGGATGTCGGCAAATTGGTGCTGGGTAATCGGAGTATTGGCGAGCTTCATTGATAGAGGTAGTTAATCAAACGGCTGACCATCTTAACGGATCGCGATTGGTGTGTATCAATCTAGATCAAAATTTTATTGAGGCTACGCAGCCGCGAGTGGGATGATTACCCAGTTCAAAATGCCACTGGTAACGTCGACACAGGTCATCGACAATCAACAGGCCCAAACCGTGTCCGTCTGTATCAGGTTGGTCAGATAAGCCCGTACCATCATCGATCACTTCAATGTGCGTGGCAGAGACTTTAATGGTCAGCACCCCTTGCTCACAAGCAGCAATTGCGTTGCGTATCAGATTGCCCAGCACCATGTTGAGAACCGCCTGAGTTGCCCTGATCTCAGGGCTGGCTTCAAAATTAAGTTCGATCTGCAACGATTTATCAACCGCGTAGGCGCTATTGGTCGCAATAATGGTTTCAAACTCACTCTGTTCAACCGTGCGCAAAGGAGCGTCAGAGACATTACGTTCGTAACGGACGATTGAGAGTAGCGCATCGACCATAGTGATCATTTCTGTGGTTGCATCTTCAATACGGGTGATCTGTCGGTGCTGAAATTCGGTGTGTTCACTGCGGCTCAGCAGTTTGTTCGCCCCTTTGACCACGGTCAACGGCGTTCTTAGCTCATGACTGGCATAGCGGGCAAAAGCCTGTTCTCGTTTTAAGGCGAAATTAAGTTCCTTGCGGTACTGATTAAGATGGGTAGTCAGTAACTGAAATTCATCGGCGGCTTGGTGATTAATGGTGAAGGCGGTAGACGTGTCGCCTGCAAGATCATTGAGCTGTCTGGTGATGTCGTTAACTGGCTCAATCAAACGCCTGGAAAGACGGAACAGCAGAGTCCCGAAGGTAAACATCAACAGTGATACGAAAACAATCACGATCAGCCCGGAGTATAAAATCTCTTCATTGCCGAACTCTACCTGATCAATCAAAGAGAGCAGCACAACGGTTTTACGTTGACCATTGTCGACGTAGTAGCCTTTGTAAAGCATGTGACCGTTTGGTGAAAAGGTGGTACCAACTTCACCCAGGTAAGTATCATAGTTAATGATGTAGGGGCGATATTGTTCAGGGACGATTTGTGGGTCGTTATAGGCTATGGTCAGTGAATCCAAGCGTATTTCACCTTGTTCACCGGACAGAAATCGCTCCACCGCGCTATCGCGATCAATCAGTATTCTTCTTTCACCAACACGGTCTTCTGACCATTGCAAGGCGAAATAGAAAATGCAAAACGTCACTACACCGATTACGCAGGACATCCCGGTAAAGAATACCGCCAGTCGCCCAGTGAGGGTTCGGGTATTGGAGAGGTAATCGTTGATCATTCGATATCCTCTAAGCGAAAACCAATTTTAGGAATTGTGGTTAGCATCGGACTAGCAAAGGGTTTATCGAGTTGATTTCTTAACTGATAAATGTGGCTTCGTAATACGTCGTTGTTAGGTTCGCTCTCTTGCCAGAGTTTTTCAGAGATGTCGCGGCGGGTGACCACCTCGGGTGCGCGTTTGCACAACATTTCCAAGATGGTGTAGGTGGTTGGATTGAGTGCCAGCAGCTTGTCCTGACGGTAAGCCTGGCGGGTCTTTTGATCGATTTTAAGGCTACCAAAGCTGAGGGTAGAGCTTGCGACCTGACCGCGGTAGCGTTTGATTAGTGCCATGATACGTGCTTCGAGAATTTCCAGATCGAAAGGTTTGGTCAGGTAGTCATCGGCGCCGTGCTCAAAGCCGCGCAGCATGTCATCTCGATTGTCCAAAGCAGTTAGCATCAGAATAGGAGTGCTATTACCGGCTTCTCGAAGTTTGTTGCAAACGGTCAGCCCATCCATACGAGGCAGCATCAGGTCAAGCAGGATTAGGTCGAAGTTGCCTTCAAGTGCTAGTTTCAGACCGAGCTCGCCGTTGTCGGCATAATCCAGTTCCATTCCTTCACACTCGAAGTAATCAAACAGTATTCCCGCGACTTCGCGATTATCTTCAACCAGTAAAACTCTGTTCATAACACTCTCTCTTAGGCAGGCGCTGAATGATCTCAAGCGAAGTGTGAAAAAAGCGTGAACAACATGCTTTTCACATCCTGATTGCTAGATTGCCTTTTCAAAGCCCAGCTGCAACAAGCTGAGCAACAAGGACTCTTAATTATATAGGGGGCAATATGGGTATTGTAACCTCAGTGCCAAATCATACTAAACCACCGGTCACACTCAGCGTAGTCGTACCCTATTTCAATGAACAGGATGTGTTGCCTGAACTCCATTCGAGATTGAGCGCGGTTCTGGAACAACTGCCGGATAGCAGTGAGATCATCTATATCGACGATGGCAGCAGTGACAACAGTCAGGCTGTGGTTGAATCATTCACATCCGATGCTGCAACGATTAAAAGCGTCGCGTTAAGTCGTAACTTCGGCAAAGAAGCGGCGATGAGCGCTGGGCTTGAACACAGCTGTGGTCTGGCGGTGATTCTGATTGATGCTGACCTGCAAGATCCGCCCGAGCTCATCCCGCAAATGCTGGCTAAATGGCGAGAAGGGTATGACGTCGTTAATATGCAGCGCTCGGAGAGGCTGGGGGAGACTTGGTTCAAGCGCAAATCCGCAGCGGCCTTCTATCGTTTACTCAATGTGATGGTGAAGTCACCTATTCCAGAAAATGTCGGTGATTTTCGTCTGCTATCACGACAAGTCGTTGACCACATCAACCGTCTGCCTGAAAGTAACCGTTATATGAAAGGCATCTTTGCCTGGCCCGGATTCAAGCAGGTGACGGTGCAGTTTCAACGCGATGCTCGCTTTTGTGGTGAGACCAAGTGGAACTACTTCAAGCTGATTGGTCTGGCGGTGGATGGTATTACTGCATTCTCTATTCGTCCACTGCGACTGGCGACGGTGCTTGGCTGCCTGATTGCCAGTGGCGCTTTTATCTACGGCATGATGATAGTGGTGAAAACGCTGCTGTTTGGTGATCCTGTCACAGGTTACCCATCAATGATGGTGGCGCAACTTGCTCTTGGCGGCGTTCAGCTCCTGACTATTGGCATTCTTGGCGAATACATTGGCCGCATTTTTATTGAAACCAAACAGAGACCACTTTATCTGGTTCAGTCAGTGACAGAGAAACAGACTCAGTCACAGCAACAAACTGCGGAGAAACGAGCGTGAGGTTCAACCGAGTTCATTTATGGGGGATCTTAGGTGCCGCCCTGTTGATCAGATTACTCACTTTAGGTGCGTATCCGTTAATGGATACTACGGAAGCCAGATATGGAGAGATGGCTCGCCTGATGACGGAGACAGGTAACTGGATTACTCCGCAGTTTGATTATGGTGTGCCTTTCTGGGGCAAGCCTCCGCTGTTTACGTGGATGAGTGCTTTCGGCATTGAGACCTTGGGCGTGAGTGAGTTTGCTGTTCGTGTCCCTCACTGGATTGCTGGTGTAGTGGTCATTGTGATGATGGCGATGTTTGCCAAACGTCTGGGCTACAGTGGTTTAGTGACCGCTCTGGTATTAGCGACCTGTGGTATTTTCTCTATTGCGGCTGGTGCGGTGATGACAGATATGGCGCTCACTCTGGGGCTTACGTTGGCGATGTTGGGTTTCTATCTGCATTGGCAGAGCCATCAACAAGATTGTCCAACTAAGTACTGGGGATATGTAGGTTTTGTTGGTCTGGCAATTGGACTGCTCGCTAAAGGGCCTCTGGTTATTGTTTTAATGGGGTTGGCGGTGGTGCCCTGGTTGATGCTGCAACATGGCGCGGTGAATGGCGTCAAGTTGCTATGGCAACGTTTCCCACTGGTTAAGGGCACTTTGTTGATGCTGGCGATTGCACTGCCTTGGTATGTGCTCGCTGAACGCGCAACCCCTGGTTTTCTCGATTACTTTATTATTGGTGAGCATGTTAAGCGTTTTCTGGTCAGTGGTTGGCAAGGGGATCTGTATGGCAGCGCTCATGACGAGGTAAGAGGGACTATCTGGCTGTTCTGGCTCTATTCTGCCGCCCCGTGGTCACTGGTACTGCCAATACTGATGTGGAGAAAAAGAAAGGCGCTTGCCAGCAATGTTCATCGTCAGCAAGGCTTGGTCAGTTTTCTACTATTTTGGCTCTTGTCTCCACTTATCCTGTTTACCTTCTCGGGCAACATTTTACCTGCCTATGTATTACCGGGTGTTCCAGCGATTGGTCTGCTAATCGCCATACTGGTATCCGATATGGAAGAGGATAAGAAGTGGTTCAAGCTTACTGCATGTGTGGTACCGACATTATTGATTATCGCTGTAGGCTTCATTCATTTTGATGTTGGCGATAAACGCAGTGACAAAGTTGTTCTTGCGATGGCCGATCCAGATATCGCGACCTATTACGTGGGTTCGCGGCCGTTCTCTGGTCAGTTTTATAGCTCGGGTAAGGCCAAGTTGCTTAAAGACGAGTCGCTGCTTGATCGTCTACCTCAGGTTCAGTTAATCGGTGAGCAACCCGTAGTTGATAAACTGGTTCAAGAGCGGCAATTGGATTGCATTATCGAGTTTACCGCTAAGAGCCGACGCTCACTCTATCGCTGCGGTGATACGTCATGAATAGCAAAGTAGTGCGCTTTGCTTTGGTAGGTAGCATCGGCTTTCTCGCCGATGCTAGCGTTTTCTCTGTCTGTTTTTATCTGTTTCAGCTTGAGCCGTTAACCGCTCGTATCCTGGCATTCTTTTGCGCGGCAACCGTGACTTGGTATGGCAATCGGCGCTTTACCTTTGCCAGTCACCAACGACAGCGTTTAAAGCAATGGCTGAAGTTTGTCTCGGTAGCCAGTGTATCAGCCGTGCCAAACCTTGTGGTGTTTAAGTCGATTTTGTTACTGCTTGGCGGAAGTGGAATGGTACCAATGGTTGCTCTGGCGGCGGGGGTACTGGCTGGGATGGTTAGTAACTATCTGATAAGTAAGCGCTGGGTGTTTAAACAGAGTTAGCTGAATAAAAAAAGCCCAGAGCAAGCAGGCTCTGGGCGGATACAAATAAACATAGGAGTTAATAAGAAAAAGCAGCGTAAATTAGTAGCTTCAGTAAGAAAACAAGTTTGACGGCCTGTAAACTTATCGGGTTGTTTAACCCTCGAACACTCTGCTAACTACAATTATTCAGACCGAGGGAATTCAAAACAGTTCCCAAAAATTTTAAATTTTCTTTTATTCCCTTCTTTTCAGCCTGTTACGACAGTCCTTTTTGCTCTGGTCAGACCAATCGTTAAAAGTGTGATGTTAATAACTTGTTGCTTTTGTGTTTCGGCTGTATATTTCAAACAGTTGTTTAATACGAGTGATTGAAATGCCAGCGAGAAACTCAACCAAAGAGAAAATCCTTGATGTAGCGGAAGCCTTGTTCGCAGAACACGGTTTTAAAGATACCTCTTTAAGAACAATTACCAGTAAAGCTGGCGTAAACCTGGCTTCGGTGAATTATCACTTTGGTGATAAGAAAACCTTGGTTCGAGCGGTACTTAATCGTTATCTGGAGGCTTTTATGCCTGCGGTACAGGATGCACTGATTAATCTCAATCTGAATGACAGCTATGAGATGGCGGATGTGTTTGAGTCATTGCGCTCACCATTACGTAATTTAAATGATGTGAGACCAAATGGTACCAGTCGTTTCATGCTGTTGATTGGCCGTGGCTATACCGATGTGCAGGGCCACTTGCGTTGGTTCATCACCACTCGTTACCAGGATACCTTGTCGTTATTTACCGAGTCGGTGATGAAGGCAAACCCGAAACTGACCCAGGAAGAGTTGTTCTGGCGTTTGCACTTCACCTTAGGTACCTGCGTTTTCACTATGGCTTCAAGCCAGGCACTACTTGAAATCGCAGAAAATGATTACGGCAAAGCGATGGATGCGAAATCTGTCGTTGACCAACTAATTCCATTTTTAGCAGCAGGCGTCGCTGCGGAATAAACTAAATTAATTAAATAAAAAACAAGAATATTGGACCACCACACAGTGAACAAAAGGATCTGATTATGAGCTCTCTAAGACAAAAATGGGTAAGTGACCCAGCTTTCAAAATGTTTAAAAAAGTGCTGCCACCTCTGTCTAGCACTGAGAAAGAAGCAATGGAAGCGGGCAGTGTATGGTGGGATGGAGAGCTTTTCTCTGGTCGTCCAGACTTCGCTAAGTTGCACCAGTACCCAACACCAACATTGACGGCAGATGAGCAAGCGTTCATGAATAATGAACTAGAGACGCTGCTATCCATGCTGGATGACCATAAAATCGTTAAAGAAGACCGCGACCTTCCGCCAGAAGTGTGGGAATACCTACGTAAAGAGCGTTTCTTCTCGCTAATCATTTCAAAAGAGTACGGTGGCCGTGAGTTTTCATCGCTAGCGAACTCGACCATCGTATCTCGTATCGCGACTCGTAGTATCAGTGCTGCGGTATCAGTAATGGTACCTAACTCACTTGGTCCGGGTGAGCTGCTGTCTCACTACGGTACTCAAGAGCAGAAGGATTACTGGTTGCCTCGTCTGGCTGACGGTACTGATATTCCTTGTTTTGCCCTGACTGGCCCTGAAGCTGGTTCGGATGCTGGTGGTATTCCAGATGACGGCATTGTTTGTTACGGCGAACATGAAGGTAAAGAAGTGCTGGGTATCCGCCTCAACTGGAACAAGCGCTACATTACTCTGGCACCAGTTGCGACTGTACTTGGTCTGGCATTTAAGATGTACGACCCAGACGGTTTGATGGGTGATAAGAAAGAGCTCGGAATCACTTGTGCTCTGATCCCTGCGGATCACAAAGGCGTTGAGATTGGTGAGCGTCACGATCCACTTGGTCTGGCGTTTATGAATGGTCCAACTCGCGGTAAAGATGTCTTTATTCCTATGGAGTGGCTAATCGGTGGACAGGACTACGCAGGCAAAGGCTGGCGTATGCTGGTTGAGTGTCTGTCTGCAGGTCGTGGTATTTCACTACCGGCTCTTGGCACTGCGATGGGTCACCTGACGGCGCGTACTACTGGTGCTTATGCCTACGTCCGTAAGCAGTTCGGTATGTCGATTGGTAAGTTTGAAGGTGTTGCAGAGGCACTAGGTCGCATCGGTGGCTTAACCTACTTACTAGAAGCAAGCCGCACTCTGACAACGACCTCGCTTGATCTGAAAGAGAAGCCGGGCATTGTGACTGCAATCGCTAAATACCACATGACAGAGATGGCACGTACTATTCTGGATGATTCTATGGATATCCACTCAGGTCGTGCAATCCAAGATGGTCCAATGAACTACTTAGCGGCTCCATACCTTGGTATTCCGGTAGCGATTACTGTAGAAGGTGCAAACATTCTGACTCGTAACCTGATGATCTTTGGTCAGGGTGCGACACGCTGTCACCCATACGTCCTTAAGGAGATGGAAGCAGCGGCAAATCCAGATGAAAAGCAAGGTGCGAAAGAGTTTGATGATCTGCTGTTCAAGCACATCGGTCACGCAATGAAGAACACCTTCGGTGCATTTGGTGCGGCATTAACAGGCTCTCGCTTTATCAAAGCGAACATGAGCGGTCCAACTCAGAAGTACTACAAAGAGATGACTCGTTTGAGTCGTGCTTTGGCGGTAAGTGCTGATATCGCGATGGCAACACTCGGTGGTGATCTGAAACGTAAAGAGATGATCTCAGCCCGTTTAGGTGATGTGCTTGCTTACCTGTACATGGCATCAGCAGCACTTAAGAAATATGAAGATGAAGGTCGTCAGCAACAGGATCTGGACTACGTTCACTACGCTGTTCAGCACTGTCTGTACCATGCCGCTCAGTCGTTACAGGAAGCGTTCACTAACTACCCTCAGAAAGCGGTTGGTCGTTTGTTGAAAGGTTTGGTCTTCCCACTCGGTAATCACTACCAGAAACCAAGCGATAATCTGACAGTGAAGTTGGCGGAAAGCCTGATGACTCCAGGTGCACACCGTGACCGCCTGACTCATCTTTGCTACATCGGTAAAGACGAGAATGACAGTGTTGGTCTGATGGAAAATGCATTCCTGGCTATGTACGGCGTTAAGGGGCTGGAGCGTAAACTGATGCGTGCTGCTAAAGAGGGTAAAGTGGCTCGTAAAGGTCTGTTAAAAGATCGTTTGGTACAAGCACTTGAAGCAGACGTATTAACTCAGGAAGAAGTGGATCAAATTGTGGCAGCAGACCAGTTACGTTACAAAGCGATTCAAGTTGACCACTTTAGCCATGATTTCAGCGAAGTTCGCACCCATGGCGAGACAAAAAAGTCGAAAGCAAAGTTGGATAGCGCAGCGTAATTTAGACATTTTGCTCTGCACTAGATAAAAACTCGCTCAAATTCAAGGCACCTCACTGTAGGTGCCTTTATTTTGTGCAGAATTTAATAATCCTGACTGAAAGTGCTCCAACCACTTGCATTTTACCGACATTTTTACAGAAATTAGATGCGAACTGCGGGTGAAACTTTTATCCTAGCGGGGTTTTGTTAAGGAAGTTGAATATGATCATCAAACCTAGAATTCGCGGATTTATCTGTACTACTACGCACCCAATGGGCTGTGAAGCTAACGTAAAAGAACAAATTGCTTACACTAAAGCACAAGGCCCAATCAAAGATGCACCTAAGCGTGTACTTGTTGTTGGTGCTTCAAGTGGCTACGGTCTATCTTCTCGTATCGCTGCGGCATTTGGTGGCGGTGCTTCAACTATCGGTGTTTTCTTCGAAAAAGAAGGCACAGAGAAGAAACCTGGCACGGCTGGTTTCTACAACTCAGTAGCATTTGAAAAGCTGGCGCGTGAAGAAGGTCTTTACGCTAAGAGCCTAAACGGTGACGCTTTCTCGAATGAAGCGAAACAGAAAACAATTGATCTGATTAAAGAAGACCTTGGTCAGATTGATATGGTGGTTTACTCACTGGCTTCTCCAGTACGTAAAATGCCAGAGACGGGTGAAGTTATCCGTTCATCTCTAAAACCTATCGGTGACACTTACACATCTACTGCGGTAGACACTAACAAAGACGTGATCATTGAAGCGAGCGTAGAGCCTGCAACTGAAGAAGAGATCAAAGACACTGTTACTGTAATGGGCGGTGAAGATTGGGAACTTTGGATCAACGCGCTATCTGAAGCGGGTGTTCTGGCTGACGGTTGTAAGACGGTAGCATACAGCTACATCGGTACTGAGCTTACTTGGCCTATCTACTGGGATGGCGCACTAGGTAAAGCGAAGATGGATCTTGATCGCGCAGCGGCAGCTCTTAACGACAAACTATCTGCAACTGGCGGTACCGCTAACGTAGCTGTTCTTAAGTCTGTTGTTACTCAGGCAAGTTCTGCAATTCCTGTAATGCCACTGTACATCGCAATGGTATTCAAGAAGATGCGTGAAGAAGGCGTTCATGAAGGCTGTATGGAACAGATCTTCCGTATGTTCAGCCAGCGTCTGTACAAAGAAGATGGCTCTGCTGCTGAAGTAGACGACAAGAACCGTCTACGTCTTGATGACTGGGAACTACGTGATGACATCCAGCAACACTGTCGTGACCTATGGCCACAAATCACATCTGAAAACCTAAAAGAGCTAACTGACTACGTTGAGTACAAAGAAGAGTTCTTGAAGCTATTCGGCTTCGGTGTTGAAGGTGTTGATTACGATGCTGACGTTAATCCAGCTGTAGAAGCAGACTTTATCGAGATTTGATAGAGAACGTATAGCTTCGAGATACGACTTAAGGGTTGGTGCTACGCATCAACCCTTTTTGTTTGCGAGAACAAAGTGTTGCGATTTGAACTGATGGAAAGCGTTTCGAGTCTATAATTACAGCAGGTATTAGTCGCTGGAGAGCATAGACGATGATGAAAGGCTCACGAGCAGTTGGATTGCTGCTATCTGTTTTGTTGTCTTTAAACGGCTACGCAAAATCGATCACAATCGGTATCGAGAACATCAACTATTACCCGCTCTACGCCTATGATAAGTCGATGGATTCCTATTCCGGCTACGTGCCAGAACTTCTCAATAACTTTGGTCAGGCCTATGGCTACAAAGTGGACTATCTAGCGTTGCCAATCAACCGCTTATATAAGAAGTTTTACAGCGGTGAGATTGATGCAAAGTTTCCTGATAGCGATTTATGGAATACAGAATCGAGAGTCGGCTACCAAATCAATTACTCAACACCAGTGATTGAACTCGAAGAAGTCATGTACGTGCAGCAGAAAGATAAAGACTTACGGCTGGCTAACTTCAACAAGCTAGGTATCGTAAGAGGCATGACTCCCTGGAAACTGTCAGAAGAAATTGAAAGTGGCCAGCTAAAAGTGCTTGAAGCGGATAATCCAGAGTTACTGCTAGAGATGGTGTTTAAAGGCCGGGTTCAAGGGGTAGTGATGGATCGCAGCGTCGGGCAATTTCTGCTGTCACAGATGGATCAGAGCATTAGTCTGGATGTAAATACCTGGTTGCTCGAATCGGATGGTGGCAGTTATCACCTTTCGAATATCAACAACCCAAGTCTAATCAGTGACTTTAACCAATACCTAATCACTCATGCAGAGCAAGTGAGTCAACTGCAAGCTAAGTATGGGATTAAAGCGGCAGAGTGACAGGGGGAGGACTAGAGCGCTTCGCTTCGACAATCTAGAACGCTGCGCTCTGAGATCGGGCTTCGCCCTACGAGATATGAGAACGCTTCGCTCCGAGAACGGACTTCGTCCTGCGAGAATTTAGAACGGGCTGCGCCCTTCGAGAGGTGCACGTTATAGATGTTGAGTAGGTATCTGATACAGAGTTTTTTGTTAGGGACTTACGTCTAAAAT
>NZ_AEVS01000020.1 GCF_000189255.1 Vibrio brasiliensis LMG 20546 | reverse complement strand
TTAAAAGCTATATATTTCAATAATTTAAGCGTTTAATAATATACATGCCGAGCAACTTTTTGCTCGGTTCGAGCAAGATCTTGCTCAACTCAAGCAAGAAGTTGCCCGGAAGCAACAAGTGTACCAAAATTGAAAATTGAACAAATGATAGGGTTAGAGATTGCGCAAATTTGAGCGAACTGGCTTAGGCTGAAATCGCTTTTAGCCGTGTTTTGTGGCTGCTTTACTATTTACTTATCGCTGACGATTAATAAGCAGTGTTTGGCTGTAAGTGGTGTACACTTATAGGCTATCTATAAGAGAAACAAAGGCTTAATGGTTGAGGTGCTAATGAGACATCTAGCTAGTCGTATTTGGTTGTGTTCCTTGTTGGGACTCATTGTGCTGATGAGTGCGTCAGCGAGCTTCGTTGTGCATGCATCAGATGAATCACAACCTGTTGCTCCGTCAAAAACAGAGCGAACTCTGGAAAGAATTAACTTAGATTTAAAAGAGTTATCTGATGCTTTGCTAACGAGCAGTGGTCAGGAAAAGGATGCGCTGCAATTAAAGTTATTTCAAAAAAATGAGGAACTAAGGTCGGCGCTGGAAAATGCGATTGATCGTCAGTCACTGCCAAAACAGACCTTGATCACTCAGGTCGAGATGCAGCAGAACTACTCACAAGGTGCGACTACTTATCTTGAGGGAAAAATCAAAGATCTCAATGAGAAGATTAATGGTGCCAAAGATGAGGAACGCCTCACCTTGCTCAATGATTACCAAGAGTTACAGCACTATTTTGATAATGTCATTGAGTCAAGCTGGCAGAACATTGAATGGCTCAGCAAGCTCGGTGTAGATGAAACCGCCGCTACGGCAAGCTTTCGTGATCTAGTCAGTAAGCGACTCCGTCTTATCTCGGCCTCGGTTGAGTATTTCAATCAACAGATTGGTGTGGTTGGCAAGCAGTTATCTGCAAGCCCTGAATCAGAGAAGTCATCGCTTCAGTTGTCGCAACTGGTGATTAAGCAGCGCATGTCAATTGCGGTTGAAAGTCTCAGCTCTCTGATTTCTATCGCTGACCAGCTGGATATCAATACCTCGGAATACAAACGCCTGATGTTTGAAGTGACCGGGAGTATCACTCAGGATCTATTTGATGGTCAGGTGCTGATTTCTATTATTTCCCATTGGTCGACCAATATCTGGGATTGGTTAGCCAACAATGCACCACAGCATCTGTTCCAGCTATTCATCTTTTCGCTATTGCTACTTGCAACCAAGATGATGGCGAAGCTGACTCGTAAGGTGGTCAGTAAAACCGTGGTGTCGAAGAACCTTAAGCTTTCTCAATTGATGCAGGACTTCTTCGTCGGCATGTCGGGCAATATTGTCTGGGTGATCGGTATACTGGTTGCTTTGTCGCAAATTGGCCTTAACTTAGCGCCTGTACTAACTGGTTTCGGTATTGCTGGTGTCATTATCGGTTTCGCCTTGCAAGATACCTTATCCAACTTTGCTGCGGGTATGATGCTGCTAATTTACCGTCCATTTGATGTCGGTGATTTTGTCTTTGCCGGAGGCGTGGATGGTAAGGTAAGCCACATGAGCCTGGTCAATACAACGATCAAAACCTTTGATAACCAGATCATCATTATTCCGAACAGTAAGATTTGGGGCGATGTGATTAAAAACGTTACCCATGAACGTCTGCGCAGGGTAGATATGGTGTTTGGTATTGGTTATGGCGATGACCTGCTCAAAGCTGAGCGTGTGTTGACTGAGATTGTGACGGCTCACCCAGCAGTGCTACGCTCTCCTGAGCCAAATATCAAAGTTCATACCCTAAATACTTCGTCGGTCGACTTTATTGTTCGCCCATGGGTAAAAACCGATGATTATTGGGATGTTTACTGGGATGTGACCAAAGAGGTCAAGTTAAGGTTTGACCGCGAAGGGATTTCCATTCCTTTCCCTCAACAGGATGTTCACTTGCATATGGTCAAAGAGAACCAGCTTAATCAAGAATAAACAGAGAGCGCCATCAGGCGCTCTTTTTTATGCTTCTATCTCTTCAAAGAAAGTAATCGTCGGCTCTTCAGCTAACACGCCGTCCAGCTGACTAATCAAATGCTGAAAGTAAGGCTGCTGACAATGGAAGTCGAAAGCTGACTGGTCGGCAAACTGCTCCTGAAAAACGAAACGACCTGCGACCTTACTATCCTGAAGTAAGCGATATGAGATGCAGCCGGGTTCGTTACGTGTTGGTTCAATAAGTGCAGTCAGTAGTGACAACAGATGTTGCTCTGAACCTGACTTAGCGTTGAATTCGGCGGTGAGATTAATCATGGTGATTCCCTTTATAAGTAACGGCCTTGACGCTGAAGGAATTCAATCTTGTATCCATCAGGGTCAGTAATAAAAAAGAAAGTGGCGAAGTGAGTGCCGTTGTGGTCAAAGGCTTTGACATCAGAGGCTTCAATACCTAGTTCGGTAATGCGTCGATGTGCCTGCTCTATATTCTCTACACTGACGGCAAGGTGACCATAACCACTACCATGGCTATATGCTTCTTGTTGGTCATGGTTATGTGTCAGTTCGAGTTCGAAACCAGTTTCTGTGTTAGCCAGATAAGTTAAGCTAAAGCCATCAAATACAAACTGATCTTTGACCTCTAACTCAAGGGCTTGACGATAGAATGAGATCGACTGGTCAAGGTCTTTAACCCTGACCATGGAGTGAATAAGTTTTGTCATAACTACCTCTTAATCTTGATGCTGCAAGCTTAGAGGCAGGTGGGAGCGGTTTGGTAGTACCGGAGTACGACAGGCTAGATTTTTTGTCCGTGCTGGTTCAGTTGTTGTTTAACCATCTCCATCACGTTGTCAGGATGGCGAAGATAAATCAGGCAGGCGCAGCGCAATAGTGAGGTGAAGTTGTTAATCTCGCCATTGTGTTGCAAGGCTTCATTATGAATAGTGCTGATGAAGCGAGCTAATGTCAGATCTTGTTGTTCGGCGATCTCTTCGAGGATTTGCCAAAAACTCGCTTCTAGCTTGATGCTGGTAGCATGACCATCAATCCGGATAGAGCGGGCAATAGTTTGGTAGTTTTCCTGAGGTTGCTGAGAGAATATTTCACACATAAATGACGGCCTGAGCAGGGAAAACGGACATTTTTAACTGCTTCAGTGGTGAGAGTCAATTTTCGCCAAGGATAAAAAACGCCCCGAAGGGCGCTAAGTAGTGCGAGTTTTAATTAATCGTGTTATTTCACTTGTTGTTTAATGAACTCACCTAGCTCTGAGTGGTGCATGATTTTCGACACTGGCAGAATCTTATCTGCTGGTCCCCAGGCAAACACATTCACTGGTGTATGAGTATGTGTACCTGTACCCCAAACGATGTTTTGCCCCGTTGCCTGTTCACGTGCAAGTAGGTTGCCGCGGTCGTTGTAAGGGAAGAAAGCGTCAAAATCATTAATCGCCGGAACCTGTTCTTCAGCTAAGTACTTATGCTGCGCCAAACGGTAGGGATTTGGTTTACTCGCTAGGACGTTTTTCGCTTGCTCGGCTGTGATTGGGAATTCGCTATTGCTATTCACGATCTCTGCTAGCTTCTCTGGTGTTTGTTGCGCTTTGTCCAGTTTCTGGAACTCGCTGATCATGCCATAGTAGCTCTGTTTCTGATTGTAGAGGCCATCAAGAATATCAAAGGCACCAAAGTTAAAGTTAGGTGCGTAATCGCGCTTAGTAAATGCTTCACCGGAACGTTTTTGCGGCTTTGGTAAATCTTTCGATGAGTAACTAAAGCCGAATGAGCCAGTTTCGTGGTCTGCGGTAACAATGATTAGCGTGTCGTCACGACCTTGTGCCCACTCATAAACAGACTGTACTGCTTCATCGAATTTGATCATTTCATGCAGCATAGTACCGGCATCGTTGCTGTGACCAGCCCAGTCGATCTGACCACCCTCAACCATAAGGAAGAAGCCATCTTTGTCTTTTGACAAGATGCTAAGCGCTTTATCAGTCATCTCTTTTAGGCTTGGCTGAGTGCGTTCAACACTGTCTTTGCTGTTGCTGTACGCAATACCATCATCCATGCCTGAGTACGCGAACAGGCCAAGTAGTTTGTCACCGTCAGCTTTATCCATCATGGTGCGGTTAAATGCCAGCTGGTAGCCGTCATCTTTTGCTTCGGTAATCAGGTTACGCTCGTCTTTACGCTTAGATTTCAGGTAAACGTCACCTTGAGTGAGTGTTTCCAGAGCCTTGTAGGTAGCGCCTTTTTCGTTGGTTGATTTCGGGATCCAGTGACGCAGGCCACCAGACAACATCACATCGACGCTAGTCTCTAGCATATCGGCAGCGATATCGTTCTCTAATGAACGATGCGGCTGATGAGCTGCAAATGCAGCCGGAGTCGCATGGGTCATGCGAGTATCCGAAACTAAACCTGTCGCTTTACCAACGCGTTTGGCTTGTTCTAATACAGTCTCAACATGGTTGCCTTGTGAGTCGACACCAATGACTTCAGAACCCGTGTAAATACCAGTAGCCAGCATCGTTGCTGAACAGGCTGAATCGACAACTATTGCGTCTTCTGGATGAGTGAGTGAAGAACCTATCACACCTTCCTGTGCCAGCTTATAAAGGGCCGTTGTATTGCCTTTGTAAATTGAGTTAGGCGCCTGGTTTGCGTATGTTTCTAGCAGACCAACCTGTTGCGGACCCATGCCGTCACCAATCATCAGGATAACGTTTTTGATTTCTGCAGAAAGTGCGTTAAAAGAGAGAGCAGAAGTGGCTACAGCGGCAATAATAGGTTTAGTTAAGTGCTTCATTGCATTGTCCTTATTTCTAAAAGCGACACGATTAAAACACCGATTTATGGCAGAGATGTTTCACATTTATTGCATAAATATAAAATTGAGCTTTTATTCGATTTTGACCACAGCAATAAAAAAAGCTCACAAAACGGTGAGCTTTGACTTAAGGAAGGAGAAAAGCAATGACTAAAGAATCGGTCTAGTTTGCTGCTGCATTGACGACAGCCAGATTGAATTCACTGCGAGCATTCTGAGCCTGCTCTGACGCTGCAACTTTGGCATCCTGAGCCTTTGATACTGCATCAAGCGCACTTTGAAGCTCATCTTGCAGTTCTTGAGGGAGATGATGGTCTGAGAACTCTTCTTCTCCATCATGTTCTAATGCGAATGCGCGAATACGTTTTTTCACTTTCATCACGTTAGCAAGCGCTTCACGTTCTAGCTCAGCTGCTTCTTGCGCTGCATCACGACTACGTTCAAAACGCGCTAATGCCATACCTTCAGAAGACCAAGGATCCATTTCTGGCAGGTCTTCGATGTTGATTGTCGGCTCAACATAATCTTCCTGATGACGTAGATCGAGGCTGGTAGCGCGAACCGCTGAAATCATCAACATCACAGAGATACCAAGTAGTGGCAGACCGCCAACAATCGCAGCAGTTTGTAGTGTACTTAAGCCACCCAGGAACATCAGTACCGTTGGCAGGAATGACAGAGTGAAAGCCCAGAACATACGGTTCCAACGCATTGGCTCTTCAGTGACATTGTTTTGAACTACTGAAGCCAGAATGTATGAAATAGAGTCAAACGTTGTTGCGGTGAAGATAATACACAGAATCGTGAACACGGCGATAACCGCGGTGCCCATTGGCAGTGAACTCAACATAGAGAAGATCGCTTTGGTTGCGCCTTCACTATTAAGAATACCGACTACATCCAGCTCTCCTGATAGCTGCAGTGACAGACCATAGTTGCCGAGAATCATAAAGAACAGGAAACAGCCCATAGAGCCAAAGAAAATCGAGCCTGAAACCATCTGTTTAATCGTACGACCGCGAGAAATACGTGCCACGAACAGACCCATACTAGGAGCGAATACTAACCACCAAGCCCAGTAGAAAATGGTCCAGTCTTGTGGGAAGTGGGTATTATCAAAGGTACCGTAACCACCGAATGGTTCAGCCCAGGTCGCCATAACAAAGAAATTGGACAACATGCGACCGATTGAGTCTAAGCCCGTTTCCAGCATGAAAATGGTCGGTCCTGCTGCAAGGACGAAAGCGAGCAGACCCATCGCACCCCAGAAGTTGATGTTACTCAGCACCTTAATCCCTTTCTCCATACCGGCGTAAGAAGAGTAGGCAAAAATTGCGGTACAGATAAGCAATACAACAATCTGGCTAAATGTGGTTTGTGGAATACCGAACAGGAAGTTTAGGCCTTCACCAATAAGCGGGGCTGCTAAGCCTAGTGTCGTTGCCGCACCACCTAACAGGCCGAAGATAAACAGCACATCAACGATTTTACCAGCAGCGCCTTTGGTGCGCTCTTCGCCTAATACCGGCATTAGTGCGCTGGATACTTTCAATACTGGTTGTTTGCGAACATAGAAGAAGTAAGCGATTGGCAGGGCAGGGATTAGGTAAATTGCCCAAGCGATTGGTCCCCAGTGGAAAAGACCGTAGGTGGCAGCCCAGCGAACGGCTTCTTCGCTACCTGGTTCCAGTTGGAACGGCGGAGACTGGTAGTAATAAGCCCACTCGATGCAGCCCCAATAGAGGATACTGGCGCCGATACCACCACAGAACAGCATTGCCGCCCATGACGCAGTGGCAAATTCTGGTTCTTCGTCCGGGTCGCCCAGTTTGATTTGTCCCATGTCACTGAAAACGACATAGATCATGAAGAAAAAAGCACCTAGGCCAAGGGCCAGGTAGAGGAAACCGAGTTTATCGGTCATAAATGTTTTTGCTACAGCAATCCAATCTGCCCCTTGTTGAGGGAATAAGATCAAAGGAAAGACAATCGCAAGAAGGAGGGCGATAGCACCGAAAAAAGTCGGTTTATCAATAAGTGAAAATGAGTTGCGCACAGTTGATTTCCATAATTATGAGTACCTTAATTATGGATTCGCTGTGCTTTTATCGACAAACGAAGTTATTTGTCGACATGAGTAAAGGCGTTGATAGAAAACGTCTCTACTGGCACACAATTAAATGAGAGCCAGTAGAATGCCTCCAACGGTTGCCGCTGCGGAAAGATATTGCCCCGCAGAATATGAACCGTCTTCCTCTTCTTCAATCTTGTCTGGGTGGTCCATACCTAGTGCGCCGTGAGCAAACGACTCCACTTTATCCCCGACCGATTTGTTTTCGTCCTTCGCCTGAACGCCTTCTTTCTCTATTTCCTGCAATGCGGCAAGCAGTGCCTTTCCTTCCTCAGAAAGAGTCACTTTATTTTGCTCAACCTTAAGAGGAGCAGGACCAGAAGTAGTATTTGCTGCATTGGCTTGAGGTTTTACCTGCTGGGTAGGGGACAGCTTAGCTGGCTCCATTCCTACTGGGGTCATAATGATCTCCTTACATCATCCTCAGACAATATATCGGCTGCTTGATGAAAAACTTGTGCACAATATGCAAAATTTGTATGAAAAAAGACCAAGCATAAACCGTGCCTAGTTATTATCTCGTTAATACTTTTTAACAATGCATCACCAGGCTGGGTATGAAGAGCAAAATCGATGCCTACTTGCAGCTAAGGCTGTCGTTTCTCTTGGTTAAGTGGTGGTATGCCGCGATGCGATTCTCTTGTTTTACATAGCGTACCGGAGGCGCTAGTACCTGAAGTAGATAATCTTCATTGTCAGAGTTGACGGATGCAGGTTCACTGGTGGGAGTAATCACAACCACGTTGAGCTCGGGCATTCTGCGTAAGATTGACGTTTTGATCCCCAGCCCTTGCTCGGTGTGGAATTTACCTGCGATATGCACGACCTGATGATCGGGATGGTGACGAATGTAATCAGTAATCGATTCGGCCATGGTCTCATCCCAAGTGACCTGCGCGGCGAACTGACGCTCGGTCTGCTCTGGCTTACCATGATGCATCGATGCCATAAACTTGTCTTTATATCGGCTTGGACCTGTCTCTACGTTTCGTGCCAGATAGGCTCTGTCGTCAGCATCGAGTTTATCCAGATAAGCTATACCTTGACGGCCAATACAGCGCACGATGGGTTTAGGAGCGTTAGCGGCCAGGACTTGCATTGAGTTCGCCTTTGCTAATTCGATCAGAGGTCGATAATCACTTTCATAGTTTGGCCAGCCGTTGCCAGTTTTGATCAGAGTCTGCTCGCCAATTTCACCATTGAGATACGCATCGATGACGGATTGTTTGTCCCGTGAAAATTGCTCCATTGAAAGGGCAAGTTGCGGATTGTCCAACACAAGCTGTTTAACTATGTCGGTTTGAAAACGATGAATTGCGCTATGGGTGTGCCATTCGCCGATTAATATCACATCGGCATCAGTCAGTACCGTTGGTAGTGAGCTAACTGAAATGGGCTGGTTAGCCGGTGTGTAAAGTTGGTAATCGTAGAAAGTGGTGACTTTTTGCTGGTCAGAAGAGTGAACGCCTGATGAGCAAGCGCTAAGGGCTAGACAACTAAAAAGTACGCCAATCAACCGGGTCATGATAACAGCCTCCATTAAACTGAGCGGCAATAGTAATGGAGACTGTCGGTGAACTCAATGAAAACGAGAATGGTTCTCAATTTTGGGTTTGTTGCTTGCGATAAACACGAATCATAAAGTCAGCCTCACATTGAAAAAGTGTAGCTGATTTTAGTCTTTGCTTAAGCTCTTCATTTGCTTTCCAGGCGAACGGAGTCATCTGCAGCAGGTCGAAGCCATCACCATCGCTCAGTTGCATCATATAGCTTAGTTTCTCCTCGTGCTCTAGAGCGAAGCCTTCAATCGATTCTGCCTCTTCACTATGTAACCGCACGTCAGGATAGATTTCATCGCGGAGTTGGTACAAATGGCGACCCGCGGGGGTCACCGTGACGACGATACCCTTATCAGCGATGACGCGATTTAGCTCCTGAGCATTGCACGGAGCGTAAATACGTAAAATTGCGTCCAGGCTTTGTTCAGCAAATGGCAACCTGTGGCTGGAGGCAACAGAGAAGTGGCAATTCGGGTAGCGCTTTGCCGCATAGCGAATGGCAACTTTCGAGATGTCTAATCCATAAGTGACGGAATTCGCGTTCTGTTGAGTCAGAGCATCAGATACTTCTGTCGTGTAATAGCCTTCGCCACAACCAATATCCAACAGGCGGTGTTCGCTGTTGATCAGTAGTTCCGAAATCAGAGCTGCCACTCGCTGTTTGAGCGGTTGATAGTGGTCTTTCTCCAGAAAGCGTCGGCGAGCCTGCATCATTTCCTTGTTATCACCGGGATCTTTAGAACGCTTATGCTGGACTGGCATCAGGTTGAGGTAACCTTCTTTGGCCAGATCAAATGCATGATTGTTCTCACAGCGAAAAGTACGCTCGTTGCGTGAAAGAGTTTGGTGACATAAAGGACAGGTGTAAGACATAAATGGCTCTAATCGAAACTGAGTGGGCGAAGTTTATCAGGAAGCACAGCAGCAGACTAGCGGTGAGCGGATATGAATAAGGGCAACACACCAGCGTTGCCCTTAGGGTTAGAGAATGAGCTGTTATAGACCCTTGTTAGTGGAAGAAGTCTACTTGCTGTTTGAGCGAAGCAGCTTGTTTGATCAGATGCTCAGCACTTTCCGTCGTTTTGGCGCTCGTTTCACGGCTTTCTCGATTTAACTCACTGATCGAGTTGGCATTCGTCGCAATCTCTTGCGATACGTTAGCCTGTTCTTCTGAAGTGGCGGCAATAGTATCTGCTTGTCCAGCGATTGACTGAACCTGAGACGCGATAGCTTCAAGCGCTACGCCAGCTTCCTGAGCCTTATCCAGAACCTGATTAGCATTGACCTGGCTTTGTGACATCAGTTGAACGGCGTTATTGGTTGAGCTCTTAAGCTGTTCAATGATAGTCACAACATCCTGAACCGACGTTTGAGTTCGATGGGCTAGGGTACGAACTTCATCAGCAACAACGGCAAAACCACGTCCTTGTTCGCCAGCACGAGCTGCTTCGATCGCCGCGTTCAGTGCCAGCAGGTTAGTTTGCTCTGCAATCTCATCGATCATCTTAGTGACGGTCTGGATCGCTTCGCTATCCGAGTTCACTTGTTCTATTGCTTTAGCTGAGTTGTCTAACTGATCGTTTAACTGAGCGACATCGATACAAACATTTTCAACGACCTCAAGTCCTGACTGACTATCCTGATTGGTTAGACGAACATTTTCTGCAATCGCTTCTACTTGCTGAGCAACTGCCTGCGCCGAAGAGGCCATCTCTTCGATTGCGGTAGCCACTTGCTCGACTTGTTGCTGCTGAAGGTCTGACTGGCTCAGATTACGTTGTGCATCGCCAGAAACGCTCTGTGACGCTTGCTGAACAGAATCGCTGGTGGAACGGATTTCTCCAACCAAGGTGTTTAACTGGGTGGCCATATTGGCTACGCCGTTACTCAGGTTGATGATTTCGTTTTTCGACGCTTTACCTGTCGAAGGAATATCAAGACTGACTTCACCTTTCGCTAAACGAGTCATATAGCCATTCAGTACCGTTAACGGCTTAAGATTGCGGTTAAGGAAAACCGTCAGGATGATGAAGGTGATGATAGCAACCACTGTTGCGATAGTAATAATCAGCTTGAGTAAAGTGTCACTACCCTTGGTGACTTCTTTAATGAAGGTTCCGCCAAGGAGTTTCCAGTTCCAGCCCGGTACTTCCGTGTAGACAAGGTATTTTTCACCAACTGTACCCTGATATTCATAAGGGTAGCGAATTAGCCCACTCTCTTGCTCGAAAATCTGATGGAAAGGTTTGTTACCATCGTAGTCACTCACTTCGATGATTGAAGGCGCATTCTCGTCATGGACAGGGTGAAGGAGATATTTACCTAAATTGTCTTCGCGGTTATCAACCACAATCGTGTATCCGGTATCACCCCATGTGATTGAACTCAGCGATTTATACAAATCTTGTGTTGCCTGCTCGACAGGTAAGCCAATGAAAGAGATACCGTTAACTTTACCTGATGCATCCTTAATTGGCGCATAGTAGGTGATGTAGCTATCACCAAATAGCTTCACTTGTGCATAGTAAGGTTGACCGCTGATAAGTTGGCGGTAGCCTGGATGGTTTTTACCCAATGTGGTGCCAACGACACGTTGACCGGAAGGGTTTTTCAGAGAAGTCGACACGCGAACGAAATCGCCGTTTAAAGGTGCGAATAGAGTGGCAACGGCGCCAGTATCACGGGTAAAGCTATCAACCAGTTTGGTATCACCAATCAGGCTTTCGCCGTATTGGGTAATATTCGGTAGTGATTTGCCATTAAAATCGACGTTATAGTCTTCGACATAGACGCCCGCTAAATAGCCATTTCTAAACGTCGACTCAAGCACCTTGGCTGTGTGAAGGTAAGCATCAAATTGTCCAGCGATAGTCATTGCCATCGCTTCGACTTCAGATTGGTGACCTTTTAACGTTGTGTCTAGCAACACATTTGAGGCATTTCGGTATACCAGTGTTGCCGTGCCAGCGAATGAAACCAGTAAACATAGTAATATCACTAACTTAAGCTGGAAGCCTACGCTTTGGTTTTTAAGTTTTTCTAGCATCTTTTATGATCCCGTCTTAAAGACTTTGTTATGGTTCAAATGTGATCTGTTGTGCAGCAAGTGAAGCAACAATAGTAATGAGTTATGTGTAATTTGAATTTGATTCATATTAATCATTTAAGTGATAACTTAAACAATTAGTTACAAAGTCTGTTCACAACTGATTAGAAAGACCGCAGAAAAGAAGAATTGATTTCGAAGAAAAAGAATGTCGCAGGAAAAACGCCTGCGACACAGAGGTTAGTTTGCTGAAATAGTGGTAACCAAGTGATGAACTTCACCTGGCATGAGTTGTTTACCTTGCTCAAGAGAAGGTGCGTGAAGGGTTGATTCGACACACAAGAAAGTTTTGTAACCTTCATCTGACATATCTGCCATTGATTGCGCACCAGCGGCCCACGGGTTCCAAAGCACTGCTGAATTATGGCCCTCGTTCTCGATTTTAATTGTGCGGCTAAACACTGGATCTTGAACGCGAATTTCTGCTTCCGGCTTAGTGTAAACCCGATCAATTGTGTCGGTCAGTTTCAATACTTCACCACCCGTACAAAGTTTGCCTGATTGAAGGCTATCAATGTACTCAGAACCCATACCTTTGGTCTCTGCCTGAGTAATATCACCCAGATTAAGATAAGTGTGCAGGGCACCGGAGAACAGCCAGGCTTTATCGTCGGTGTTGGTTACCTTCAGAGTGACTGTGAGCTGTTCCTTCACTTCAACGATAAGGCGAGCATCGAACTTATTCGGCCAAATTGCGTGAGTCTCTTCGCTATCACAAAGACCCAGCTCAACGATTACGCCTTGTTCATTTTCTCTATGCTCAATGAGTTGCCATTGAGACGAACGGGCAAAGCCATGAGCGGGTGCTGCAATGCGGCCAAACCAAGGCCAGCAGACAGGAATGCCGCCACGTAGTGCAGCGCTACCGTCAAAGATAGCCTCTTCGCTCATCCAGATTAGCTCTGGCTGACCTGCAGGTTGAAACGAAACAACATGACCACCGTGCAGTGCAATACCCGCAGTGGCTTTATCATGAATTATGCGAACGATTTTAACCTTGTCTTTTTCAACGATAGTGACGTTATCGGAAAGAACGGTTAAAGCAGGTAATTGAGTTAAATTCATTCTATTGTCCCTGATTAGAGAAATTACATTCAATTGTTCACTAGGGTTGCAATGAACAAGTGGGTGTAACCCCAATGGCATTATCAAACCAACAGATACTAAAAAGGCGACTCAAGAGCCGCCTTTTCTTTAACGAAATTCTTCGCTAAACGCTTTCTAAGTAGAGATTACTTAGAGATGTGAGCGATTAGGTCTAGAACTTTGTTTGAGTAACCGATTTCGTTGTCGTACCAAGATACAACTTTAACGAAGTTATCAGTTAGAGCGATACCAGCTTTAGCATCGAATACTGAAGTTTGAACTTCACCGATGAAGTCTTGAGAAACAACTTGGTCTTCAGTGTAGCCTAGAACGCCTTTTAGTTCGCCTTCAGAAGCTTCTTTCATTGCTGCACAGATAGCTTCGTAAGATGCGCCTTTCTCTAGGTTAACTGTTAGGTCAACTACAGAAACGTTAGCTGTTGGTACGCGGAAAGCCATACCAGTTAGTTTGCCGTTTAGTTCTGGAAGAACAACGCCTACAGCTTTAGCAGCACCAGTTGAAGATGGGATGATGTTCTGAGAAGCACCACGACCACCGCGCCAGTCTTTAGCAGAAGGACCGTCTACAGTTTTTTGAGTCGCTGTAGTAGCGTGAACTGTAGTCATAAGACCAGAAACGATACCGAACTTGTCGTTAAGAACTTTAGCAACAGGTGCTAGACAGTTAGTAGTACAAGAAGCGTTAGAAACGATGTCTTGACCTTCGTAAGTAGAGTGGTTAACACCCATTACGAACATTGGAGTCGCGTCTTTAGAAGGACCAGTTAGAACAACTTTCTTAGCGCCAGCTGTGATGTGCTTACGTGCAGTCTCGTCTGTTAGGAAAAGACCAGTAGCTTCAGCTACAACGTCAACACCGATTTCGTCCCACTTAAGATCTTCTGGGTTACGCTCAGCAGTAACACGTACAGTCTTACCGTTAACGATTAGGTTACCACCTTCAACTTCAACAGTACCGTTGAAACGGCCGTGAGTTGAGTCGTACTTAAGCATGTATGCCATGTAGTCTACATCGATAAGATCGTTGATACCTACTACTTCGATGTCTGCGCGCTCTTGCGCTGCACGGAATACGAAACGACCGATACGGCCAAAACCGTTAATACCTACTTTGATAGTCATTATAGTTGCTCCACAACTTAATTTCTGATTAAAGATAACTGGTAGTAAAATTACAGAATCCAGTCAAAATCTGCAACAGATAATCGGACTTAACTTGTTTAAAGTCAAAAAAAAGCGTCGCTTTTTTTCACAATTAGTCGCAAATGGTTATGTTTTGAACGGATTACTGGTTTTTTCCCTAACCAGTTGACGTAAAATAGTTCAGATGTTGACAGCGCTGCTGAAAGTTTAACCATCCTGTTATGGTCTCAAAGTATGTGCTACAAAGGTTATTGTTCGCAAGTTTTTCGCGAAAAAAGTCATAATAAAAAATGAGAATGTGGAGATTTAAGTCCGTGAAACATAAGATAGAAAAGGTTGTGAAGCCTGATGAATACTGGCGTGAGACGCTCTCCAATGAGGAGTATCGTGTATGTCGGGAGCAGGGGACAGAAGCGCCGTTCTCTGGCAAGTTACTTCATAATAAACAAACAGGTATCTACGCCTGTACCTGTTGTCAGGCCCCGCTGTTTACCTCTGATAACAAGTATGACTCTGGCTGTGGCTGGCCGAGCTTTGATGCCCCTGTCAATAATGAGGCTATTCGCTATTTAGAAGATCTTAGTCACGGAATGGTGAGAACTGAGATTAGGTGCGCAGCTTGTGATAGCCACTTGGGTCACGTTTTTCCGGATGGTCCGCAAACGACAGGTGAAAGATTCTGCGTTAATTCAGTGTCGTTAATTTTCAACAATTCATAAAAAAGCGGTGAATTAATCACCGCTGTTTGTTTTATCCTTACAATAGATGGTTGGCTTCTATTTGAATCTTGGTATCACCGATACATTAAAGGAGCCACTATCTATCATCTCTTCAACTTTCTCTGCAATATCGTCTAACTGTTGGTAGGTACTGCTATCAAAGCCGTACAGCAACTGAAGTTCGCTTTGTGACGCGATAGGTACCTCAAACCTTTGTGCAACCATAGTCCAGATATAGGCTTCCTCTTTCATGCCGAGACGATAGGTGGTACTCGCCAGAGATTTAAAGATCTCCGTGTTAACACCGCCACGTTTGGTCAACTCTAGAGCATGGAGTAATAATTGGCGTGTTTTGGCCTGGTCACGGCTGGTGTAGAAGGTGGCAAGCGCATATTGCATCTCGGCACTTTCCAGAGCCTGAGTCCCTTCGAGTTGCAAAAATGAACGTCTGGCTTGATCGCTGCCGGTTTGACTCCAAAGGAAGTAGAGCGATTGCGGAGATTGTGATTTTTCCAGGCGAGCCACTATGGTCTCAAGGTCCTGACCTGAATTAATCAAAGCATCAAAGCGGCGTTGCTTCAGCCCAGATTGATCAATAGGCTGAATTTGTGACGCCAACTCGAGGCACTTTTTATACTCGGCAAGTAGCATGTACTCTTTGATGTAATTATCGTCGCTAGGGTTTTTCAGAACTTCAAAACGATGCCAAATGAGATCAGTACGAGGTACTCGGCACTGACCGTCACCCACATTAAGCCTTTCACACTGAAGTGCAGGGTTGTCATTGCAAAGCTGCTCAGTGTTCTTGTTACCTTCGAAACACCCGCTAAGAGCAATACTGGCGCTCAGTAGGGTGAGGACATTTGTTAGTTTCATATTATTATTGCTTGTGATCCGTTACGCTTATTATTAGCAGTTGCCTTGACTCAAGCTCCCAGCCAGTTAATGTTCGTCTATCTTGATTGATTATAGGATATACCATGGACGCAGAGCAGTTAATTAACGCCATCACACCCGAGGCATATGAGCGTCTACTTTTTGCTGTAGAAACAGGCAAGTGGCCTGAGGGTAACGCACTTTCGCAACAGCAGCGAGATTCTTGTATGCAGGCTGTGATGTTGTATCAATCTAAACACAATTCAGATGCTCAGCACATGACGGTTGCTCAGGGTGGTGAGATCAGCTTCAAGTCAAAAGCGGAGTTGAAGAAGCAATTCCAGCACGGTCAGGAAGATATTGTCCGCGTTAATCCGAATGATTAGTTAGTTGATAAACATAAAAAA
>NZ_AEVS01000021.1 GCF_000189255.1 Vibrio brasiliensis LMG 20546 | reverse complement strand
TTGCTTACGCGCCTGGCGGTATCGCTAAACTATCGGCAATAAGCTGAATCAGGTTATCTTCAACCTCAAAGCGCACTTCCAGCAATTCACCAATTTTAGACATGTCAGCTTCGAAGTCAGGTAGCTCATCATCGGAACTAACACTGACATACTTGTCGTTAAACTCAAGCAAAGGCTCTGTCGTTAAGACAATTTTTGCGTAGGTAGCGTCGATTTCGTTATTGGTTTTAAAGCCGGTTGCTTGCCATTTCTTCATTACCATATCGTAGATTTTGAAGTGGCCTTCGGAGATATAATCGACGACGTGGTCGCAAAAAGAGCTGATTTGTTTAGGGGAAGGAAGTTCGACGACGTTAGCGTGTCCGTTCGCAGGTTGTAGGGCGCCCAACTGACAATATTCAACAATAAGTGCCTGTCTGGTTTCAAGCCAGTGATCGATGACTTCGCTTGAGCCACCCCATTGTTCTTGTGTTTGTTTGAATTTATTCAACATGACCATATCCTCATGATCGGATCACTTCTCTGGTGATCATTATGCTTTGGTCTCAAAGCTTGTTCAGAGTTACAACCTCTTGTCGTTACTAAAATTTATAGCCTTAAATTTGCGTGACTACAAACTCTGGTATGAATTTAGATTGCCAGTAAAATAGACGAACTGCAAGTGGAGAGGTGGGCTAATGTTAACTAAAGGTGAGACAAACCGTATGAACGCTGCTTATTGGTGTATTGTATCAGGAAGTGATATCTGGCTGGTTGAAGGTGAGCTACCGAAAGGGATGGCGCAGGATTATGGCTTGCCTTATCAGCAGGCGATTCAGCTGGGGCATTATGAAAATACGCCTGTTTACTGGCTCAATGAAGCTGATATTGACGCTGAATTAGAGCTTACTTCTCTGCGCGACTGCTTACATTTTCCTGAACCGCTTTTTCTGCTAATGAGCAAGGCGGTTCAATATGGTCATATGTCACAGACACTGCGTTTTTGTCCCCAGTGTGGTGGACGAAACCACCTCAATCATAACCAGCTGGCGATGCAGTGTGGTGATTGCCGAACCCTCCATTATCCGCGAATATTCCCATGTATTATCGTTGCTGTTAGAAAAGATAATCAGCTGCTTTTGGCGCAACATCCAAGACATCGTAATGGCATGTATACGGTGATTGCTGGCTTTGTTGAAGTAGGAGAGACTTTAGAGCAGTGTGTTGCCCGTGAAGTGAAAGAAGAAACGGGTATCGATGTGACTAATATTCGCTATTTTGGTAGTCAGCCATGGGCATTTCCATCCAGTCTGATGATGGGTTTTTTAGCCGATTATCAATCAGGTACATTAAAACCGGATTATAGCGAGCTCAGTGACGCACAGTGGTTTGACGTTAATCAGCTTCCACCAGTAGCCCCAGAGGGGACAATCGCCAGAGCATTGATTGAGCATACAATCTCACTAGCTAAAAGCTAGGTGGTTGAAAATAAAGTAAAAAAAACCCTCCAGAAGGAGGGGGTAAGTAAGATGTCGTTATGAGATGCTGAACACTATGTGTCCAGTTTATAATTGTAGTTTTCGCTAGCAAACAAATTTTTAACACTGTTACTGAGTGGGTGCAAATTAAGCACTGATTTAAAAGTTAATAACTTGATCTAGGTTGCAAAGCACACAGCTTTTGAGAGCCAAACAGTGTTAGAATAGCCGCAACAAAGTTGAGCCTAATAATCGGATAAACGGAATGACAGAATTAAAAAATGACCGCTACCTTCGTGCGTTACTAAAGCAGCCTGTAGATTACACTCCAGTATGGATGATGCGTCAGGCCGGTCGCTACCTTCCAGAATACAAAGCGACTCGCGCAGAAGCGGGTGACTTTATGTCTCTGTGTAAGAATGCAGAGCTAGCATCGGAAGTAACATTGCAGCCACTGCGTCGTTTCCCTCTTGATGCGGCAATCCTGTTCTCAGACATTCTAACTATCCCAGATGCGATGGGTTTAGAACTTCGCTTCGCAGCGGGTGAAGGCCCAGTATTCGATAAGCCAATCACTTGTAAAGCTGACGTAGAAAAAATCGGTTTACCGGATCCTGAAGGTGAACTGCAGTACGTTATGAATGCAGTGCGTCAGATCCGTAAAGATCTAAACGGTGATGTGCCGCTAATCGGTTTCTCTGGTAGTCCATGGACTCTAGCGACCTACATGGTTGAAGGTGGTAGCTCGAAAGCATTCACTAAGATCAAGAAGATGATGTATGCAGAGCCTCAAACACTACACCTACTGCTAGATAAGCTGGCGGACAGCGTGATTGAATACCTCAATGCGCAGATCAAAGCGGGTGCTCAGTCTGTTATGGTATTTGATACATGGGGTGGCGTTCTTACTCCTCGTGATTACAACCTGTTCTCACTTCAGTACATGCACAAGATTGTTGATGGTCTAATCCGTGAAAACGACGGTCGTCGCGTGCCTGTTACTCTGTTCACTAAGAATGGCGGTATGTGGCTAGAGCAGATCGCAGCAACGGGTTGTGATGCAGTTGGTCTGGACTGGACAATCAATATTGCCGATGCTGTTAAGCGTGTGGGCGACAAGGTTGCACTACAAGGTAATATGGATCCTTCAATGCTGTATGCTTCTCCTGAGCGTATCCGTGAAGAAGTATCGACTATTCTTGAAGGCTTCGGTGACGCAGGTACAGGCCATGTGTTTAACTTAGGTCACGGTATTCACCTTGACGTGCCGCCTGAGAATGCTGGCGTATTTGTCGAAGCGGTGCATGAGTTATCTAAGCCGTACCACAAATAATTGAGTAATCTAATGAAAGCGCCTGATATGACCAGGCGCTTTTTTGTTATAGGTTACACTAGTCGCTATACTGCCAGATAAATGGAAAGGAATACGGATAACAGATGAAAACTCGTGACAAGATAGTGCTAGCTGCACTGGAATTATTTAATGAGCATGGTGAAAGGAATATCACTACTAACCACATCGCTGCACATATTGATATTAGTCCGGGCAATCTCTATTACCATTTTCGTAATAAGCAGGAAATAGTGCGCGAGATTTTTGCGCTTTATTCGAATGAGCTACTGGAACGCTTTACTCCTATTCAAGGGCAGCAAGAGAGCCTAGTTCTGCTTAAGCACTACCTGGATTCCATTTTTACTTTGATGTGGAAATACCGATTCTTCTACGCCAATTTGCCAGAAATCCTTCAGCGTGATGAGCAGTTACATGAAGAGTATATTCAGGTGCAAGAGAAGCTTCAGGGGAACCTGATTAATATTATGCGTGCTTTCGTTGGTTTAGAACTTGTTTCTGTTGCAGACAGTGAAATGAAGTCACTGGTGACGACGTTGCACTTAATCGCTTCAAGCTGGCTGGGCTATCAGGCTGCGATGTCTCCTAAAACTCAAATTACCGAGCAGGTGATCCATCAGGGGATGCTACAGATGATCTCGGTAGTGAAACCAAAAGCGACACCACAAGGCTTAGAGCAACTACAATTATTGGAAGATGGCGTTAAAGCGATTCATGCTTAGTCATAACTAATTGAAATTGTGAAAAGATAACCAACCCATTAGAGTAAAGAGAGCTACTTTAATGGGTTTTGTTTTATGCACTACGATGTTTTTAATGGCGATGCGGATGGCATCATCGCTCTGCTCCAGCTGCGACTGGCTGAGCCAAAAGAGTCAACTCTCGTTACTGGGGTTAAGCGTGATATCCAATTACTGGAGAAGCTCACCATTAACTCAGACGATTCTATTGTTGCTTTGGACATCTCGATGGAGAAGAACAAAGCTGGTCTTGAGGCCGCTCTGGCCGCCGGTGCTCGCGTTTTTTATGCCGATCATCATAAGTCAGGTGATATTCCTCAGCATACAAACTTAGAAGCTCATATCGACCTTGATGCTAATACCTGTACCGCGCTTATCATCGACAAGCTTCTCGGTGGTCGTTTTCATTACTGGGCTATTACTGCTGCCTATGGTGATAACTTAATTGCTAAAGCGGATCAGCTTGCAGACAAAGCCAATCTGTCATTTGAGCAGAAAGAGCAACTCAAAGAGCTGGGTACTTTGATCAACTATAACGGCTACGGAAGTCAGCTCGCCGATCTTCATTATCAGCCCGACCAACTGTTTCAAGAGCTTTTGACCTATCATGATCCTTTTGCTGTTATTGCCGATCAAAGCTCACCGTTTTATGTTCTGCGTTCAGCTTATCAGCAAGATATGGATAAAGCCTTAGCAATAGAACCTCGACATCAAAGTGATAAATTGGGCGTTTTTGAGCTACCTGATCAAGCTTCCTCTCGTCGTATCAGTGGTGTCTACGGCAACTTATTAGCTAACCAGTCACCCGATAGTGCTCATGCGGTATTAACGGAAAATGCAGATGGGACTTATACCGTTTCGTTACGTGCTCCACTGAATAATAAACAAGGGGCGGGGGATATCTGTAGTCAGTTCCCGTCTGGAGGAGGGCGTGCAGCAGCAGCCGGAATCAATGCGCTCGAGAAACAACAACTAGACCAGTTTATTCAGAGTGTGGAACAGTACTACTCATAGTATGAAAAAGGCCTGAATTGTTCAGGCCTTTTTGCTTTATCGAGTTAACCAAGCTTTCGGGTTTTGGGTTTTACTATTACGGCGAATCTCAAAGTAGAGCGATGGACGGGATTGGCCGCCAGTATCACCCGCGAGAGCGATCTTCTCACCAGCCGCAACCTTATCACCTTCCTTCTTAAGCAGGCTCTGGTTAAAACCGTAAAGGGTCATATCGCCTTTGCCATGGTCGAGCAACACCACCAGACCATAGCCACGCAGATAGTCTGCAAATACGACGGTCCCTGAGTAGACCGCTTTGACTGACTGACCATAATCGGCGTTTATCACCATGCCTTTCCACTTAATCTGGCCTGTTTGGGTCGTGCCGTAGTTGTGTAGAGTCTTACCTCTGAGTGGCCATGGAAGCTTGCCTTTTTGTCTGGCTAAGCCATCCATTGGTACCGCATTTCTCTTCGCTGCTTTGGCAATTTCGGCTTTTAATCTGGTCTCATTTCGTTGTAGCTCAGAGAGGTAAACCTTATCGTTGGAGATACTCTTCTTGATCTGAGATACCGTGCCTTTACGCTTGGACTGAGTTTTGGCCAGTTGATCGCGTTTAGTGGTTTGTTGATTAAGCAAAGTCGTGATCTGCTTTTTCTCTAAGTTGAGTTGCTCACGACTTTGTGCAAGTTCTTTGACGGTCTTTTCAAGCTCAGCAATGGTGTTAGCACGCTCTTTGGCTAAGTGCTGGAAGTACTGACTAATGCGATCCTCTTCAACGCCCTGGTTAAGGATATTGGTTGATGATTTAGCACGTTGGGTAACATAGTAGGTCTGAATCAGCTCTGCTAACTTATCGCTCTGGGCTTTCTTATCGCTTTCCAGCTTATCGACTTTGCTCTCTAGCTTAGCGATATTCTGGTTGGTGTTTTTCAGCGCCGCTTTGGATTGTTTAATCTCATTTTCGAGGCGGTTGATGGTGGTTTCTTGTGACTTTAGTGATTGTTGCAGAGAGTCGAGTTTCTTTTGTTGCGAAGAAAGAGAGCTCTTTTGACGTGAAATCTCGCCACTCACACCTTTAAGTTCAGCATTAGTAGCCGCGTAAGTTGGGGATAGTGAACAGGCAGCAAGAACCAACCCTAGCGTAACGAGTCGTTTGCCGGCAGAAAATGCCTTTTGGTGAGTGACAGCCATTGTTCAAATCAATCCTAACTATTTGACGGGCAATCAGTATAACCAAACAAATTCGCTAGACGAAAGAGGAATGTTAAAACTTGCTAGTGATAAGGATATATCGGTAAATTAAAAAGCCCGAGCATAGGCTCGGGCTTAGTGTCAGTGAGATTGGTTGAATTATTTAACCAATACTTCGCCAGACATTTCAGCTGGGATTTCTAAACCAGTCAGAGACAGCATAGTAGGAGCAAGGTCAGACAGTTTACCGCCTTCTTTGAACTCAACCGCTTTGTCACCAACGTAGATTAGAGGTACTGGCAGGTTAGTGTGCGCAGTGTGTGTACCACCTGTTTCTGGGTCTACCATCATTTCAGCGTTACCGTGGTCAGCAGTGATCAGCATTTGACCGCCTACTTCTTCGATAGCTGCAACAACTTTGCCTACACATGCATCAACAGCTTCAATTGCTTTTTCAGCCGCTTCGTAAACGCCAGTGTGACCAACCATATCTGGGTTAGGGTAGTTACAGATGATAGTGTCGTATTTGCCTGATTTAATCGCAGCAACCATCTTCTCTGTTAGCTCTTCAGAGCTCATTTCAGGTTGTAGGTCGTATGTCGCTACTTTTGGAGAAGCAACAAGTTGACGCTCTTCACCTTCAAATTCTGATTCAACGCCACCGTTGAAGAAGAAAGTTACGTGTGCGTATTTTTCAGTTTCAGAGATACGTAGCTGAGTTTTACCTTGCTTAGATAGCCACTCACCGTAAGTGTTCTCAAGAGATGCTGGTGGGAATGCAATTGCCAGAGGAATATCAGCCGCGTATTGCGTCAGCATTACGAAGTTGATCGCTGGGAATACTGCACGCTCAAAGCCTGCGAAATCAGGTACGAAAGTACGCGTGATTTGACGAGCACGGTCAGCACGGTAGTTCATGAAGATTACTGCGTCGCCATCTTGGATTGCTGCGTCTTCCTGGCCTTCAGCTTTAATCGCTGTTGCTTTAACGAACTCATCGTTCTCTTCACGAGCATAAGCTGCTTCAAGACCAGCAACCGCTGAATCGTAAGTGAACTCGGCTTTGCCTTGAGTTAGGAGGTCGTAAGCAACCTGAACACGATCCCAGTTGTTGTCACGGTCCATAGCGTAGTAACGACCAACTAGAGAAGCAACACGACCTTTGCCTAGTTTAGCGAATAGGTCCTGGAAGCGTTGTAGAGAGCCTTCAGCACTGCGTGGTGGTGTATCACGACCATCAAGGAAGCAGTGTAGGTAAATCTTCTCAGCACCGCGCTCAGCAGCCATTTCAACTGCAGCGTAGATGTGATCTTCGTGAGAGTGAACGCCACCTGGAGACATTAGACCCATGATGTGCACAGCTTTGTCTGCTTTAACAGCAGCGTCAATTGCTTCAACCAGAGCAGGAGTGCTTGTGAACTCGCCGTCAGCGATAGATTTAGTGATGCGAGTAAGATCTTGGTATACCACTCGGCCTGCGCCAATGTTGGTGTGACCCACTTCTGAGTTACCCATTTGACCGTCAGGTAGGCCTACATCCATGCCAGAAGCAGAGATTAGAGTATTTGGATTGTTAGCAAACAGACCGTCTAATACTGGAGTTTTAGCATTTGCGATTGCGTTGCTTGCTGTATCTTCACGGTGTCCGTAACCGTCAAGAATAACTAGAGCCATTGGCTTCTTAGCTGTCATAGTGATGACCTCGTCAAATTTCAAAGTAACTTTGGAAACAAAATTAGCGTAATTTTACTACACTTTTTAACCAAAACTGTAGGTTAAGATCAAATATTGTTTGCTAAATATTGTTGCTATCTTTCACCCTACTCGCAGTGTGCTCAATTTGAGTCTCTGCCTTAATCACTCCATTGTCGCCTATCAAAGCGCAAAATAAAGCTGGAAATACCTATCGATTTAATTGCTGCTAACTGACGAGAATGCCAGTGCCAGCTACTGCGACAATCGCGCCGATCCAGGCAAATCGATTGGGGCGTTTGCCCGAATAAATCCAAAGTATAGGCAACAGCATGATAGGTGTCGTAGAAGAAAGTAGTGCAACCATGCCGACATTACCTTGTTGAAGTGCATAGAGGATCAGCGTCATTCCGACCGCCATCGCTAAAAAGCCGTTGAGTGCCGTGATAGAAAAAATCTTCAGGTTCATAGGACGAGTTGCCCGAGCCAGTCTGGCACCGCTGAAGAAAAACAAACAGTGAGCAGCAAACGCTGTCATCATTCTCATTGCTGATGCGGCGATTGGGTCTATCTCGGTCAGCATGACAGGTTTGGCGATGATTCCACCCAATGCCTGGCACAGGGCGGCGAGCAAACCTAAGCTGATGCCTACCCAGACTTTGCCTTTGATCGACTCGAGTTGGTTGTTTGATTGCCCTTTACGACCAAAGAAAATCGCTGTGAGTACACCAGAAAACACCAATCCTGAGCCAAGCAGCTCAAGATTGGTCATGGTTTCACTAAATAAGAAGTAGCCGAGAATTGCGGAGAAAACCGCGTGACATGAGAACAACAGACCCGCCTGTCTCGGCCCCATACGATTCAAACAGGCAAACAGCGCAGTATCGCCAATGAAGATACCAATTACACCAGAGAGCATCATGGCGGAAATAGCACTCGTTTCTACGCTCGCCCAACCACCGGTAAAAAGTGCAATAGAAGCTAAGATTGCTGAGGTGCAGCCCATACGCCAGCGACTATAAGCAAATGTGCCTAAGTGCTGGGCAGGGGTAACAGAGAGTATGCTGGCAACTGCCCATAAAAACGCAGCTGCCAGTGCCAGCCATTCATAACCCATTGACACCATGTCCTTGTGATTGGGAAAAAATACAGGCTGACAATATGCATCAAATAAGGCTTAAAACAAAGTGTTAAACCTTAAAGCGACCAACTTCATCGCGCATGGTTTCTGCTGAACCACGCATATGGTTAGCACTGTCGCTACTCTGAATTGCTTGCTCAGCAAGAACGTCAGAAGCGTCCTTAATACCTTGAGTATTACGGCTGATATCTTCACTCACAGCACGTTGTTCCTCTGCGGCACTGGCGATTTGTAGCGCCATATCATTGATTTCGGTAATTGCATCGGTAATGGCCGCTAAGCTATCCGCCGCTTGCTGCGCATAATCGACGCTGGTATCGGCCAGTGAGGTACTGCTCTGCATACTATTTACCGCAAGCTTGGTATTGCTTTGCAGAGTCTCAATCATGTTACGAATCTCTTCGGTTGAGCCGTGAGTACGTTGGCTAAGGACTCGAACTTCATCAGCAACGACTGCAAAACCACGCCCTTGCTCACCTGCACGAGCAGCCTCGATAGCAGCATTGAGAGCCAGTAAGTTAGTTTGCTCAGCGATTTCCTGAATCGTCGATAGGATCTGGTTAATGCTTTGGGTATTGCTTTCCAAATCAGTAATCACACCAGCGGCGGCACTGACTTGATTCGCCAGCTCTACGATTGCCTGACGGTTCTTTTCAATCACTTGCTGGCCATCCTGACAGGCTATCGATGAGGTCTGTGAAGCAGTCGCAGTCATCTCAGCATGGCTGGCAACTTCAGCTGCAGTCGCGGACATTTCATGTATGGCGGTAGCGATCTGATTAACATCATTCTGCTGGGCTTCAATTTGTTGCGTTGCTTGCTCTGAGAGTTGATTCGCCTGAATTGCCTGTTTCGTTAGCTGGTCACTATGGTTAATGATTCCACTAATCATGATCTGCATCTGAGCCAGGAACTGATTGACGTGCTCGGCAACTTCGCCAATTTCATCCTTACGCTTAATCTCAATACGCTGGGTTAGATCTCCTTCACCTTTAGCCAGTTGCAGCAGCGATGCTGACAGTTCTTGCAGAGGTTTAAGCAAGCGAGTGACGGTGTAGGTACTTATCGAAGCGATGATGATATATAGCAGTAGCGAGGCAAGCGCAGTGAATTGGATCTGTTCTGACACGGAAGCAAACGCCAACTCTTTATCAACAACAATACCTAGCGACCAGTCAGTGGTTGGTACATTCGCGACATAAATCAGCTGATCGCCCTGTTCAGGCCAACTGATGGTTGAAATTGCTGAGGTATCAACTAACTGACGAATCTTAGTGCTGGTCAGGTTAGGGTTTAAGTCAGTCAGTGGTTTCTGGCTAAGTTTTTCATCCTGGTAAGCCACGATGTTGTTATTACCATCCACCAGGAAGGTGAAGCCATTGTTGTCGATGGAGATGTTCAGTACTTCATTGATGATATTGGTTACCGTGAGATCCGCAGCGAGCACACCTTTTTTGTTACCTGAAAATGCCTTAGCGAAACTGACAACGATACTGCCATCAAAGTCCTGATAAGGTTCCGTCAGGATTAACCCAGAAGCACTCATGGCATCTTGATACCAAGGGCGAGTGCGAGGATCATAGTCGGCCGGCCAGTCTTCAGTTTTATCGCCGAAGGCAATCGAACCATCTTCAAAACCAGCATAAACGGAAAGAAAATCACCAGCACGTTTAGTCACTAGCATCTCACGGTCAGAGTTGTCTGATTCGATAATGGTTTTTTCATTGGCTAACATCATATCGCTGCGGATCGCCAGCCAGTCACTGATGTAACGGGACGTAGCGTGGCTGATATTGGCCATTTCACTGTTGAGTGCAGAAGTGGTTTCTTGCTTGAGTTGGCTGACAGAGATCCAGGCTTGTACGCCAGAAACGACAGCAATCACGATTGCGATAGCAATCTGAATTTTGAGCTTAATTGTATTTCTCATTGTCTTTCCTTCATTACGAGACAATAAACCGAGAAAGCGGAAGCAGACTATTTAGCTGTTGATTAGGGTGTTTTCTTAATCTAGATAGTGAGTACCGCCACAAAATCTCACATTGTTAGTGAAAAGGTATGTTTATATCCCACTGATTTTATATTGAAAGTTAGTGGACAGAGGTGATCAATGTTTTGAAATCATCAATTGAATCAGTTTTTTAAACCGTTAATTGTGCGGGTGTTCAATCGCAATAATCAGCGACTGAACACCGTAAGCTGTCTTTAAGTGAGAAGCAGAGCTCCTACATAGACAAGCAGTAGTCCGAGTACACCAATGATCAGGCCTGTTTTAGCCATATCTTTGCTTTCAATCAGACCGGTAGAATAGGCAAGCGAGTTAGGTGGCGTCGAAACGGGTAAAATCATGCCCAGTGATGCAGAGAAGGCCACCACTACCAGTAGGGCTTGCAAGCCACCAACCGAAGCAAGACTTTCCATTGAAGCACCAATCGCCGCGGCAATTGGCATTAACAAGTTTGCTGTTGCTGTGTTGGACATAAAGTTTGCCATTAGCCAACAGATGACCGACATAGTTAGAACTACCGCCACTGGAGACAAAGACTCGTAATCAATCGCATGTGCCAGCGCTGCAGCTAGTCCGGTTTTGTCGAGTCCGATACCTATTGCGATACCACCGGCAACCAGCCAGAGCACATCCCAGTTAATCAACTTAAGCTCTGCTTTGCCCATAATGCCTGTTAGGGTGAAGACGGCTAGCGGAATAATGGAAACCACATAGGTATTCATACCGTGTAGTTTAGTTGTCATCCATAGCAGAATCGTTGCGGCAAATGTTATGTAGACGACGATGGCGCGCCAGTTATTCTGGAACTTACCATCAAGTTTTAGTTTCATGGTTTGCTGAGAAGAAGGGAAAAGTTTTTGCAGCAAGAACCAGGCAATAGTTAACTGAACAACGACGAACGGCAGGCCCATCATCATCCAACTGAGGAAGTCGATACTGTTATCACCAGTCAGATATTGAAGCGCAATGGCGTTGGGTGGGGTACCAATAGGGGTTGCGATACCGCCGGTATTGGCCGCGATCGGAATACAAAGTACCAAAGCTTTTATGCCCAGATCGCCTTTTGGTGCGGAAGCAACGATAGGTCCAAGCAGAGCGAGCATCATCACGGTTGTCGCCGTGTTCGACATAAACATCGAGAACACGGCGGTGATAAGCATCAAGCCCAACATTATGTATCTAGGCTGGTGGCCAAACGGCTTGAGCAGTACTCGCGCCAGGTTGTTATCCAGTTCATATTTAGAAGCCGCTATTGCCAGTGCAAAACCACCCATAAACAGAATGATGATAGGCGAAGAGAAAGCACTGAAGATATCGGTGTAGTTCATCAGCTCGCCAAGATCATGGCCTGCGGGTGGAGTTCTGAAAAGATGAAGGCCTTTGTTGGAGATCATGACCAGTTCCAAAGCGATGATCAGGATCGATGTCGCGAACACAGGAACGGGCTCCAGTACCCACAGCAGAGCGGCAAGCAGGAATATTGCCAGCAGGCGGTGCTGAATCAGGGTTAAATCATCAATAGGGATCCAATCAATAGGCATGAAGAGTACAGCAATCGGCAGCCCGAAACTGACTAACAGCTTAAAGATTATTCCAGATTCTACCTTGGGCATACGGTGGGTGACCTCACAGACAACTTGAAGAGGCTATAGATTAATTTACAAACAGAATCAGGTCTTAGAGCTAGTTTGGAATTTTGTTAAACAGTTGAATTTGTTGAAAGGGTTTTGTTTTGCGTCAATAAAAAGCCCCGAACTGTCGGGGCTATGTTTTTATCTGATGTAGTCAGAGTTACGCTTGCTTAGTGTGAGCGTAGGCAGTACCCATTACGGTAGCCTGACCATTTTGCATCGACTCATCAAATGTAATGGCGTCTTTAGCAAATAGGTTGATCACCGTAGAGCCTAGTTTAAAGCGACCCATCTCTTCACCTTTCTTAAGGATCACAGCTTTGTCACCTTCTGCAGGGTAATCCCATTTGTAGACAGTGTTGCCACGTGGTGGAGTGATAGTGCCAGCCCAAACCTGTTCAATGCTGCCAACAATAGTTGCGCCAACAAGAACCTGTGCCATTGGACCAAACTCTGTATCGAAGATACATACCACACGCTCATTACGAGCAAACAGGTTAGGTACATTTTCAGCTGTGAGAGGATTTACTGAGAACAAATCACCAGGGACATAAATCATCTGACGTAATGTACCGTCACACGGCATGTGTACACGGTGGTAATCACGTGGAGACAGGTAAAGTGTTGCAAATTCACCTTCAGCAAACTCTTCAGCCAGAGCGGCGTCACCACCTAGTAGTTCTTGCGCTGAAAAATCATGGCCTTTAGCCTGAATCAACTTACCGTCAGTGATTGGGCCAAACTGGCTTACACATGCGTCAGCAGGGTGAGTAATAACTGACTCGCCTTCAGTAATTGGGCGTGCACCCTCTTTTAACTCACGAACAAAGAATTCATTGAACGTCTTGAAATGCTTAGGATCAGAATGAAGAGCTTCATCCATGTTGACGTTGTATTGTTTGATAAACCAGCGAATGATTGCTGTTGTTAGACCGCCAGCCTTTGCAGAAGCTAGCTTACCCACTAAGCGCGTTAGGCCATGTTGTGGAATCCAATATTGCAGTCCAACTTTAATCTTATCCATTGTGTTCAATTCCAATGTTATTTGCTTGATTGACTATATTCTGGGCGCGAGATGTTACTCAAATTGCGCCCAAAAGTCAGTAGTTGCGATAGTTTGCTTACAAATTTGCGATTACAAATCTGCTTTTTTACTTCGAGAGTATTGGCGGTTGGCTTTCATCTCAGCCATGCTTTCCAAAATTCGGTGATAGTTATCGAAGCGGATCTGATTGATCTCGCCATCTTCAACTGCTTGGCGTAACGCACAACCTGGGTCATCGTTATGCTTACAGTCACGGAACTTACAACCGCCTAAGAAAGGTCTGAACTCCACAAAAGCTTTGGTAATTTCGTCGGCTTCTAAGTGCCACAGACCAAACTCACGTACTCCTGGAGAGTCGATCAAATCACCGCCAGTAGGAATGTGGTAAAGACGAGAGGCGGTTGTAGTATGTTGACCTAAACCTGAGTTTTCAGATATCTCGCCCTCTTCGACGTTAAACTGAGGCATCAGAGCATTAACCAGACTCGATTTACCAACGCCAGACTGACCAACGAAGATATTGATACGATCTTTCAGTTCAGCTTCTAACTCCTCAATCCCTTCACCAGTTTGCTTACTGACAAACAGAACCTTGTAGCCAATTCTTTGGTACTCGGCCAGCCAAGATTTGTATTCGGCTAGTTGTTCTTGTTCGAGTAGATCGATTTTATTTAAAACGAGTAGTGGTGCAATGTTGAGGGTTTCAGAAGCAACTAAATAGCGATCAATGATATTCAGTGATAGCTCAGGTAGTACGGAAGAGACGATCACCATTTGATCCACGTTTGCCGCTACAGGCTTCAGGCCATCATAGTAGTCAGGGCGAGTCAGTACAGAAGTTCGAGGTTCAACGGCTTCAACTACACCGTTAATACCTTCCATCGACTCTAAACCCGGGCGCCAGATAACTTTGTCACCTGACACTAAGGTTTCAATGCCGCGACGCAAGTTACAGCGTTGAATCTCGCCAGTTTCAGTATCTTCGATATCCGCGTGCTGTCCAAAACGAGTGATAACTAGGCCAGATTTGCTGCCACCCAGCATAGACTCGTCCCACTGGATCGACTCTTCCTGCTTGAGTTTACGTTTTTGGTTATGACGTACACGTCTTACCTGACCTTTGGTTAGCTTTTTCTTTTTAGCCACGTTTCTCTACTTCGTTTGATTAATTTATTGAGTGATACCAGCAAGAAGGAGACTATCTCAAGCTATCTTGGGTATCGGAATTTGGGTATAGTACCCTTTTTATCAGAAAACCAATAGGCAACGATTTATGTCCTTTAGCGATCAGAATTTGATTTGGATTGATTTAGAGATGACAGGACTAGACCCTGAAACTCATAAAGTCATCGAAATCGCTACCATTGTCACCGATAGTGAATTGAATATTTTAGCTGAAGGACCTGTACTTGCCATTCATCAGCCTGAAGAAGAGCTGCAAAAAATGGATGAGTGGTGTACCACGACTCATACGGGCAGTGGCTTAGTGGATCGTATTCGCGAAAGTAAGATTGATGAGCAAGAAGCGATTCGTCAAACGATTGAATTTCTGGAGAAGTGGGTACCGAAAGGAAAGTCACCTATCTGTGGTAATAGCGTTGGTCAGGATCGCCGCTTCTTATACAAGCATATGCCTGAGTTGGAACAATATTTCCATTACCGCTACATTGATGTCAGCACACTGAAAGAGTTGACTCGCCGTTGGAAGCCAGAAGTTTTAGATGGGTTTTCGAAAAAAGGCAGTCACCTGGCTTTGGATGATATCCGTGAGTCAATTGCCGAGCTGCAATATTATCGAAACACCATTATTTCGATCTAATCTGTCAAAGCCAGCCATGATGCTGGCTTTATTTTTATCTGCTCTACAGCGATTAAGGGACTGGCAAGAAGGCAAATTGCGCTACGCCCTGAACCACTTTGGTAATACTTCGGTTGGTCTTATCCGCAACGATCAGCGCCATCATATCCTGAATCATCACCATTTTGGTAAACAGGCGATCAAAACTTATATCAACGCCATTTTCATCGAAGGAATTACTGTAGATGAGCGGGTTGCCCTCAATGTCTTTGCGATGGTAAAGACGCCAAACGAACACCTCGATATTGCGTGCACTGTTGTAAAGTGATTGCTCATCAAGTGAGTCGAGTATAAAAAACTCTTGCTGGTGGTTGTACGAACGGCGGAGCATCTCTGACAGACCAACGATCGCTGCAAAAACCCGGTCTCCCTGATAATTATCGTCAAAGCTTAGTAATATGGCTTCAATGCCGGTCACTCCGTTAAGTTCGTCAAAAACGAGGGGAGGCAACTCAATACTATCTTCAGCACCAAAAATCTGTTGGATACGGCTATCGATTGTCGCCTGTGGGTTTTTCTTCAATTGAATTGGATTACGGACGTAAAGCTTGCGAGTGAGTTCGACCATTTGCTCTTTTAACTGGCGAGCGTGAACATCCATAACAAAATCTACATCACTCTTGCCCAGGTTTCGTACTGGTTTAGGGATAGAACCACATCCTGCGATGGAGGCAATCAAAATCAATGATAACAATGCTTTCCAATAAAGCCTGACAGATGACATAGATAAAGAACCTACTACAACAAGGAGTAAACGTTTGATTCGTTTGGAGGATTGATAGCTGTCATTTATATATAAATTGTCAATTGGCTGCGACCAGTAACAATCAAAAGGCAGCACGATATCGCATTTTGAACAATTATCGAGCGTCGAGTTTGCTCTGACTCAATGGGCTTCTGTATGAATATCAAGCTGTTTTGTGTATTGGTGTGCGCTTTTTATCCAAACGAAAAAAAAATGGATTATTTTTGCATGAAGGACTTGCATCACAAAAAAATGCACTTATAATTCGCAGCCCTGAACAGCGGAAACGTTGTTGATGCGACACTAGCTCAGTTGGTAGAGCGCAACCTTGCCAAGGTTGAGGTCACGAGTTCGAACCTCGTGTGTCGCTCCAAATTTATAAGCTTTCGTCATGCTTTAAATGATGAATACGGACGCGGGGTGGAGCAGCTTGGTAGCTCGTCGGGCTCATAACCCGAAGGTCGTCGGTTCAAATCCGGCCCCCGCAACCAAATTTATAGGTATTGTGATTCGCTAGCTCGTCGGGCTCAGCCATTCATAAAACCTTGCGAAGGTCTCTGGTTTTAAATCAGTCCTCGCAACCAATT
>NZ_AEVS01000022.1 GCF_000189255.1 Vibrio brasiliensis LMG 20546 | reverse complement strand
TATATGAAGGTAACCCTAAAGAGTGGCGCGTCCTGGAGGATTCGAACCTCCGACCGCCTGGTTCGTAGCCAGGTACTCTATCCAGCTGAGCTAAGGACGCGCAATGTTCTCGAAAACGAGAGTTGTGAAGTATATCACACTAGTTCTTTCAAACAACAGGGCTTTAAAACAAAAAATTGGCCATAAGCCAATTAATGGCGGTGAGGGAGGGATTCGAACCCTCGATACGGCTACAAACCGTATACTCCCTTAGCAGGGGAGCGCCTTCAGCCTCTCGGCCACCTCACCGTTTTATTCCCTGGTAAGGAAATTATGG
>NZ_AEVS01000023.1 GCF_000189255.1 Vibrio brasiliensis LMG 20546 | reverse complement strand
CGGACTTCGTCCTGCGAGATTTTAGAACGGACTTCGTCCTTCGAGAGGAGCTTGTGGTGAGAGAGTCGAAAGTAGCAGGCAGCGCTGGCTAATATTTAGGTTTAATTGTCTGAATTTAAAAGAAAAGGGTTAACATGCACTGTCAACCCTTCCACGATTTTCTCGCTTCTCGCTTATTTCTTCAAACTCAACGTGCCGCCTTTTGGCTTAGCTGGGCGCGGTGCTTTATCTGAAGCAGGCTTATAGAAAGTCTTGCCTTTAGCCGGTTTACCTTTTGGCTCACTTTGCTTATCGCTGTTGCGACCCTTCTTAGAGTTTGGTGCGTGACGGAACTCGTCGGCATTGCGGCCTTTAAAGGTGCGTTGTTTTTGGTTGCGACGAGCTTTTGATTCCTGATTTTCTTCGCGGCTATCGAAGAGCTTAGCATCAGTCGCGCGGCGGATACGTTTACCTTTAGCGTCCATCTTTGATGCTTCTTCTGTGCCGCTCGAGTCTTCACACATCGCCAGGATCTCAGCAACTTCTGCATCTGTTAGGTAGCGCCATTGACCGTTTGGAATACCATCAAGGGAGATGTTCATAATACGGACGCGACGCAGTTTAAATACTTCGTAGCCTAGTGCTTCACACATGCGGCGGATCTGACGGTTTAAGCCTTGAGTCAGTACGATACGGAAAGAGTACTTAGTCTCTTTTTCCACTTTACAAGGTAGAGTGACAGTATCGAGAATATTGACGCCTGATGACATCTTTTTAATGAAGTCATCACTGATTGGTTTGTCGACGCGAACAACATACTCTTTTTCGTGGTTGTTACCAGCACGAAGGATTTTGTTTACGATGTCGCCATCGTTGGTTAGGAAGATCAGACCGTCAGAAGGTTTATCCAGACGACCGATCGGGAAGATACGTTTCTTGTGGCCGACAAAATCGACAATATTACCTGGGATATCACGTTCAGTAGTACAGGTAATACCGGTTGGCTTGTTGAGAGCGATATAGATTGGTTTGTCGCTAGCTGCCGCAATTGGCTTATCATCGACACGAACGTCGTCACCTGATTGCACTTTTGTGCCCATTTCCGGGATTTTACCATTGATGGTTACTCGGCCTTGTTCAATAAGACGGTCCGCTTCACGACGTGAGCAAAAGCCAGTCTCACTAATGAATTTATTTAGGCGTTTACCAGTATCTTGTGACATGTTGTTCTCCTAACGTTTCACAACGGCGGTTAATAAAATGTGCTGACGAAAATATCAGCACATGAAGGGCGCGCATTCTAGCACTGTGTGAGCGGTTAACCCAATCGTTTTTGATGACGCTCGCGAGTTTCTATCTTTTTCTCGGCACTTTTTCTTAGCAATACATAGACAGCACCTGTACCACCGTGGAAACGCTGTGCGCTATGGACACACTGAACTTCCTTTATTTGCATCAGCCATTGGGCGACGAAGCTTTTCATTAGTGCTGGTGGATTAGAGCGTTCGCCCTTGCCATGAACAATAACCACGGTACGAATATCCATTCGCATACACTGTTTTAAAAACTTAACGACTTCATCACGTGCTTGTTCAAGTGTACGTTTATGCAAGTCTAGTCTGGCCTGAATAGGATACTTGGCGAGACGCAACTTTTTATATACCCCGTCCTGTACACCGTCGCGCTTGAACTCAATGATATCGTCAGGCTTGATCATCTCTGCATGATCAATAGAAAGGTATTCAGGGTCGTCTTCGGTTAACCAGATGGCAGCTTCGCGTTTAGCGAGTTGAGCATCAGTCACTTGGTGGTTTTTTTTGTGTTCGGTTGTGTCTTGCTTGATAGGTTTCACATCCCCCATCATTTGTTGAAACAGACCGAAATCATCGTCTTGAGACATAGCGACATCACTGCATGGGAAATTAATAACAATATTATACCCAACAGGGAAAGGGAGAGGTCAAGATTTTGTAGTGCGGAAATAAAAAACCGAAGCAGACAATGTATCTACTTCGGTGCATAGCGAATTATCTATTCCGAGAAATAGGGCTAAGCGATTCTAGTGAGGAGATTTGTCGTTCATCACTTTGTAGATGATGAAACCGCCATAGAATAGCATTAGACCTAAGGCCCCAAAGATAACAATCATTGATGATAGACCTACCGCATTACCAAATAGGAGATCAAGCCAAAAGTCCATAGTTCCTCCATTGACTACAAAGTGTGATGACAGGGGTTAAGGTAAACCTTGGTTAAATATGCAACACTGATCTGGATCAATTGTTGTTATTAGGTTGCGAATTTGTTTGTCTTGATGTGTTTTTGCTCACACTTTGTCGCCCGTCGATGATGTTTTAGTCAATCGGACTTAATTTTTCAAAAAGTTACCTAAAATGGCTTGCGTAAATGCTGAGAATCCGTAATATACGCTTCCGTTGACGGGGATAACTCCTCAGAAAACATTCTCGGTGAATAGCGCAGCTTGGTAGCGCATCTGGTTTGGGACCAGAGGGTCGGGGGTTCGAATCCCTCTTCACCGACCATATTTAGAAAGCCTGCTTATATAGCAGGCTTTCGTCTTTTTGAGGCAGGGCATTTGTTAATAGAGGATTGAAACCCGAGAGGGGGTTCGTCTGAAGTTAGAACCTGGCTCTTCACCGACCATATTCAGAAAGCCGTAGCAGAAATGCTACGGCTTTCGTCATTTTAGTCGAAGTGAGTTTTTATTAGGAACTGAAACCCGAGAGGGGGTTCGCCTGATGTTAGGATCTGGCTCTTCACCGACCATATTTAGAAAGCCTGCTTTTATAGCAGGCTTTCGTCGTTTTGAGGCTTTCTGAATCTAGAACGCTTCGCTCCGAGAGTCGAGAAATTAGAACGCTGCGCTTCGAGAACGGACTTCGTCCTACGAGAATTTAGAACGGGCTGCGCCCTTCGAGAGGTGCACGTTATAGATGCTGAGTAGGTATCTGATACAGAGTTTTTTGTTAGGGACTTACGTCTAAAAATACAGAAAAAAGGTTGACGCCTTAACGTCAACCTTCCAAAAACTCGTTTCTCGTTTCTCGTTTCTCGTTTCTCGTTTCTCGTTTCTCGTTTCTCGTTTCTCGTTTCTCGTTTCTCGTTTCTCGTTTCTCGTTTCTCGTTTCTCGTTTCTCG
>NZ_AEVS01000024.1 GCF_000189255.1 Vibrio brasiliensis LMG 20546 | reverse complement strand
ACTTCTCGACTTCTCGACTTCTCGACTTCTCGACTTCTCGCTTCTCGCTTCTCGCTTCTCGCTTCTCGCTTCTCGCTTCTCGCTTCTCGCTTCTCGCTTCTCGCTTCTCGCTTCTCGCTAAAGCACCTCAAACCCTTGCTTTTCCAACATATCTATCAGGTCAATCAATGGTAAGCCAACCAGAGTATTGGGATCTTTACCTTCTAAACGCTCAAATAGGGCGATACCTAAGCCTTCACTCTTAAAGCTGCCCGCGCAGAAGATCGGTTGTTCTTTCTTTACGTAGTTGGCGATCTGTTTAGTGGTTAGTGAGCGGAAATGGACAGTAAAAGTATCGACTTTGATGTCGGTTTGGCCTGTTTCACTGTTGTGCAGTGCGAGTCCGGTGAAAAACTGGATAGACTGGCCACTTTGTTTAGTGAGTTGCTCAATTGCTTTCTCTTCACTAAGAGGCTTACCAATGATCTCTCCGTTGATCACACATACCTGATCACTGCCTATGACCAAGCTAGGTTTATCCACTTGGCAGGATTCTGCTTTGCCTTTAGCCAGACGCGACACGAGCTCCGAGGGTGTTTCATTAGCTAAAGGTGTTTCGTCAAAATCTGGTGAGACAGTAACGAAAGAAACTGCTAGTTTATTGAGCAGTTGTTGGCGATATGGTGAGGTTGAGGCTAAAACTAGTTGGTAATTTTGCATTTTAATTTACAATCTAACAGCGGGTTAGTGTGAGCTTAATCGATCTTACGGTTGTGATACTAGCTCTCTCGATGATAAGGAAAAAAAGTACAACTTTTTGCCCTTTTTCTTTGACTCTAAACGATTTGGAAGATAGAATTCGCGCCCTATGCAAAAGGTAAAAATACCGCGTACGATTGATCCGTCACGCGCTGCTCAGAAGCGACTAGATGTTGAAGGTATTATTCAAATTAGTCTCTTTAAGCGCTTAGAGGAATCAGTTGAAGGCGTTAAACGCGACGCCCAAGTGTCACTGTCATTTGACTTAGATGAGCAGCGACTCGTTGTTATCTCTGGTAAAGCTAACATCGTAGTCGACTTAGAGTGTCAGCGCTGTAATGAGGTTTTCGCACATGAGTGCGATGTCCAATTCACTTACACACCGTATCGCGGTGAGAAGACTGAAGAGGAAGCACCGGAAGAGTACGATTTGGTAGATCTGAACGAGTACGGTGAATTAGACCTAATACAGTTAGTTGAAGACGAGTTCATTCTAAACTTGCCTCAAATAGCAATGCACGAAGAAGCGGACTGTAGCGTTGATTCAGATAATATGGTGTTTGGTGAGATTCCAGAAGAAATTGTGGAAGAAAAGAAACCGAATCCATTTGACGTTTTAAAAAGCTTAAAGAAGTAATTCTTTAATACTTACATAGGAGTAGGGTCAATGGCCGTACAAAAGAGCAAGAAATCACGTTCAATGCGTGGCATGCGTCGTTCACACGATGCCCTAACTACAGCAGCACTTTCTGTAGACGCAACTTCAGGTGAAACTCACCTACGCCACAACGTAACTGCTGAAGGTTACTACCGTGGCAAAAAGGTTATCAACAAGTAAGGTTGACCTTTGCAAAATATAACCGTTGCACTTGATGCAATGGGCGGGGATTTCGGTCCTCGCGTCACAGTGCCTGCCGCCGTGCAGGCACTGTCGCATTTCCCAGAGCTAAAAGTGATCCTTATTGGTGATCAAACCTCGATCACGTCTCAATTAACATCTCTTGGCTACCAGCCAGATGCTCGCTTGAGTATTCAGCATACAGACCAAGTGATATCCAACTCAGAAAAACCTTCTCTCGCGCTTAGAAACAGCCAAGGCAGTTCTATGGGCACGGCGATTGATCTCGTTGCTGACAGTCAGGCAGATGCTTGTGTTAGTTGCGGTAATACCGGCGCTCTGATGGCATTGTCTCGTTTCAAACTCAAATTGTTACCGGGAATTGAGCGTCCAGCACTGATTTCTGCTTTGCCGACTTCGTCTGGCGGCAAGACTTGGATGCTTGATTTGGGTGCTAATGTATCTAGTGATGCAGACTCTCTGTTTCAATTTGCTGTGATGGGAAGCGCACTTGCTGAACCTTATTTAGAGCGACCGCCACGTGTGGCGATTCTCAATATTGGCGCTGAAGAAATAAAAGGTAATGATCTCGTCAAGCGCTGTGCTGAGATGCTCTCACAGACTCAATCAGTCAATTTTGTTGGTTATATAGAAGGTAACCAACTGTTACACGATGCCGCAGATGTTGTTGTTTGCGATGGTTTTGTGGGTAATGTTTGTCTTAAAGCCTGCGAAGGCACTGCTCAATTATTTATTGATAAGTTGAAATCGAGCATGATGGCCTCATCTCTAAAGGGTTGGATTGCAAGAAAATTATTTTCTGGCTTATTTAATGAGCTAAAAACATTGAACCCCGACCAGTATAACGGTGCAAGTTTGCTAGGATTGCGCGGCATTGTCATAAAAAGCCACGGAAGTGCTGATGTAGACGCAGTCATCAACGCGATTGGTGAAGCACTGCATGAGGTCAAACGACAAGTACCAAGCCGTATTAGCGATCGTTTGGAAGCGGTTTTACTCGAGAGGCATTATTAGTCTTCATGTATAGCAAAATTTTAGGTACTGGCAGCTACCTGCCATCTCAGGTGCGTTCAAACGCTGACCTGGAGAAAATGGTAGATACTAGTGATGAGTGGATTGTAACTCGCACAGGTATTAAAGAGCGTCGCATTGCTGCTGAAAATGAAACAGTTGCCGACATGGGTTACATCGCTGCGAAAAACGCGATTGAAATGGCAGGTATCGATAAAAACGATATTGACCTGATTATTGTCGCTACGACAAGTGGTAGCCATACATTCCCTTCGTCTGCATGTCAGGTTCAGGCCAAGCTTGAAATCAAAGGCTGTCCGGCATTTGATCTTGGCGCGGCATGTTCAGGTTTTGTTTACGCTCTGTCTGTGGCGGATCAACATATCAAATCGGGCATGTGCAAAAATGTGCTTGTTATTGGTGCCGACGCACTTTCAAAAACTTGTGACCCAACTGACCGTTCGACCATTATCCTGTTTGGTGATGGTGCAGGTGCGGTTGTTGTAGGTCAAAGTGAAGAGCCAGGCATTCTATCGACACACATTTATTCAGATGGTCGATTTGGTGAATTACTAAGTCTTGAAGTACCAGAGCGCGGTAAAGATGCCGATAAATGGCTGCATATGGCGGGTAATGAGGTATTCAAGGTTGCGGTAACTCAGCTATCTAAGCTGGTAAAAGACACCCTTGCTGCAAACGATATGCATAAGTCTGAGTTAGACTGGCTAGTGCCGCATCAGGCGAACTACCGTATCATTTCAGCAACAGCTAAGAAGCTATCTATGTCACTTGATCAAGTGGTGATTACCCTTGATAAACATGGCAATACTTCTGCGGCGACCGTACCAACTGCACTAGATGAAGCAGTACGTGATGGCCGTATCAAGCGCGGGCAAACATTATTGCTAGAAGCGTTTGGTGGTGGTTTCACTTGGGGCTCGGCTTTAGTTAAGTTCTAAGCCCAATCAATTTCATAATTAAGATGCCTTTGGGGCATCTTTCTTACTTTGTTTTAAGGAAAAGAAAATGAGCAAGTTTGCTATCGTATTTCCAGGTCAAGGTTCTCAAGCTGTCGGTATGCTTGCTGAGCTTGGCGAACAGTATGACGTAGTTAAACAAACATTTGCTGAAGCGTCTGACGCTCTTGGCTACGACCTATGGGCACTCGTTCAAAATGGTCCTGCTGAAGATCTAAATCAAACGCACCGTACTCAGCCTGCATTGCTAGCATCTTCAGTTGCTATCTGGCGTGTATGGCAAGAGCTTGGCCTTGAGCAACCAGCTAACCTGGCGGGCCACAGCCTGGGTGAATACTCAGCACTAGTATGTGCTGGCGTTATCGATTTCAAACAAGCAATCAAACTTGTTCAGCTTCGTGGTCAACTAATGCAAGAAGCGGTGCCTGCAGGTACTGGTGCAATGTACGCAATCATCGGTCTGGATGATGATGCTATTGCTAAAGCATGTGAAGAAGCCGCTCAAGGTGAAGTTGTATCACCAGTTAACTTTAACTCTCCAGGTCAGGTAGTAATCGCTGGTAGTAAAGATGCGGTAGAACGTGCAGGTGCACTATGTAAAGAAGCGGGCGCTAAGCGTGCACTTCCTCTACCTGTATCAGTACCTTCACACTGTGCACTAATGAAACCAGCAGCAGATAAGCTAGCTGTTGCTCTGGAAGAGATTGAATTCAACGCACCTCAGTTCCCAGTAATCAACAACGTTGATGTTGCTGCGGAAACTGATCCTGCGAAAATCAAAGATGCGCTTGTGCGTCAGCTATACAGCCCAGTTCGTTGGACTGAGAGCGTGCAACTGATGAGCGAGCAAGGCGTTGAGAAACTACTAGAGCTTGGCCCTGGTAAAGTTCTGACTGGCCTGACTAAACGTATTGTTAAGACGCTAAGCGGCGCTGCAGTAAATGATGCTGCATCTCTAGACGCTGCTAAGTAATTAAGAACTTAAGGAATAACGAAGATGATGAACCTAGAAGGCAAGATTGCCCTAGTAACTGGTGCAAGTCGCGGTATTGGCCGTGCGATCGCTGAACTTCTTGTTGAGCGCGGTGCAACAGTTATTGGTACTGCAACGTCTGAAGGCGGCGCTGCTGCTATCAGCGAGTACCTTGGTGACAATGGTAAAGGTCTAGCACTAAACGTAACTGACGTTGAGTCTATTGAAGCAACGCTTAAGACTATTAACGACGAGTTCGGTGCAATCGACATTCTAGTTAACAACGCTGGTATCACTCGCGATAACCTACTAATGCGTATGAAAGACTCTGAGTGGGATGACATTATCGACACTAACCTGACACCAATCTTCCGTATGTCTAAAGCAGTACTGCGCGGCATGATGAAGAAACGTGCTGGTCGCATTATCAACGTAGGCTCTGTTGTGGGTACTATGGGTAACGCTGGTCAGGCTAACTATGCAGCGGCTAAAGCTGGCGTAATTGGTTTCACTAAATCGATGGCTCGTGAAGTTGCTTCTCGTGGCGTAACGGTAAATACAGTTGCCCCTGGTTTTATCGAAACGGATATGACGAAAGCACTTAACGACGACCAACGTGCAGCAACACTTTCTAACGTACCAGCAGGTCGTTTAGGTGATCCACGTGAAATCGCTTCAGCAGTAGTTTTCCTGGCTTCTCCAGAAGCTGCGTACATTACTGGTGAAACTTTGCATGTAAATGGCGGCATGTACATGGTGTAAAACGCTTTCCTGGCAGAAAAGGTGAACTTTTTCATTAATTTTCACTCAAATTTCTGCCAGCTTAGTGAATTTGCACGATTTGTCGGCAACTAGGCTACTTATTGTCATAAAAATAGCCTATAGTTTGTGATTACTGACACGAACATGCGCAAGATTTGTGCATGATTTAAGTCAAAAATGTATTGAATTTCGGTTAAAATCGCTAAAATTGTGGTTTGACCAGCAAGGTCCCTCTTGCAACTTTCAGTAGTTCGAATAAACTACGGAATCATCGCATTAGGCGAAATCTGTAAAGGAAAAGAAAAAATGAGCAACATCGAAGAACGCGTAAAGAAAATCATTGTTGAGCAGCTAGGTGTAGACGAAGCTGAAGTTAAAAACGAAGCTTCATTCGTTGACGATCTAGGTGCTGATTCTCTAGACACTGTTGAACTAGTAATGGCTCTAGAAGAAGAATTCGACACTGAGATTCCAGACGAAGAAGCTGAGAAAATCACTACTGTTCAAGCTGCAATCGACTACGTAAACAGCGCTCAGTAATATCTCTCCCAGGCGGCCTTCTGGCCGCCTGTGTTCTTTTTAACACTTCTATCCTTCCATAGAATCATTTCAATTCCGGAGAATAAAATCGTGTCCAAGCGTCGTGTTGTTGTCACTGGCATGGGTATGTTGTCACCGGTAGGCAACACCGTAGAATCATCTTGGAAAGCCTTGCTAGCTGGTCAAAGTGGTATTGTAAATATTGAACACTTTGATGCCGAAAATTTCTCAACTCGCTTTGCGGGCCTGGTGAAAGACTTTGACTGTACTGAATACATGTCGAAGAAAGATGCTCGTAAAATGGATCTATTCATCCAATACGGCATTGCAGCTGGTGTCCAAGCTCTAGATGACTCTGGTTTACAAATTAACGAAGAAAATGCACCTCGTGTAGGTGTAGCAATCGGTTCAGGCATTGGTGGTCTTGATCTTATTGAAGCTGGCCATACTGCGCTAGTTGAAAAAGGCCCACGTAAAGTTAGCCCATTCTTCGTTCCATCAACCATCGTAAATATGGTTGCAGGTAACTTATCTATTATGCGTGGTCTTCGCGGTCCTAACATCGCGATCTCGACGGCGTGTACTACAGGTCTTCATAACATCGGCCATGCGGCACGTATGATTGCATACGGTGATGCTGACGCTATGGTTGCAGGTGGTGCTGAAAAAGCTTCAACTCCACTAGGTATGGCAGGCTTTGGTGCTGCGAAAGCACTTTCTACTCGTAACGATGAGCCACAGAAAGCTTCTCGTCCATGGGATAAAGACCGTGATGGTTTTGTTCTTGGTGACGGTGCTGGCATGATGGTTCTTGAAGAATATGAACATGCGAAAGCTCGTGGCGCTAAGATTTACGCTGAGCTAGTTGGTTTCGGTATGTCTGGTGACGCTTACCACATGACTTCTCCAAGTGAAGATGGTTCAGGTGGCGCACTAGCAATGGAAGCAGCGATGCGTGATGCGGGTATCACAGGTACTCAGGTTGGTTACGTGAATGCTCACGGTACATCAACTCCAGCTGGTGATGTTGCAGAAATCAAAGGTGTTAAGCGTGCTCTTGGTGAAGAGGGTGCTAAGCAAGTTAAAGTTTCTTCAACTAAATCAATGACTGGTCACCTGCTAGGTGCTGCAGGCTCTGTAGAAGCTATTATCACTGTGATGTCTCTGGTTGACCAAATTGTTCCACCAACAATCAACCTGGATAACCCAGAAGAAGGCCTAGATATCGATCTAGTTCCTCATACAGCTAAAGAAGTATCGATGGAGTACGCAATCTGTAACTCATTCGGTTTTGGCGGTACCAACGGTTCGCTAGTCTTCAAAAAGATCTAATTAGATTTTTTCTCGCTTAAAACGGCTTAATGCTTTGGCATTAAGCCGTTTTGTTATTTAATAAGCCAAGAATTTCACAGTTGCAAAGCCAGACAACAATAAGGAAGCGACATGTTCTTGGTCAATGGTCATCCCGCCGAATCAATCTCCTTAGCAGACCGCTCATTTCAATATGGTGACGGGTGCTTTACTACTATGCTGACGCGCAATGGCAGCATCCAGTGGTGGCCTTTGCATGTTGAACGAATGAATGCCTGCCTTGATGTGTTACACATCTCCCGACCAGACTGGAATCAAGTTGAAGTTTGGCTAAATACCGTTATTCACAAAGAACAACGTGCCGGAGTTAAGCTGCATATCAGCCGTGGTGAAGGGGGAAGGGGATATAGCCCTACTCAAGTAGCCTCACCAAATGTTACTATTAGCGACTTTATTTATCCGCACCATTATGAACAATGGCAAGACCAAGGTTTGCAACTCGGCATATGCCAGGCACGTCTTGGCCACAATCCGTTGCTCGCAGGACACAAGCACAATAACCGCCTTGAACAAGTGCTGCTTAAAGCCGAAATGGATCGGGCGAATTTGCCTGATGGCCTTGCACTTGATATCGATGACCAAGTTATCGAAACCACTATGGCCAACATATTCTGGCGTCAGGGCGATGTGCTCAAAACACCGGAGCTGTCGAAGGCGGGGGTGTCAGGTGTTATGAGGCGGGTAATTTTGAAGTGGGCTGCAGCGAACCAGATAGCGGTCGAAGTGGGCAACTTCAAATTAGCAGACGTTCTTGCTGCTGACGAAGTGTTTATCTCCAACTCAGTGTTGGGTGTTGCACCGATATGTCAGATTGGTGAGCAGGCGTTCGCAATAGGAAAAATAACTAAACGAATTCAGGAGATGGTCAACTCGTGATTAAAAAAATCACTCTGTTTCTAGTACTGGTTGCGGCAGTTGCAGCGGCGGGGTACTTCTATATTGCCAAACAGGTTCAACAATACGTCAATCAACCTCTTCAGCTCGATGAAGCTGAAATATTCACCATCGAATCTGGAACCAGTTTTAATCGTGTTCTTGCTAATCTGACTCAAGCAGAGTTGATAGACGCGAGCGACATGGTTAAGTTTGTCCGCCGCTTTCATCCAGAACTCACTCAACTTAGAGCTGGTACTTATCTTCTTCAACCGGACTTAACGCTTAGCCAGGCTCTAGAGTTATTTAAACAAGGTAAAGAGCATCAGTTTGCGATTACATTTGTTGAAGGTTCAACATTCAAAGAGTGGCGTGAAACGTTAGAAACTTCACCTTATCTACAACATGAACTGGTAGGGTTAAGTGAAGCCGAGATTGCTAAGTTGGTTGGCGTGCCTCATGAGAAGCTGGAAGGTTTGCTGTTGGCAGAAACCTATCACTACACTTTTGGTGCTTCGGATTTGGATATCATCAAGCGTGCAGCGTCGAAATTGCAATCAGTTCTGGATGAGCACTGGGCAACTCGCCAAGCAGACTTGCCAATCAAATCTTCTTACGAAGCATTGATTCTTGCTTCAATTATCGAAAAGGAGACGGCTGTCGAATCAGAACGTGAACGCGTTGCTGCGGTTTTCGTTAACCGCCTCAATAAGCGTATGCGATTGCAAACTGATCCGACGGTTATCTACGGTATGGGCGACAAGTACGATGGTAATATTCGCAAAAAAGACCTGCGTACACCGACACCTTATAACACCTATACTATCTTCGGGTTGCCACCAACACCGATTGCAATGCCAGGCGAAGCTTCTATTGCCGCTGCGCTGAATCCAGAAGATAGCAACTACCTCTATTTTGTCGCGAGCGGTAAAGGTGGTCATGTGTTCTCTAAAACACTGGCAGAGCACAACCGTGCAGTTCGAGCATATTTAAAACAATTAAGAAGTAACAAATGAAAAACGCTAAGTTCATCGTAATTGAAGGCCTGGAAGGGGCTGGTAAAAGTACTGCAATCAATGCGGTACTGGAAACTCTTAAGCAGGCAGGAGTTGAGCGTATTCAACATACTCGTGAACCTGGCGGCACCGCATTAGCTGAGAAGCTTCGTACTTTGGTAAAGCAAGAGCATGAAGGTGAGGAGCTGCAGGACATGACTGAGTTACTCCTGATGTATGCGGCGCGAGTTCAGTTGGTCGAGAATGTGATTAAGCCGGCTCTTGCTGATGGTCGTTGGGTGGTGGGGGATCGCCATGATATGTCATCTCAAGCGTATCAGGGTGGAGGTCGTCAGATTCCTCGCGAAACTATGCTGGCATTAAAACAGACAACATTGGGCGACTTTAAACCAGACCTGACGATTTATCTTGATCTCGATCCTCGTGTTGGTCTGGAGCGTGCTCGCGGCCGTGGTGAATTGGATCGCATCGAGAAAATGGACATGAGCTTCTTTGATCGTACTCGTGAGCGTTATTTAGAGATTGCAAATCAAGATGACTCAGTGATTGTGATCAACGCAGAGCAAGAGATCCCTCAGGTTGCTGCAGATATCTCAGCTGCACTTAGTGCTTGGGTGAACGCGTAAGTTATGAATGATCTTTATCCTTGGCTGACTGATTTATGGCAGGAATGGCAAGCCAGTTTACAAGCTGACCGTTTTCCTAATGCTTCTTTGGTGGTTGCATCGCAGGGGATGGGTGTAGAACAGTTAGTGGATAATTTCAGTCGCGCTGTGATGTGCCAAAACTATCCGGCAGAATCATGCGGTTTTTGTCACTCCTGTCAGTTGATGGAGTCTAACAGTCACCCTGATTTTCACGTTATTCGACCTGAAAAAGAGGGTAAAACGAGCACTGTTGAACAGATTCGTCAATGTAATCGCTTAGCACAAGAGTCCTCGCAGCTGTCGGGCTCAAGATTGTTTGTCATCTACCCAGTTGAAGCGATGAATGAGTCTGCCGCTAATGCGCTGCTCAAGACTTTAGAAGAGCCTTCGGCAAGTTGTCTGTTCCTACTTGTTACTCATCGTTCCCATTCGCTGTTACCCACTATTACTAGCCGATGTCAGCAGTGGCATCTCACTGCGCCGGAGTCACAGTCTGTGGCGACATGGTTAAGTGCGCAGTCTGTGGGTGATGTGCCCGCGTATGCAGCTCATATTAACGGCAATGCGCCACTCGCGACACTGGAGTTTGTGAAGCAAGATAAAGTGAGTCGCTATCTAGAGCTCGAATCGCAGTTTATTGCTCTATGCCAACAGCAAGGGGATGTGGTCAAACTTGCTAAAGAACTAGCCTCTCACCCAGACGAATCTCTGAATTGGCTATGGTATCTGCTTTCAGACGGGCAGAAAGTTCATTATGGTTTACAAACACCTGCCTTTACGCCAGGTGCCGCTCAAGTTGCTGAGTTAGTTGATTACCAACGACTATACTCTCAGGCTCAGGAGCTTTTAAAACTGATCGAGCAGCTTAGACTACACTCTGGTCTAAATGCTGAGTTACTTATTCTCGATTGGCTGTTCAAATTTAATGGGGAAATATGTTCGTAGATTCTCACTGTCATCTAGACAAACTGGATTATCAAGAGTTACACCAAGGTATAGAGGATGTGGTGGCCAAAGCGCAAGCGGCTAACGTTACTGAGTTGCTTTCTGTGGGCGTAACGCTCGACTCATTTCCCAACATGCTTGAGATGATTGAGCCTTATAACAACATTTACGCTTCGTGTGGTGTGCATCCTCTCGATGTCGAGAGTGATTTTGCTCTCGATCGTCTCCATGAATACGCATCTCACGATAAAGTGGTCGCAATTGGCGAAACCGGGCTCGATTATCACTATCAACCTGAGACGGCCGATTTGCAAAAGTTACGCTTTGAGCAGCAGGTCGACTTGGCGGTTAAGCTGAACAAGCCTCTGATCATTCACACTCGTAACGCACGTCAGGATACACTCGATATTCTGGCTAACGGTAATGCGCAAAAGTGTGGCGGGGTAATTCACTGTTTTACTGAGGATCTACCGTTTGCTGAGGCTGCGATGGAGATGGGGTTCTATATCTCGATCTCTGGGATCGTGACCTTCCGTCAAGCAAAAGAATTGAAAGAGGTGGTTAAGGCACTACCGCTAGAACGGTTATTGATCGAGACTGATTCACCTTATCTCGCGCCTGTCCCTCATAGGGGAAAACAGAACCAGCCAGCCTATGTTGTTGAGGTAGCTTCCTATATTGCACAGCTAAAAGGTTGCTCACTTGGCGAAGTAGGACAAAAACCAGCGAAAACTTCAGAAATCTTTTTTTGAGATAGAAAATGAGATTTGTAACAAAAAAGGAGCTTAGGCTTCCTTTTTTTGTGCTCAATATCACGCGCAATCGTTTTTTAGCTCTTGTTTACTAAATATGTTGAAGATGAGAACTAAAAAAGTACCAGTTGTAATTTTGTTACATAAAATAACAACCTCATCTATTTTATTTACCCATCGAAATTAATAGTGCCTGTCAATTTTATCAATAAAAACAATGCTTTATTTGGTTGAAATCCATTTCAAAACAGACTAAGGACTGTGATCTATATATTAGTTTGAAACTAAATTTCGTAACTCGCTAGAAAACTTGATTACCAACAATATATATTTAGAGGCAGAAAATATACTGACATATGTGGTTACATTTTCTTTGGGTGCTAACATTTAAGGCTACGGGGGTGTGCCGTTAGAGCCCAATAATTCTTATAATTTTTCAGGAGCATAAACATGTTTAAGAACCTTTTTGCTAACCTGCAAAAAGTTGGTAAAGCTCTGATGCTACCAGTATCGGTGTTACCAGTTGCAGGTATTTTATTAGGTGTAGGTGCTGCCGACCTAAGCTTCATTCCAGAGATCGTATCGAACTTGATGGAACAAGCGGGTGGCTCAGTATTCGGTCAAATGGCACTACTGTTCGCAGTAGGTGTTGCACTTGGCTTTACTAACAACGACGGTGTAGCTGGTCTGGCTGCAATCGTTGGTTACGGCATCATGACAGCGACGCTTGGCGTAATGGCTGGCGTGATGGGCGTTGAAAAAATCGATACAGGTGTTCTTGGCGGTATCCTGGTAGGTGGTGTTGCTGCATGGGCATTCAACCGCTTCTTCAAGATCCAACTTCCAGAGTACCTAGGCTTCTTCGCTGGTAAGCGTGCTGTGCCAATCATCACTGGTTTCACAGCAATCGGTCTTGGTATCGTTCTGTCTGTAGTTTGGCCTCCAATCGGTGGTGCAATCGCATCATTCTCTGACTGGGCTGCTCACCAGAACCCACAAGTTGCATTCGGTATCTACGGTATCGTTGAGCGTTCACTAATCCCATTCGGTCTACACCACGTATGGAACGTACCATTCTTCTTCGAAGCAGGTACTTGTGTTAACGCTGCAGGCGAAACTCAAAACGGCGTACTTACTTGTTACCTAGTTGCTGATGAAGCATCTCGTGCTGCGGGCAACGGCTTCGGTCAGCTAGCGGGTGGTTACATGTTCAAGATGTTCGGTCTACCAGCTGCTGCTATCGCTATCGCTCACTCTGCTAAACCAGAGAACCGTGCGAAAGTAATGGGTATCATGGCTTCTGCTGCACTGACTTCATTCCTAACAGGTATCACTGAGCCAATCGAATTCTCATTCCTATTCGTTGCTCCTGTACTATACGGTATCCACGCTCTACTAGCTGGTTCTGCATACGTAGTTGCTAACACTCTAGGTTTTGTACACGGTACTTCATTCTCTCACGGTCTAATCGACTTCCTAGTTCTTTCTGGTAACTCTCAGAAGATGGGTCTGATGGTAGCTGTAGGTCTTGTTTACGCTGCAATCTACTACGTGGTATTCCGCGCAGTAATCAAAGCTATGGACCTTAAGACTCCTGGTCGTGAAGATGAGTCAGAAGACGCAACTGTTGCGACAGGTTCTGACCTTGCAGGTGAACTAGTTGCTGCATTCGGTGGTAAAGCTAACATCACTGGTCTTGACGCGTGTATCACTCGTCTACGTGTTGCAGTAGCTGATACTGAAGCTGTTAACCAGGACAAACTAAAACAACTAGGCGCTGCAGGTGTTGTAGTTGTAGCAGGTGGTGTTCAGGCTATCTTCGGTACTAAGTCTGACAACCTGAAGACTGAAATGGATGAGTGGATTCGTAACCACGGTTAATCCATCCCCATACTGAATAAAAGGAGGCATTAGCCTCCTTTTTTATTTTACGGACTATCATCACACCACCCCGGCTAACGACTGATTCAACGCCTTGCATAAACTCCGCTGCTTACGTTGCTTTTTTAGCCTTTACCTTGCCACTAGCTGTCTTCGGCCTTACCTTGTTCTGACATCCGATTCCTACATATCTGGATAATTGTACGCTGTTTTATTTATGTGGATAGGAATCACCCAGTATGAAAAAATTCTTTTCTCCTGTCGCGGCTGGCGTATTAATGGCGAGTGCCAGTTTTACTGTGTTGGCAGAGGACTCGAATGCGACCGACCTGTCTGTAGGTATGGCATGGGACCAAGATCTGAGTGCAGTCGTAGAGCTAGACAATCAATACCGATTTACGATTGGTAATGAGGGTGGGGCGTTTGACTACATCGTTAAACGTGGTCAGTTTGATAGTAATACCCCAGTTTCCTGGTACGTGGGTGTTGGCGGCTGGAGTGAATGGGATCATAAGGAATTTGGTGTTCGTGTACCAATCGGCCTGAATTGGAGTCTGAGTAAAGGCTGGGATATGTACGGTCAGATTCAACCAGAACTTAACCTTTATACAGGTCCAGAACTGCAAATTGGTGGTGCACTGGGTATCAAGTATACCTTCTAATTGTGATGCTCCATATAGCGCGAGTAAGAGCTAAATTATTTGGCTCCTTACTCGCTTGTTCTCATCTTCAGTAGAATCAGAACTTCCAGACAATACCTATATTCGCTCCAAACTGATTCATCCAGTCGGTATCGAATCGAATTACACATGAGTCGCTACTGTTATTTGTGAACTGACAGATCCCCGTCGTGTCGTTATCAACAACGGTGCCGAGCCATCTAAGTTGCGTATTGACCGCAACAGAGTCGGTCATTTGATATTCAAAGCCTGCAAAGATACTGGCCGAGAATCCTATCTCATCTTTTACCCAATCTGCGTCGATATATGAGGCGCCAAGGCCGATACCCAGATAACTCGATATCTTCTCTTGTACAGGGTAGTAAACGCTGCTTTGCAGGTGGAGGTAATGAATTGATGATTCGAGATTAGTGTTCTCAACCTCGCTATTTTGCTGACTATAAAACAGACCAATCCGCCCGTTATCAATATCGCTTTCAACGGACAGAGCAAAGCTTGCAGCACCTTCTAAATCGAGTTTATTTTGATCCTGATCTTCAACACTGCCTCCCAATGTATAACCCAGCCAGGGCGAAATATGAATCTCTGCAAATGTCGTCGGGCTTGCCAAAAGTAGCAATATCGGCATGGTTCGAGTCAGTCTCATTGTTGACCTCTTTTACTGTCGTTAGAGAGTTAATTGTGACGCTAACGTCATAATTCCGCACAAAAAATACGTATTAATTGAAGATAGCTCACAGTGATGTTATTACTTTGTTACACAATAAAGGAGGTGTCTATGCAACACGATCTGAAATTTGCCCTACTAGTCACAGCGGCAGTCTTTGCTGTTATTCTCGGATTTGGCATTACTGCTGTAATGACAGCCTAGCTGATTCGATGAAAAACTGCGGTGTTATTACCAACGCTGCTGTACAACTCGATATAGAAAGACTCAAGAAGTACACTGGCGGTAAAAATGCTTTGGTTGCTCAAGGGGGCGGCCAAAGGGGAATTTTTACCTCTGGTGTGCTTGATGCATTTCTCCTTTCTAACTTTGACCCTTTCCACTCTTTCTACGGAACCTCGGCAGGAGCACTAAACCTGTGCGCTTTTCTCTGTCGCCAGCGAGGTATTGGTCGATCCTTTATTCTTGATTTAACCACTGATTCTGAGTTCTTCCATCTGTTTAGCTACATTCGTCGTAAGCAGTACCTTGGTTTAGACTGGGCATTGGAGAAGATTTGCGATTATCCTTATCAGTTGGATATAGATCTGGGACGAAAAGTGTTAGGCCAGCGACACGCCTATGCGGCGGTCACGGACACTGAGCGCTTGTTTGATCACTATCTGCCAATGTTACAGGATGACTGGAAAAAGGTGTTGATTGCGACATGCGCCATTCCTCGTCTTTATCATCAACCAGTGCAGTTTCCCCAAGCAGAGTATGTTGATGGTGGCGTTTCTGCGTCTATACCGGTTCAGGAGGCGTGGCGCAGAGAAGCGCGCTGTATCGTGGTGATTCGTACTGAAGGTGACGACTTAGCGAGTGACACTCCCACGGAAGTACCTGCATTGGAGAATGAATGGTTCCGTGATTCATTCAACCTGATTCAAGGTCATTTGCAAGCCAAGCTCGGGCGCTGGAAGCAAGACTGGAACGTATTCTTTGCTGAGCAGGCAGAGCGGGCTAAGAAGGAGAAGCTCGAGCATAAGCATCTGGAATCGCTTAATGGCGGACGTTGGCTGTTTGGTGCCGACGATGTATATCGTTTGAGTCATCTGTTAGGTGACAAGTTTGATTCAGGTTTGGCGGACATGTTGATGGTTCACTATCAGACCTACTCTTTGACCCAGGACTTTTTGCACTCTCCGCCGGATGACTGTTTTATCCTGCAAATCCGGCCTGAACAGCCTCTTAAATCGAGCTCGTTAATGAGTGAGCGCGAGGATTTGCTGCATGATTATCAGCTTGGTCTGGACGCTGGGTTCCGTTTTGTCGATACCTTCGCGCAATTTAGCAAAAACGTCGCCTTTGTATGTAAATAAGGGAGCTCTTGGGCTCCCTTATTGGTTATCGTGAGTCTATTGCATCAGGCAGCGAGTATTCGCATACAGTTGGTTGAGCCCACCACATCCATCACGTCACCCTGAGTGATAATGACTAAATCACCATCGTCGAGTAACCCTCGTTGTTTCAGAGTTGCAACAGCCGCTTCTGCAGTTTCTAAGCCTGTGTCAGATTTATCATCGAAGTAGACTGGGAAAACGCCACGATATAGGGCTGAGAGGTTCAGGGTGCTCTCGTTACGTGAAAGAGCGAAGATGGGTAAGCCTGAACTCAAACGAGACATCATAAGCGCTGTACGACCCGATTCTGTCAGGGTAACAATACCTTTGATGCCGCGCATATGGTTAGCGGCGAACATCGTCGACATCGCAATGGTCTCTTCTCCGGTCTCAAACACGGATTCCATGCGATAACTAGAGCGGTTGACGGCAGACATCTTCTCCGCGCCGAGACAGACTTCAGCCATAGAACGAACTGTCTCGAGAGGGTATTTACCCGCTGCGGTCTCACCGGACAACATCACCGCATCAGTACCATCAAGTACCGCGTTGGCTACGTCCATTACCTCTGCACGAGTTGGCATCGGGTTTTCCATCATAGATTCCATCATCTGGGTTGCAGTGATCACGGTACGGTTAAGTGCGCGAGCACGGCGAATCAGTTGCTTCTGCACACCGATAAGTTCCGGGTCTCCAATCTCTACCCCCAGATCACCACGGGCGACCATTACAGCGTCAGAAGCAAGAATAATGTCATCAATGTTGGCTTCACTCTCTACAGTTTCGGCACGTTCGACTTTAGCCACCAGGCGAGTCTGCAGACCTGCATCTGTCGCCAGTCTGCGGGCATATTTCATATCCTCACCGTTGCGAGGGAAGGAGACGGCAAGGTAGTCGACATCAATCTCGGCAGCCAGTTTGATATCGTTTTTATCTTTCTCTGTTAAGGCTTCAGCAGAAAGGCCACCGCCTTTCTTATTGATCCCTTTGTTGTTAGACAGAGCTCCACCAATAGTGACCTTGGTACGTACCTGAGTACCACTTACCCCAATGACCTGAAGTTGAACTCGACCATCATCAAGTAACAGAATGTCACCAGTCGAGACGTCATTCGGGAGTTCTTTATAATCGAGGCCCACCGCATCTTCGTTGCCTTCGCCAGGTTCAAGCGCGCTGTCGAGAGTGAAAACGTCACCAATTGCGAGCTGAACTTTACCTTCTTTGAAAGTGGATACGCGAATCTTTGGTCCTTGAAGGTCGCCCAAAATGGCAACATGAGTGCCCAATTTGGCCGCGATGTTGCGTACACGTGTTGCACGTTCACGATGATCATCTGCGGTTCCGTGTGAGAAGTTCATTCGTACTACATTGACCCCAGCTTCTAGAATTGCTTCAAGCATTCCGGGTTTATCGGTAGAAGGTCCAAGAGTAGAGACAATTTTTGTTCTTCTTTGGATTGCAGTCATTCGGATCTCCTTGGTTTGACTTGCCGCATGTTAGGTAAGGTGCGGCACCTATGTTTCTGTTTCCATTCGTACATACATCAGGTTAGCTATAAGTATATACCTGCGCAGAATCTGTGCTGATAAATCACATTACAATTAGATGTCGGTCTGTGAAAAGGTAAAGAAAGAGATATTTATTAATGCAAAAAAATGGCAATCGAATTGTGATAAATCCTTCGCTATTTGATTAGGAACACAAAGAATCATGTTTATACGTGACACTTGTCACGGCAATCTATCAAAGCCCTTCACAATTACTTCGCAAAGTAAAAAAATTATCAGGTTGTTGATATTCGGAGCACTCTATGTACATGGCTCAACCAGGCCATATTGATCATATCAAGCAGGTCAATGCTGGCCGTGTATATAAACTCATTGATCAAAAAGGTCCTATTTCGCGGATTGACCTCTCCAAACAGAGTGAACTTGCACCGGCAAGTATTACCAAAATTACTCGAGAGCTCATCGAAGCACATCTTATTCATGAAACAACGGTTCAGGAAGCGACCAGTCGTGGCCGTCCAGCCGTTGGTTTACAAGTCAACAATGAAGGTTGGCAGTTTTTATCTATGCGTTTGGGGCGGGGTTATCTGACGATTGCTCTGCATGAACTGGGTGGCGATGTTCTCATAGACACCAAGATTGATATTCATGAAGTCGATCAGGATGATGTTCTTGCTCGCCTGCTGCATGAAATTGATGAGTTCTTTCAAACCTATTCAGAGCAGTTGGATCGTGTCACCAGTATCGCGATTACGCTTCCTGGCCTGGTGAATTCGGAGCAGGGTGTGGTGCTGCAGATGCCGCATTACAATGTAGAGAATCTGCCACTTGGTCCAGAGATCTACAAAGCGACTGGTCTGCCTGTTTTCATTGCCAATGATACCCGAGCTTGGGCGTTGGCTGAGAAACTGTTTGGTCACTCGCAAGAGAACGAAAACTCGGTTCTTATTTCTATTCACCATGGCTTAGGCGCAGGTATTGTCCTTGATGGGCGAGTTCTGCAAGGTCGCCATGGCAATATTGGTGAGTTAGGCCATATTCAAATTGACCCTAATGGTAAGCAGTGTCACTGCGGTAACCGAGGTTGTCTGGAAACCGTTGCCAGCTCGCAAGCGATTCGAAACGAAGTGACAGAGCGTATCGCTCAGGGTGAAGCGTCATCACTGGCTGAAATTGAAGAAATCTCTGTTGAAGACATTTGTGAAGCGGCAGAAAATGGTGACCCATTAGCGGTTGATGTGATTGAAAAGCTTGGTCGTTACCTCGGCTCTGCGATTGCTATTGTGATTAACCTGTTCAACCCTGAGAAAGTGCTGATTGGTGGTGTCATTAACCAAGCCAAAGAGGTGCTATACCCTGCGATTCAAACTTGTATTGAAGAACAAAGCCTGCCGGTTTATCACCAGGATCTTGAATTAGTAGAGTCACGTTTTTACAAGCAAGCCACTATGCCCGGAGCAGCGTTAATCAAACAAGCCTTATATGATGGTCTTTTGTTGATGAAGGTCATAGAGGGATAACGTTTTCTGAGCTTTAGCTCCTTTATCTTTCCAGTAAACCCATATAATCTTGAATGATATATGGGTTTATTTTTTATGGTGGTCTTTCGATAGACTACTTTTGTTATATATACATCGGTTGAGAAGTAGTATGTCTGGAGTTTTAAATACCGTCGATCAGCGAACTAACCTAGTTGGTGAAAACCGATTGGAATTACTGTTGTTTAGTTTAAACAGCAGACAGGTTTTCGCTATTAACGTATTCAAAGTACGTGAAGTGATTAAGGTTCCGCCATTGACCAAAATGCCAGGTTCTCATCACCACATTACTGGTGTTGCTTCTCTGCGAGGCACATCTGTTCCTGTGATTGATTTACGAGGTGCGATTGGATTCCCGCCATCTCGTCTCGAAGACCAAGAAGAAAACCTCATCATCACCGAATATAACCGAACCATTCAGGGATTCTTGGTTGGTCAGGTACGTAACATCGTTAACACTGCATGGACTGAAATCCAGCCACCACCTAAAACGGCTGGCCGAGCTAACTACCTAACCGCCATTACTCATGTTAAAGATGGCGACAATCTGGAAATTGTCGAAATCATTGATGTGGAGAAAGTACTGGCTGAAATTATTGATTACGATATCTCTATTTCTGAGGGGGTTCTTGATCAAGACCTTAGTACTGAAATGGTTGGACGTAACGTTCTGATTGTTGATGACTCTTCTACTGCACGCGCTCAGGTGCGCGGTACGTTGTCTCAGCTAGGCCTTAACATCATCGAGTGTCGAGATGGCCTCGAAGCGCTGAACTTACTTAAATCTTGGTGTGATGAAGGTAAGAACGTGGTCGAAGATCTGCTATTGATGATCACCGACGCGGAAATGCCAGAGATGGATGGCTACAAACTGACTCACGAAGTGCGCACCGATCCGCGTATGAAAGACTTATACGTCACTCTCAACACCTCGCTCAGTGGCAGCTTTAATGATGCGATGGTGAAAAAGGTTGGTTGTGATCGTTTCATCTCTAAATTCCAGCCGGACCTGCTGGTGGAAGTTGCTCAGGATCGTCTGCGAGACGTATTGAATAAATAAACAGTTACATATCGGTGCTGAATATTGGTTGCTTAAATGCTACACTTATCGGGTTATTTTGTTACGCGAAATAGCGCCACACTATAAGTACAGCTTTTCACTGAAGGTAAAGGTAGTTCCTATTCATGATATGGTTTACGTCTAAAGTTGTGATGACTTTATGTATGTTGCTATATAGGGAATATAAGAAAAGAAGTATGGAAGCTGAGGACAGGTAATCACTTGTCAGCACAATGATATCAAAGAGGGAGCTTAGCTCCCTTTTTCTTTGCATGCCATCTCAAGGTTAATGAAAGTCTCTCGATTTACTGTTTAATCCATCTAGCTGAGCGGTCATATCAATTAACCGACCAGCAATAACATGGTGTACTTCACCCTCTCTCTCTAAAATCCCTTTTACCTGCAGAATTTTGGCGGTCAGATAGGCGCTTTTCTGTGCCCGAGCCGTTGCCTTCCAGACCACGACATTGATGTTTCCAGTGTCGTCTTCAAGGGTGAAAAAGGTCACGCCTGCAGCGGTGCCCGGGGATTGTTTGCCTGTCACCACACCCGTTACTGTAACCAGAGACTGGTGAGGCTTAGTCGCCAAATCTCGCATGCGGGTAAAACGGCCGAGCACTCCAGCTTCGTCAAGTAACGTAATAGGATGCTTAGCAAGTGAGAGCCCTGTCGCTGCATAGTCTTCGACAAGTGTCTGAGTCTCTGATGGGGTGCCGACTACCGGGATGTCAGACTCCTCCGCTTGCTGGAACAGAGGAAGATCAGATAGCGAGTCCATCATTGCCCAGCGAGTTTGATAGCGGTTATTACTCAGGCTGTGCATTGCATTTGCCGAGGCCAGAAGCTCAACATCACGCTGGTTGAGACCTATGTGTTTAAGCTGGGTGCTATGGTTAAAGCCAGTTTTTGCTCTGGCGTGAATCAATTGTCGGGCGCTATGAGCACTGAAGCCTTTTATCTGTCTTAGTCCGAGCCTGATCGCCAGTTTGCCATTGTCGACAACGACCTGATGATCGTAGAGAGAGGCATTGACGCAAATTGGCAAAATATCAACTCCATGGCGACGAGCATCCTGAACTAGTTGCGAGGCGCTGTAGAAGCCCATTGGTAAACTATTGAGCAGGGAGGTATAGAAAGCCTCTGGGTAATAGTGCTTAAGCCATGCGGAGCAGTAGGCGAGGACTGCGAAAGAGGCTGAATGGCTTTCAGGAAAACCATATTCACCAAAGCCGAGAATCTGGGCGAAAATCCGTTCTGCAAACTCAAGTTGATAGCCTCTGGCCTGCATGCCTTCAATCAGCTTGGTTTTGAATTTGACCAGATCGCCATTCTTTTTCCAGGCTGCCATAGCACGACGAAGTTTATCTGCCTCACCGCCGCTGAAACCTGCCGCAACCATTGCGATCTTGATGACTTGTTCCTGAAAGATAGGTACGCCTAGGGTTCGCTCCAGAACGCTACGCACTTCTTGCGATGGGTATTCGACAGTTTCTTCTCCGTTGCGTCGTTTTAGATAGGGATGAACCATATCCCCCTGAATTGGTCCGGGACGAACAATCGCAATCTGGATGACTAAGTCATAGTAACAAGCAGGTTTTAAACGTGGCAGCATGCTCATCTGTGCGCGAGACTCTATTTGGAACACACCAACCGTATCCGCTTTCTGAATCATACGGTAGACATTGCTATCGTCCTGTCGCCGCGTAATTTCTGCGATTGACAGTGTTCGTTGATGGATACGTTCAATCAGGTCGAAGCATTTACGAATTGCTGTCAGCATACCAAGAGCCAATACGTCTACTTTCAACAGCTTAAGTGACTCTAAATCGTCCTTATCCCACTGAATAACGGTTCTGTCATCCATCGACGCGTTTTCCACTGGCACCAATTCGTACAGAGGCCCGGCTGCAATAATAAAACCGCCCACATGTTGTGAGAGGTGACGTGGAAAACCAAGAATGTCATTCACCAAGGTGATGAACTGTTCACCTTTTAACGAATCTGGTTGTAATCCGAGCTCGACAATTTGCGCCTGCCACCCCTGAGCACGATCACGACGATTGATATTTTTGATGAAGTAATCAAGCTGGCTCTCTTCAATGCCCAGAGCCTTGCCAACATCACGTACCGCACTTTTGAAGCGATAGGAGATGACAGTAGCGGCTAAGGCCGCTCGCTCACGACCATACTTTTGATAGATATACTGAATGACTTCTTCACGTCTTTCATGCTCAAAATCGACATCAATATCCGGCGGCTCATCTCGCTCTCGGCTAATAAAACGCTCGAACAACACAGAGATCTGCCTTGGGTCGACAGAGGTAATCTCTAAGCAGTAACAGACTACTGAGTTGGCTGCCGAGCCGCGTCCCTGATAGAGAATACGGTTACGTTTAGCGAACATGACGATGTCATGAATAGTCAAAAAATAGAATGGATAATTGAGCTCGTCGATTAAGGCGAGTTCTTTGTCGATGGTGGCTGCGATATCACTCGGGACGCCTTCAGGAAAACGCAGTTTTTTGCCATATTCAACTAACGCAATCAGGTAGCTCATGGGGGTATGCCCATCAGGGACCAACTCACTTGGGTATTCGTATTTCAGCTCTTCCAGGCTGAAGGTGCATCGCTTGGCTATTGCGACACTCTCCTGTAACCACTCAGATTTAAACAATTTAGCCAGCTTCTCCTGACTGCGCAGTGTTCGCTCTGTATTAGTCAGTCGCTGTTCACCTAACTGGTTAACGCTACAGCCATGCTTTATTGCCGTCAGAGTATGCTGCAGTGGTAAACGAGTAGCAGTATGCATTAACACGCCACCACAGGCTGTAATGGGTAACTGGTTGTTGGTCGCAAGCTGCTGGCAATGCTCAAGGTACTGTTTATCGTCCGAGCTTAGGTGACGCTGAACAGCGATCCAAAGGCGGTGACGATGGTGCTGAGTCAACCAGTGTCCCCATTTACTATCGCTGGGCTTATTGCAGGGTAGCCACAGGATCAAGCAACGTTTAGCTGACATCAGATCCCACTCGGATAACTGATAACTGCCTTTTTCTGAACGTCTTCTGGAATTAGTGATGATCCGGCACAACTCGGCATAGGCTTCTCTGTCCGGACACAAAAGTACAACCTGACATTCATCATTGAGCCAGAACATACTGCCGATGATCAGTTCGATGTTGAGGTCATGTTGCTGACTGGCGCTATAGGCCCGGACGACTCCGGCGACTGAACATTCATCGGTAATCGCCAGCGAATGGTAGCGAAGAAAATCGGCCTGTAAGATCAGCTCTTCGGCATGGGAAGCGCCACTGAGAAAAGAGAAATTACTCTGACAGAACAGTTCTGCGTAAGCCATACAATTCCCCGTTAACTAAACATACCGTGGACGAACCACTGGAGATCTTGGTTGCGAAATACCCATAGCCAGCGCCCCGTAGCACTACGGGCAACGAAATAGTCACGAGTCATATCATCACCATCCCACCAACCAGTGACCAGACGTTCCGGGCCTTGAATAATGGAGACATTATCCGTTAAGGGCTGAGGGGCTGGCAGCAGCAAGCTCGGGCGTAACCGATGGCTAATTGGGCGGTTAGGGATCGGCAGAGTCGGGTCGCAAAGGAGAGTCGCTTTCTCAGGCCGGGGGTCATGACTGTGAGCGACTTTACGTACTTGTTCATTGCCAAGCTTAGCTTGCAGCAAACCAATCAACTCGAGTTCAGTCTGCTCGCCCTGGACACCGTTAAACAGATCAGCGCTGGTGGATTCAAGCTCTCCGGCTCGAATCAAGCGTAATGTTAACCCCTGCACCGGAGCGTCCAGCTTAAGGGACTCCATGGTCAGGCGACACAGAGTTAGCCAGCGAGTTGTCAGGTAGTCGCCACCGGCTGAATAAAAGCGTACCGAGCCATCTTCTTTATCTCGCTGATGTAAAACTAATTCCAGCTCATAGCCGACTTGATTGCGCAGAGTAAGGAAGCACTCAAGCTTATCGAGTAGTTTCGTCAGGGGTCTTTCTAGCCACTGGATATTTTCAATATCAAACAGCAGTTCCTGATAAGTCTCGAATTGTTCTGGCGGGTGATAAAACTCAACCGGATGCTTAAACTGACCCATGAGGCGTCCGACGTAATTGACCAGATCGATATCAAAACGGCGCGCCACTTCTTGCATCGGCAAGGCGAGGAGTTGTTCAAGAGTCGTAATGCCAACTCGTTGTAGTTTTTCAACTTGCTTGCTCTCTAACTCAGTCGCGAACAAAGGAAAAGGAGCGATCGCTTTGAGAAGCTGGTCTCTATCTAGTGTAAGCAGCGCACTACCGGATTTAGCCAGCAGCATTGCTGAAAATGGTGAGAAGCCGACGGAATAGAGGTAGTTCAGTTGTAACTTATCGAGATGGTGAGAAACTCGCTGCCAATAGGTGCTAAGTCCGCCGTAAAGTGACAGCATATCGGTGACTTTCAGCAGAACACCTTGCGGTGGAAATAAGCAGATATCAGAAGTGACCATATAAAGCCACTGAGCAATATTGAGCAGAGTCTGCTGTTCTATCTCAGGGTCGTAAGGGTGGACTTGTAGCTGGTGACATAAAGCACTCGCGCTACCTAGTCCCATGCCTGTTTCAATCCCTTCTTCACGCGCTGCTAAATTACACTGAATCACTTTAAAGTGGCCCGACTCGACAATGGCCAGTGGCAAAGAAGTTTGCTCGGCGAACAGGGCGTCAAGCTGTAAGGTAGGAAAGTGAAGGTAGATCCAGCTCTGCATAGTTAACCTTGCTGACGAATTGGGAATGGGATAACCACAGGTGCCTTGGGCTGTAGAGTTAAACTTGGCCAGTTGGCGCTCATATCGATGACAAAACTGCCCTGAGGCCAGCCTCCTTTGCGTTTGGTAATCGTCACTTCGATCCCCATAGGGTGGGGAAGCAGGGTCATACTTAAGCTGACAGGCAGAGAAAACAGGCTTTTGGGGGCTGTTTTGAACAGAAAGTGCAGGCAGTTGCCCCGTTCACTCGCGACTTGTAATCGTCTGGCCTGATGAACTTCCAGTTCAGGGTGCCAGAGCAGAACGTTACTGCATGCACCGCTACGTAAACACTGCTCAGCAGCCCACAAGGCCTGATGTTCATTGTTCGGTGAAATCATCAGAACTTTGTTGGTATCTAAACCAAAATGATGGAGCTGTTCAGCACATAGGTAACCGGGGGGATGAATAAATACCGATAAGCGTTGTTGGCTGGTGTTTTTCAGGTGCGGCAATAACAGGCGTAGTTCACCAATGCTGGTCTCGCCTTGTAATTCAACGACACCGTGTTTTGGAAAGCCCCCTTCGAGCTTTTGATCCAAAAGATCATAGCCGGTTGAGTAGTAGTCCTGATTCTCAGATGTCTGGGCTCCTGACCAAAGCCACTGTTTTTGCTTAAGATGCTCGATTAATTCATACATAATAATTTACCTGTATATATATACAGTATAATTTATTGTCTATGAACGGCAAGAGGGTGGTGGTTCAAATGGATAAAAAAACGCCTTGTGTTTTGTAAGTGATAACACAAGGCGTTGATTTCTATTTCAAAAATAATCTAATTTATGATGACTACTTTGGCTGGGCGTCGATACATTCGCCGTTGACTGATTTACTTTCAGGTGACATCAGATAGAGGTAGAGCGGCATAATATCCAGTGGTGTTTTAAGTAGTTCTGCATCTTCTGCAGGGTAAGCTTTAGCACGCATTGCTGTGCGAGTGCCACCTGGATTGATCGCATTGACGCGAATGTTGGTATCACTTAGCTCATCAGCAAGGATCTGCATCATACCTTCAGTGGCAAACTTCGACATTGCGTAAGTGCCCCAGAATGCACGACCACTGTGGCCTACCGTTGAAGAGGTGAAAATAATGCGCGCGTCTTCTGATTTGTGCAGTAATGGCAGTACAGCCTGAGTCATCAGGAACTGAGCTTTAACATTGACCTGCATGATGTCGTCGTAAGTGTCTTCACCAATTTGATCAAATGGGCTAATGACACCCAGTAAGCTAGCATTATGCAAAACACCATCTAAGCGTCCAAACTGACCTTCAATGGTATCAACCATATCGAGGTAATTTTGTTTAGTCGCACCTTTCATATCTAGCGGGATAATCGCTGGTTGAGGGTAACCAGCCGCTTCGATTTCGTCGTAAGTCTGCTCCAGTTTTTTCACTGTACGACCAAGTAAAATCACAGTAGCGCCGTGCTCTGCATAAGAGAGGGCGGCTTGCTTACCGATGCCAGCACCAGCGCCAGTCACCAGAATGACTTTACCTTTCAGGGCATCTGAAGAAACAGCATATTCCACGATGTGTATCCTTTTGTAATGTTCTGCTTTATGAATCCATAACTTGGTGGTTACAATACACTAATTCGCACATTAGGGGATATCACATTGGAATTTTTGTTGGACTACGGCCTGTTTTTGGCCAAGATTGTGACTGTTGTAGTCGCAGTGATTGCGATATTGGTTATTGCTAAAGCAGTGGGCGGAAAAAGCGGTGCTGCTAAGGGCGAACTTGAAATTACTAACCTAACTGAACAGCATAAAAATACCGTTGAACAGCTAGAACATCACCTCCATGATGACGCATTTATCAAGGCACGTGATAAAGCTGAGAAGAAGCAAGAAAAAGAGCAGAATAAAGCACGCGAAAAAGAGATTAAGAAAGCGTCAAAAGAGGGCGAGCTAGATAGCAAACGTGAACCTCATCTGTTCGTTCTGGACTTTAAAGGCAGTATTGATGCTAAAGAGGTGGCTTCACTTCGTGAGGAAGTCACAGCGATTCTGGCGGTTGCCCGTGAAGGCGATGAAGTATTACTTCGACTAGAGTCAGGTGGTGGCATGGTACATGGATACGGCCTGGCTTCATCTCAACTGGATCGTATTAAGGCAGCCAACTTACCTTTGACTATCGCTGTTGATAAAGTGGCAGCAAGTGGTGGTTACATGATGGCATGTATTGCCGATAAGATTGTATCTGCACCTTTCGCTATCGTCGGTTCAATTGGTGTTATCGCCCAGTTACCGAACTTCAATAAAGTACTGAAGAAGTACGATATTGAGTATGAACAACTGACTGCTGGTGAATACAAACGTACCTTAACGATGTTCGGTGAAAACACAGACAAAGCACGCGATAAGTTCAAGCAAGAGCTAGAAGAGACACACGGTCTGTTTAAAGACTTTATTCGTGAGCGTCGTCCTGAGCTAGAACTGGATAAAGTGGCTACTGGTGAGCACTGGTTCGGTACACAAGCTCATAAACTTGGTTTGGTTGATGAGATCAAAACGTCAGACGACATCGTGGTTGAAGCGTGCAAGGACAAAACAGTGCTGGCGATTCACTACGTTGAGAAGAAGAAGCTAACCTCTAAGCTTGCTGGCCTCGCAGGAGAAGCGGCTGATAATGTTCTGATGAAATTGATCGATCGCGGCCAGCGCCCAATCGTCTAGGTTGTTTATCACAGATAGAATTAAAGCGCCTATCGCAAGATGGCGCTTTTTTGTACCTCTTGCCTTACTCCTTAGCGGGACACACACCACAAGTGTTCTGTTAGAGGGACAGGCATTCTAAAACGGCATTCTAAAAGGACAGGCAGCATAAGTTTATCATCTACTCTGTTTTTCTTATCGGGACAGACACCCTAAAGGGTGAAATAGGGGTTAAGCGTAAATACCCTACGCAGAAGGGTAACCATTTATAATGTTGCTTATAGGGTATATACTTAGCCTATGTCGGATTTTACAAGAAGTCCTAGGTACACTGGATGTTAATTAAAAAACAAGAAGCGCCATACGATATGCAAATAGGCGCTCGATTTGAAACAAAAAAACATGGCTATGTTACGGTTATTGAATACTACAATACACACACCGTTATTGTTGCGTTTGAAAATACCGGAAATATTCGTTCAATTACTGCAGCTAAACTTCGTAGCGGTCAAGTTTCTGATCGTTCTGTTCCGCCACAATCTTCTATGGTTGGTGAAAAAGTAGAGTCAGTTAAGCATGGCATTTTAACTATCATACAAGTTGAATCTGAAAACATTGTTGTTCTTGAAAATGAACTTGGTGAGGAAATTCGTATGCTGCTTCCTGCCGTTCAGAAATTACGTGATCGAGTAGAGGAAGAAGCTGAAATATCTAAACCAGAAATGCCCACCTCTTTAAGTGCTCTGACTAAGAGAAATAAAAAGACCAAAGACGTTAATAGTCTGCTAAAGAAAATGCTTACCGACTACGGAAAATAGTCACAGTTATTATTTAACAGCGTTCATATTGCCAAGTCTCACTTCATCTATAACTAATAAATATCCTGTTTAGAATATACTTTTTATTGCTACTCCTTTGGGCTGTTAGTGACTAGGTATTAGTTTTAAACTTCATTTAACGAGATCTGCGTCACAAGGTCATTTTGGTTTTGTGATGGTGATCTATTCTGTTTTTGGTTCGTTTGGATATGATTCATCTCAACAAATAAAACGAAAGAGAAATAGTCTTTCGACTAAAACCCTACGAGATGAATATTATGAAAAAGATTATGGTTGTATGTGGAAATGGCCTTGGTACATCACTAATGATGGAGATGGCAGTTAAAGAAGTGGCAAACAAAATTGGCCTTGTAGCAGAAGTCGATCACGAAGATTTATCATCGGCAGCATCTAGCAGCGCAGATATCTGGGTAGCCGCAACAGACGTAGCAAATCAATTAGCGGATGCAGGTAAAACAAATATTGTTAGTCTAGCTAATATCTTTGATAAAGGCTCAATTGAAGAGCAGTTAAAAAACTTCATGTAAGGTGTTTAAATTATGGCAAACTTCTTTGAGTTCATGCTTGGCTTATTAAAAGAGCCAGCAATCATGGTCGGGCTAATAGCATTTGTCGGCCTTATAGCACAAAAGTCTGATGTTTCTACAATTTTAAAAGGCACTATTAAAACCGTAATGGGTTTCCTAATTTTAGGTTTTGGTGCGGGTGCTCTTGTTGGTGCACTAAATCACTTTTCAACAGTATTTACAGAAGCATTTGGGGTAAGTGGTGTTATTCCAAATAACGAAGCAATCGTAGCACTAGCACAAGAAGCATTTGGTTACGAAATGGCTCTAATTATGTTCTTTGCTTTTGTAGTGAATATTCTATTAGCGCGTTTTACCCCGTTAAAATATATATTCCTAACAGGTCACCACACTATGTTTATGTCGATGCTCGTTGCAGTGATTCTGTCTACAGCAGGCATCAAAGGCACAATGCTAGTGGCAATGGGTTCAGTCATTGTTGGTTCATTGATGGTCATCATGCCAGCGCTTGCTCAGAAATATACTGAGAAAGTAATGGGTACCGATCAACTGGCAATGGGTCACTTTTCTACCTTCTCTTACCTAGTGTCTGGTTATATTGGTAGCAAGTTTGGTGATACGTCAAAAACTACTGAAGATATCAATGTACCTAAGAGCCTGATGTTCTTACGTGATACTCCAGTCGCAGTGGCTACGACTATGGCAATCTTCTTTATGTTTGCGTCGATCATTGCCGGTGGTGATTTTGTCGAAACGGTTTCAGGTGGTCAAAACTGGGTAGTGTTTACCTTTATGCAATCACTCACTTTTGCAGGTGGTGTGTACATTGTACTGCAGGGTGTGAAGATGTTGATTGCAGAAATTGTTCCCGCATTTAAAGGTATCTCAGATAAATTGGTACCAGGTGCGAAACCGGCTCTAGATTGTCCAATGGTATTCCCTGTGGCACCTAACGCAGTTCTTATTGGCTTCCTATCATCGTTTGCAGCAGGTCTTGTGGCGATGGGTATTCAGGGGATGTTCGACTGGACCATTATCGTGGCGGGTGTTGTACCTCACTTCTTCGTCGGTGGCGCTGCGGGTGTATATGGTAACGCAACAGGTGGTCTGCGTGGTGCAGTACTAGGTTCATTTACACAAGGTCTGTGTATCTCATTCTTACCTATGTTGTTACTTCCGGTTCTTGGTGGCCTGGGTCTTGAAGCAACGACATTTGCTGACTTTGACTTCGGTGTTGTTGGTCTGATTTTGGGATGGTTAGTATCATGAGTATATTGAATCTGATTGGCGATAACATTGTTATCTCACACGAAAAAAACCTAACTGTGGATGCTGCGTTGAGCCTAACTTGCTCAAAGCTTATCGAGCAGGGCAAGGTAGAGGCGAGTTACTTAGAGGCGATTAAAGCTAAGCACAAAGAGATTGGTGCTTACTATGTACTGGCGCCTAAAATTGCAATGCCTCATGCTCGACCAGAAGATGGAGTGAATCAAGCGGCTCTGCAAATCACAGTGTTTAAAAAGGGTGTTGATTTAGAGTCAGAGGATAATGGCGATGTGTACTTCTCTGTAACTCTGGCAGCGTTAGATTCAGATAGCCATATTCAAACGATTGTCGCTCTGTCTGAACTGTTCCAGAATGACGAAGATATCGACGCCATCATTGCTGCTAAAGATGAATCTGCTATCGCTGAGATTCTTAGTAAGTACTGATTTGATAATCCCCCTTCCTGAAAGTTTAAGCCCTCGCTAGTCACGAGGGCTTTTTTCTTCAAACTATTCTTTTTATGAGGACAGGCACTTTAAACCCCCGATTTCTTAGAAGGACACACACCATAAAGGATGAAAATGGTATGAATTCTTGATACCTAGGTGGAAGGTTGAATCATTCCAGATTGCTGTGTATTAATGTCTTTCTTAACCTAAGTGGATAACTCACCGCTTGGACGAAAAGATGACAACCGCTAGAAAACACCAACTGTGTGTCGATGCTACACCTTATTATCATTGCGTCTCTCGCTGTGTCCGACGAAGTTTTCTCTGTGGGAAAGACCCCGTTACTCAGCAAAGTTATCAGCATCGACGAGACTGGATTAAACGAAAGATGCTGGCACTTACGCAAGTCTATTGCATTGATATCTGCGCCTACGCCATCATGACTAACCACTACCATTTGGTTGTTCATATCAATCGCTCAAAGGCTCTGAACTTATCAAGTCGAGAGGTAGTTGAACGTTGGCAGCAAGACCACAAACTACCAAGTTTAGTGGCGAGATGGATAGAAGGGCAACTCACCAGCAATACTGAAATTGAAGCCTGCATGACCATTATTGAATCGTGGCGAGAACGATTATGGAGCCTAAGTTGGTTTATGAAAGAGCTCAACTTTGACATTGCCTGCCAAGCCAACCGAGAAGATGAGTGCAAAGGTCATTTTTGGGAAAGTCGTTTTAAAAGTCAGGCCCTGCTTGATGAGAAAGCACTTGCAGCTGCCATGGCGTATGTCGACCTAAATCCATTGAGAGCAGGGATAGCGAAGACGCCAGAGGCCTCAGACTATACATCGATTCAGGCAAGAATAGAGGCATTGAGCAATCAACAAGAAACTGCTCCTTGCCTTCATCCATTTATAGGCAATTCAGCCCATTCTCAACTCGATGGCATTCCTTTCCGGCTTATGGACTATATTGAGTTAGTTGATTGGAGCGCACGTCAGTGTCGAGAAGACAAAGCTCAGTTAAGCGAAAATACACCACCAATACTAGAACGCCTTAACATCAACCAGCTAAACTGGCTTAAAGCTTGTACAGAATTAGAACGTCCCCGCACTACCAGCGTAGGCTGTATAAAGAGCGCAATGATCGCCAAACGTGTATTCAATCGAAAACGAATTAATTTATTTCGATTGGACAGCTAGTTTACAAACCGAAATTGACATACACCGCTTGAACTTTCCCTAGCCAATACCAAGCTTGGCATCTCTCGGTTTCTTAAATTTGACTCAGAGTCCCAATTCTTACCGATAATCGTTAGTAGCATCTCGATTACTCAGCTATTTAGACAAATAGAGGGTCGTTGTGCATTGATTTGTCCTAAACATAGCTACTAAAGTGTATGTCCTTATATTCTTATATTGTAATCGCATAAGGTGTCTGCCCTTTTACTGTTGTTGCAATGGTGCCTGTCCCCACATGAAAAATCCCCATCAACAGAGTTGATGGGGATTTAAATACTTCAACCTTTAGTCGCTGCGTAGTGAGCGTGACTACTGGCTTTTCGCTGAACCAGTACGAGGCGCTTTAGGCTTGTTAGGGCGTCGGTTAGACGGCTTACCGTTTGATGATTTGTTACTGGTAGAGCGGTTTTTCGCTTTGCCTTCACCGCGTTTAGCGTTGCTACCGTTATTTTCACCGTTTAGTTTGTTGTGGCCAAAGTGACGTTTGTTTTTACCTGCTGGTTTATTGCCACGTGCGTTGTCGCCAGAGCGTTGACCGTCTTGGTGACCTGTCTTTGGTTTCTTCGGCTTCTTAGGTTTTTTCGGTTTGATAGGGCGTGTGTCCAGTTTAGACTCAGGTAGTTCGTTTACTGGTTTAAAGCCTTCTAGTTCGAAGCGCGGTAGTACTTGCTGGATAAGGCGTTCGATACCAAACAGATCACTTGCTTCATCGGCTTCTACCAAAGAGATCGCTTTACCCACTTCACCTGCACGACCAGTACGTCCAATACGGTGAACATAGTCTTCAGAGACATTTGGCAGCTCGAAGTTAACCACTTGTGGTAGCTGAGGAATATCAATACCACGAGCAGCAATATCAGTCGCAACCAAAACTCGTACATCGCCAGATTTAAAGTCAGCCAGTGCACGGGTACGAGCCCCCTGACTCTTATTACCGTGAATCGGTGCAGCAGTAATCTCTTCTTTGTTAAGGAAGTGCGCTAAGCGGTTAGCACCATGCTTGGTACGACAGAACACCAGCACCTGTTTCCAGTCACCGTCTTTAATCAGCTTGACCAGCATAGGTGCTTTTTTACGTTTGTCTGCAGGGTAGATGCTCTGCTCAATGGTTACTGCTGTAGAGTTTTCAGGGCTAACTGAAATCTCTACCGGATTGTTAACCAGCCCTTTTGCTAATTCGCGAATTTCTTGTGAGAAGGTCGCAGAAAATAGCAGGTTTTGACGCTTAGCAGGCAGTAAAGCTAGGATTTTGCGAATGTCGCGGATAAAGCCCATATCGAGCATACGGTCAGCTTCATCCAGTACCAGTACTTCAAGCTGGTCGAACTTAATCGCATTTTGCTGATAAAGGTCGAGTAGACGCCCCGGTGTTGCAACAACAATGTCACTGCCTTTACGCAGCTTGAGCATCTGCGGGTTGATCTTCACGCCACCGAATACAACGGTAGAAGTCAGACGCTGGTAACGGCTGTACTTAAATACGTTTTCCTGAACCTGAGCAGCCAGTTCACGCGTCGGAGTTAAGATCAGCGCGCGAACGTGATTACCTTTTACGCGTGTACCGTTGTCTAGTCGCTCAAGAATAGGAAGAGTGAAACCTGCAGTTTTACCTGTGCCTGTCTGCGCAGCTGCCATTACGTCCTGACCGTTAAGGACAGCAGGAATAGCTTGCTCCTGAATTGGAGATGGTTTGTCGTAACCCTGATCTTGAATCGCTTTGAGGATCGGAGCAGAAAGGCCTAAGGAGGTAAAACCCATAGTGTGTTCTCTGTATATGAATGCGGAATATTCACACATAACAGTTATGCGTGAAAAAGGGCGCCATTCTGAGCCCTTTAACGAGGAACATCAACCAAATTATTGCTCATGGGGAAGTGGTTGAGACTTTTTCTTGATCAAATAGAGCATCAGCGCGAACACTAAGCCAGACAAAGCACCAATTAGATGGGATTCGACAGCAACAGGAGCATTGATCATGTCACTGGTCGACTGAGCAGCCCCCATTGTCATTTCCCAAGTCACCTTCAGCATCACACCTGCGACTAGTAACCAGCTGCTTTTTCGCTCTTGTAGAGCTTCCAGTGTCGCAAAGTAAGCGAATATGCCATGCAGTGCTCCGGAGAGACCCACATACCCATTCATAGAGGTAAAGAAGTTGAATACCCCGATCGAGACACTGACCGCCAGCAAACAGAGTAGCAAGCTTTTTGCGCTAGGTTTAAAGACGAAGCAAATCACCCATAAGCCAGCCAGGTTCATCCCCAGATGGGCAAAGTTGGTATGGGTGAAATTTCCTGTTAGGATTCGCCACCACTGGCCGTGATTAATCAAATAGCGATGCCAGTTCACTTGCGAAGCCAAGGGTTCGAATTGAAGCCCTAGGCACACTAAACTGATAGCGATTAACAGAAGAAATAAGCGCACACTATGTCCCGATATTGTTCTCAATGTGGAAAGTCACTCAAAGCTTGCATATGTAAGTGGATACAAAGCCTAACATCGAATGTTGAGTTGGTCATTCTACAGCATCACAGCGAGACGAACAGACCTATGGGCACTGCGCGCATACTAAAACTGTCTTTGGCGAATAGCCATTGCTTCGAAGGGGAAGATTTTTCACAGCATCAGCAATTGAACGAGCTACTTAGTGATAAACAGTTTCACCACTTTGTCCTCTACCCGGGCGAGGGGGCGCTGGCTCACACTCAAGTTGCTAGTAAATTAGCAGAAGGTCGTAAGATACGGGTGATTTTGCTCGACGGCACGTGGAAAAAAGCCTACAAGATGTGGCAACTGTCGACTAACCTGCATTCATTGCCATTGATACGTTTACCTGATGATCTACAAGGTAACTACCGTATTCGCAAAGCGCCAACTGACAATAGCCTTTCTACCGTTGAGGCGGGTTATCACATCCTCTCTTTACTCGAACCGCACAATGATTTTCTGCCTATGATCGATGCCTTTAATCAGATGATTGAGTTTCAGATCCAGCAGATGCCACCGGGTGTGTTTGAGAAAAATTATCTCAGCGAATAGAAAACACCTAGAAAATCAGACAGAAGCGGCTAAACTAGATCCCTAAGCGGCTTAGCATATCGGATACCAGATTGATAAGTCGTACCGTGACACACACGGTGCTTCGTATAATCCCACTGATATGGTGTGGGAGTCTCTACCTGGAGCCGTAAATTCCAGATTACGAAGAGTTAAGTGCTTAGCGCTTTTCTCTTTGTATGTCTGACACTTTGCTAGAGAAAGGCGCTTGTTATATCAATCAAATTGAGTGAGGAGACAAGCGTGCATCAATCCAATTTTATCCAACAACTACCAAAAGTTGAGCTGCATCTGCATATCGAAGGTACCTTAGAGCCGGAGATGATGTTTGAACTGGCGCAGCGTAATCAGATCACGTTACCGTTCACGAGCCCTGAAGAGGTTCAGGCAGCGTATGAATTTACCAATCTACAGTCATTTCTCGATATTTATTATCAGGGCGCTAATGTACTGATTAACGAGCAGGATTTTTACGATCTGACCTATGCGTACCTGACCCGTTGTCATAAAGATAACGTGATTCATAGTGAGATATTTTTCGATCCCCAGACTCATACTGAGCGTGGTATCCCATTTGATACCGTGATTAACGGTATCCATCGAGCTTTGCAGGATGGGTGCGAAGAGTTTGGCATAACCAGTCGCATCATCATGTGTTTCTTGCGCCATTTGGATGAAGAGAGTGCTTTTACCTCTTTAGGACAGGCACTTGAGCATAAAGACAAAATTATTGGCGTTGGCCTCGATTCTTCAGAGCTTGGTCATCCACCGGAGAAATTTACTCGTGTGTTTGCTAAAGCGCGAGAAGAGGGCTTCTTAACCGTTGCTCATGCCGGTGAGGAAGGACCGGTAACGAATATCCATGACAGTTTAGAACTGTTGAAAGTGAGCCGTATTGATCACGGTGTGCGTTGTGTTGACGACGCCGACTTGGTTGATTATCTCGCCAAAACCCGTATGCCATTAACTGTCTGTCCTTTATCGAATACGAAGTTAAAAGTGTTTGATCAGATGCAGGACCACAACATTGTTGAGTTATTGAGAAAAGGTTTGTGTGTCACCATTAACTCAGACGATCCGGCCTATTTCGGTGGCTATATGACGGATAACTTCCTCGCTGTCGATAAGAGTCATGGTTTAACTTGGGAAGAGCTGGCGCAATTTACCTTAAATGCCATTGAAGCCAGTTTCGTTAGCCGAGAAGAGAAGCTGGAACTCACCGCTAAGTTAGATGCCTTTATGGCCGACTAAACAGAATCAGGAGCCAGCTGGCTCCTGATTTTTTTTATCTGACTCAATCTCAATGGGAAGAAAATAGCTGTTGATGCAGGCGTTGAGCATGCCCATCAGTCATTGATGAGATATAGTCGGCGATAACACGATAACCTGCACTTTGATTTTGTTGAGCTGCCCAATGTTGGCGTACCTGAGTGGGTAACAGTCTTTCTGGATCGGCGCTAAGTGCTTCAAAAATATCCATAATGATCTGCTGACCTTTATACTCCACCACCTGTACATGCGGTACCTGAATAACGTAGTCGCTGACGAAGTGTTTAAGAATATCGAGTGCGACGGCCATTTTAGGTTCAAGGTAAGCATTAAAAGAGAGCAGTTCACACTCGAAAGGCGCATCAACGGGTTTGATGGAAATACTGGTAAGCAGGGCATTGACCATACCGCCAATGGCATCTTTGCGTTGATAGTGGGTGCCTGCAAACAGCATTTCGGTGATCGAATCGATGTGCTGTTCAAACCAAGGGTCACCACACTCTGATAACTGACTCGCCGCCCCTTCAATCCACTGATGGCGATTAACCATTCCAAGCACTAATGCATCTTCTAAATCGTGGACACCATAGGCGATATCATCTGCCAGTTCCATAATTGAGCAATCAATTGACTTATAACGGGTCTTCTTGTGCTGAGTATCCGTCACCTTCTCATCACGCATGGTGCTGAATAGTTGTTTGTCATTTTCGCTAAGCGGCTCGAGAAGCCAGTCAAACAAAGTTTGGTCACAGTCATACAGTCCCTTGGCTGGCATCCAGTCGCGGGCACGAAGTTTACGTTGATGAGACACACTGTCAGGAATGGTTTTGGCGCGGGTTTCGCTAATCATTGCTGGGTACTTGACTAAACCAAGCAGGGTGCGGCGCGCCAGATTCATACCAAAATGTTCAGTATAAGGCTCAAGTTTAGTCACAATCCGAAATGTCTGGGCATTACCTTCAAACCCACCGTGGTCACGCATCATATAGTTGAGCGCAACCTCTCCACCATGACCATATGGAGGATGACCAATGTCGTGGGCGAGACAGAGTGAATCAATTAAGCTATCGCTTGGAAGCAGATCGCGGAATTCTGGTTGTTTCTTTTTTAGTTGGGCAACAATGCCTGTCCCTAACTGGGCGGCTTCGAGAGAGTGAGTCAGGCGCGTACGATGGAAGTCATCGAAGCTATTGCCGTGCACCTGAGTTTTAGCTTGCAGGCGACGAAAAGCGGCGGAATGAAGAATACGCGCACGGTCACGTTGGTATGGGCTTCGGTGGTCATCACGACGAATCTTATGTTCGTCATCATGACGCTGATGCCATAAATCGCTAATTTGAAACGTCATAGGCAATCCCCTCTGTTTTATCTTACCGTACACTTATGCAGAGAGGACATCAAGTAGCAGAAAAGTATGGAGTTTCTGCTACTTGCCTTAGAATTAATCTTTCATACTCATAATCAGAACGGCAGCGACAGCGAGGAATCCTGCCATCATCAGGAAGACGTCGTTGTAAGCCATGATGGCTGCGTCACGCTGCATGGTTGCGACCAGAGTTGCCTGAGCCTGTTGCATTGCCGTTGCTGCGTCACTTCCAGACTGAACAAAGAAGGCCTGTTGCTGCTGAAGTGTCTGCCAACCTAACTGGCTCACTGTTGGTAGCGACTCTTTAATATGACCAAGATGCTCGCGGGTTTTGTTATCCAGCAAAGTAGCGATGATAGCAATACTAAAGGCACCGCCAAGGTTACGCATTACGTTAGTCAGCGTCGAAGCGTCAGGGGTATCTGGCTTGCTGATGTTTTTCATCGCTACCAGTGACAGCGGCACCATGATAAACGGACTACCAATAGCTCGCAGTACCATCGAAAGAATCAGTTGCTGTCCACCGAAGTCAACGGTCATATGTGTGTTGACGTAGCAGCTTAAACCAAACATCGCGAAACCAAAGGTAACCAGATACTTGGGCTTAATAATCTGAGTAAGCTTAGGCACCAACGGGAAAATCAGCAGTTGCGGGAAACCCATCCACATCAGTACTTCACCAATTTCCATCGCGTTGTATTGCTGAATTTGTGTCAGATACATCGGCAGTACATAAATGGAACCGAGTAGCGCCATACCCAAAATCAGATAGGCAATACAAGACATCGCAAACTGACCGTCACGCAGCAACCGCAAATTCACCAGCGGCTTCTTATGCTGTAATTCATTAATGATGAAGTAGACCAAGCTCACTGCAGAAATAATGCTGAGCGTAATGATAAAGCTAGAGCTAAACCACTCTTCACGGTTACCTTCTTCAAGAACAACCTCAAGACAACCGAGGCCGAGAGCCATGGTCGCGATACCAAACCAGTCGGCTTTTTTGAGCAGTCCAAGTTCGAGCTTCTCATCATCCAGACCATAACGAATCATGGAAATCACCAGTATTGCTGGTGGAATATTGATGTAAAAGATGTAGTGCCAAGAGAGATTTTCTGTCAGCCAACCGCCGAAGGTAGGGCCAATAGAGGGCGCAAAGGTGGCGGTCACCCCAAACAGCGCCATACCGACCGCACGCTTATTCAGCGGCAGCAACTGAACAACTAATGAGAAGGCGAGGGGAATCAAGGCACCGCCGCTAAAACCCTGCATTGCACGAAACACGATCATCGAGGTCATGTTCCACGAAAATGAACATAACAGTGATGACAGGGTAAAGATCGCAGTGGTCCAGGTCAGGTAACGACGTTTACCCAATGCCTTAGATAGCCAGCCACTCAGAGGAATGGCAATCATCTCCGCAACCAGATATGAGGTTGATATCCAGGAGCTTTCATCTAAGGTAGCTGACAGGGCTCCTTGAATATCTTTCAGCGATGAGTTGGTGATCTGAATATCTAAGATCGCCATAAAAGCACCAATCAAGCCACCAAATAACGCGATCCAGTGACGAGTGGGCACTTGATCGCTTTCTGCTTGAGCGACCACACTAACTTGGCTCATTGCTTAACCTCGTGTATCTATGGTCGCAACAACTGAAAGACCTGGTAGTAAGCGTCCCTCAAGGGCATTTTGTTCAGGTAAGGTAATTTTTACTGGTACGCGTTGAACGATTTTGGTGAAGTTACCCGTCGCATTCTCGGGTGGCAGAAGTGCGAACTTAGCGCCTGTTGCTGGAGAGAAACTATCGACCACACCTTCCAGAGTTTTTCCGGGAAAGGCATCCAGTTCGACTTCGACTTTTTGACCTTTATGAATGCCGCTAAGCTGGGTCTCTTTGAAGTTGGCTTCAATCCACACGCCGTTTTCTGGCACTAAGCTCATCAGTGGAGCGCCTGCCTGAACCAGCAACCCTTCGCGCACGCTACGTTTACCAATGATGCCATCGGTAGGGGCGTAAACCTTGGTGTAGTCGAGGTTAAGTTGAGCTTGTTGTAACTGAGCTTGTGCTTCGGTTACTGATGCTTGAGCCTGCTCAATTTCACTCGCAATAACAATGAGCTGATCGTTGCTGGCAGCAAGATTAGCTTTCGCTTCTTCAAGTTCAGCGAGAGTGACTTTTTGTTGAGCAAGCATGCTGTCTAATTCGTCCTGTGAGGCGTAATTGCGTTTTAACAGACTACGAGATCGAGAGACCTGCTGAACGGCGCGATCGTATTCGGCTTGAGCAGAATCAACTCGACTCTCTGCCTGATTAATCTGGCTGCGCTGCAAGGTCTGCTGAGCGATGAGATTTTTGACACTCGATTTGGCCACAACAAGGTGAGCCTCTGATTGAGATAGGGCTGCCTGATAGTCGCGATCATCAATCTGGACCAGAAGTTGTCCTTGCTTCACCTGTTGGTTGTCGGAGACATAAGACTTGACGATGTAGCCAGATACTTTTGGGCTGATAGTCGTTATGTCACCCTGTAGATAAGCGTTGTCGGTTGACTCGAAATATTGTCCGTAGCTAAACCAGTATCCACCACCTAACAGACCAAGTGACAGCATCACTGCAGTAGCGATCAAAGGCGCTTTGTTACGTTTGGATTTCGCTGCACTCTTGGTTGAATGAGTCTCTGTCATGGTGTTCTCTTTTATCGTTTGAAATGTGGATGTAACGAATTGTAAATGAATATCATTGGTTGATAAGATAGGAAAAAAGGGAAACACTGTTGCAGAAATTGTTCTAATAAGCGTGTTTGGGAGGATTGATGGATTTAAATGCAGTCACGGTATTTGCCCAAGTTGTTGATTGTGGGAGTTTTACTCATGCAGCTGAAACTCTTAACATGACAAAATCAACAGTGAGCAGAAAGCTGGTGGAATTAGAACAGCACTTAGGTGTGAGGTTGATCACGCGTTCAACGCGCAGTTTAGTCCTCACTCCTGAAGGAGAGAAGTTCTACCAATCCAGCTTACAAATGTTAGAGATCATTAATCAGGCGGAACTCGAGGTGTCAGCTAACCAAGATTTGGTACGCGGTCCTCTTAATGTTGTCTTGCCTGTAGAGCTAGGCCATCAGGTGTTGGGTAGCTATATACATCAGTTTTTACTTGATTACCCGCATGTCACTATGAATCTGGAACTGAGCAACCGTGAAGTGGATATCATTGGTGAAGGTATTGATCTCTACGCGCAAATTGGCGATCTCGAAGACTCGAATCTGGTTTCTCGTTATCTGACTTCCTCGAAGCGTGCGTTAGTGGCGAGCCCGAAGTATCTTGCTCAATATGGTGATATCACCAGCCATCAGGACTTGGTCTCACCTCATCATATGGTCGAAGTGTTTAACAAAGCTGCCCGACTGCCCAAGTGGCATCTCCAGCCCGATACTGGGGAGTCATACCATATTGATTTACCGCATCGATTAAGGGTTAACACCATCACCGCTTGTCTTAAAGCTTGTATCGATGGCTTAGGCATCGCGGTACTGCCCGAGTTTATCTGCCGCGAGCATTTTGCCAGTGGGGCGCTGGTTCGTCTGTTACCGCAATACAAAATGCCGGAAGTGCAGGTGAGTCTGGTCTATGCAGATCGTCAGCTAATGCCAAAACGCAAGAAGGTGATGATAGAGTATCTGCTTAATGCGTTTCAGCAGCGAACATGATGGATTTGAGTTTTTCTTAGCTGATTTCGTCTAGAGAGAGTTCGAAGCTTGGCGCAAATGTGGTGAGAAAATATTCCATCTCAGGGGTACGACGCTCGTTTAAGGTAACGTCGAGGCGCTTTTTAGCCAGTGCGTACTCATGGTTTCCTGCACTGAGCTCTTCGAGGCACTTCAAGTAAGCGCAGATAGTGTCGGCCTGCTTAACTATCATTGCATCCTCGCTGTGAGCCTGCTGAGAGATAAGGTAGGGAGCAAAGTCGTCATGGAACTCTTGCGGAAGCATTGAAAGTAGTTTTTTCTCGGCGGCAGCCTCAATCTTTTTGTACTCTTTAGCAATCTCTGGGTTGTAGTACTTAACCGGAGTAGGCAGGTCGCCCGTCAAGACTTCACTGGTGTCATGATACATACCTAAGATAGCGATTCGCTCGGGATTCAAGTTGCCATCGAATTTCTTATTTTTGATTAATGCGAGTGCGTGGGCGACGAAAGCGACTTGCAAGCTATGTTCAGAGATATTTTCGCTCGATACAGAGCGCATCAATGGCCATCGCTGAATGAGCTTCATACGAGCTAGGTGGGCAAAAAAGTGGCTTTCCTGGACATTATCGTTAGGGATGTCTGACATTTCTCAACTCCATGAAATGAAAAAAGAGCACTCATGAGTGCTCTTTAAGAATATGAAAGATCGTCACCAAATACTACTGGCTGTATGTCGATAGGAAACGTTCAAAGCGACCGATCGCAACTTCGAGATCTTCGACGTGCGGTAAGGTTACGATGCGGAAGTGATCCGGTTTAGGCCAGTTAAAGCCGCTGCCTTGGACAAGTAACACTTTTTCCTGAACCAGAAAATCGAGAACCATCTTCTGGTCATCCTTGATGTTGTACATCTTGGTGTCGATTTTCGGGAACAGGTACATCGCCCCTTTAGGTTTGACACACGAAACCCCTGGAATCTGGTTAATCAGTTCCCATGCTCGGTCACGCTGTTCTAGCAGACGACCGCCCGGCAGAATAAGCTCATTAATGCTCTGATAGCCACCTAATGCAGTCTGAATCGCGTGCTGCATTGGTACGTTGGCACACAGGCGCATCGATGCCAGCATATCCAGACCATTAATATAACCCTGAGCTAAATGCTTAGGTCCGGTCATAAACATCCAGCCGCCACGGAAACCACATACGCGATAAGCTTTTGACAGGCCGTTAAACGTCATCACCAATACGTCTTCTGTTAATGTTGCAACTGATGTGTGAGTTGCACCGTCGTAAAGGACTTTGTCGTAGATTTCATCAGCGAAGATAATCAGCTTATGCTGACGAGCAATCTCTATTACTTCGAGTAGGAAATCGCGGCTATAGACAGCACCAGTCGGGTTATTCGGGTTAATTAACACAATACCGCGTGTTTTTGGTGTGATTTTACGTTTGATATCGTCCAGATCAGGATACCAGTCCGCTTGCTCATCACACATGTAGTGCACGGCTTTACCACCAGACAGAGCAACAGAGGCTGTCCATAGAGGGTAGTCTGGCGCAGGAACCAGCATTTCGTCGCAATTGTTAAGCAGGGCTTGCATCGCCATGACAATCAGCTCAGAAACGCCATTACCGATGTATACGTCTTCAACATCCAGCGAGTGGATACCTTTACGCTGGTAATGTTGTACTACTGCTTTACGAGCAGAGTAGATACCTTTTGAATCACAATAACCTTGCGATGTTGGCAGGTTACGGATTACATCGACTAGGATTTCGTCAGGGGCGTCAAAGCCAAATGGGGCGGGGTTTCCAATGTTTAGCTTTAGTATTTTATGCCCCTCTTCCTCCATGCGCTTAGCATGTTTGAGTACCGGACCCCTAATGTCATAGCAGACATTATCGAGTTTCGACGACATCCCGATATTTTGCATTGATTAAACCCTAAAAATAATTGAATTTCTTTATTAAAGTACATCAAAAAGAGAATATTTAGAATAAAAATCTGGTTGAATAACAAGATTTAACAGCTTGTAGCACGCCCGTTATCACAGGATTTTGCAAAACATTCGCTGCATCCTTGATTTGAGTAGGGTCTATAAATACAGTAATCACCTAAAATGAATAATAATCCCCATGCATACGAGGCTGATTTGTCTAATTTTCATCAAGCCGTTACTGAACTGATTGAACGCGTAAAGGAAGCAGAAGACGGTGTAACCCGTCTGGTTCAAGTTCTTGAGGAAAAACCAGACTTTGCGTTTATTGACTGGTTAGAAGCCCAGCCGATTTTCCCTCAGTTTTATTGGCAATCACGAGATACCCGTGAAGAAGTTGTCGCTTTAGGTCAATTACACACATTCGTTGAACCTGCTCCTGCGTACGCTATCCTGGCAGAAGATCAGCGCATATGGGGCGGTCGATCATTTGATGGTCAGACCGACAAGAATCGCCGATGCATGTCTTCCTTCTTTTTCTTGCCGCAGATTGAACTAATACGCTTTGATGACAGATGGTCTCTGGCGGTTAACCTGACGGCTGAAAAACACCGTACTCTTGCCAGTCTGTGTAAGTTGCAGTTGGATGTGAATCCTCTAATGCCAGTCTCTGCGCACATTGAAAACATTCAACATACTCCAGAAAAGGCGCAATGGTCTGAATTGGTCGATAAGGTCCTGACGGGTATCGAAAACGACGAATTTAAAAAAGTTGTGTTGGCGCGAAAAACAGCCGTCACTCTCGATCAGCCTCTGTGCGCTGCTCAGTTTTTAAAGTCGAGCTACTTACATAATCATCATAGCTTCCACTTTATGTTGTCTCTGGACAGAAAACACAGCTTTATCGGCTCAACACCAGAACGTCTTTACTTACGTCAGGATCAGGAACTGTATACTGAAGCTCTGGCTGGAACGATTGGTCGTGGTAGTAATGCCAGTCAGGATATGGAACTGGCAAACTGGTTGGCAAATGACAGCAAGAATCTCAATGAAAATCAGTATGTCGTCGATGATATTATCGAACGATTAACACCACACTCTGAGCATGTTGAAGTTGAGCAAGAGGCCAGATTAGTCCGTTTACGTAAAGTTCAGCATCTGAAGCGTAGTATCCATGCCCACCTAAACAAAGGGGTCAATGGTGTTCAGCTGCTAAGTGCTCTGCAACCGACGGCGGCTGTCGCAGGTTTACCACGTAAAGAGTCAATGGCCTTTATTCAACAACACGAACCTTTCGCTCGTGGTTGGTATGCGGGCTCAATGGGATTTATCAGCCATCAGAGAGCTGAGTTTTGTGTTGCGATTCGCAGCGCGTTGATTGTCGATGACCAAGTACAGCTATTTGCCGGAGCAGGAATCGTCCCTGGTTCTATTGCAGACCACGAATGGCAAGAGCTGGATAAGAAGATGTCTACGCTTTTGTCCCTGATTTCAGACAACCCACCATTGGGAGTCGCTTCGTAAATGAACACTGCAGTTTCAAGTGTCAATCAGGCGGTATTGAACCGTGTCTGGTGTCAGGTTTTATTGGAAGAGCTGACGCGATTTGGTGTCAGTGAAGTCTGTGTGGCGCCGGGCTCTCGCTCGACTCCGTTAACGCTGGAAGCGGATGAAAACCCAAATCTCAACCTCCATACTCACTTTGATGAGCGCGGCTTGGGGTTCCTTGCGTTAGGCATGGCTAAGGCAAGCGGCAAGCCTGTTGCTGTGGTAGTCACTTCCGGTACGGCAGTCGCAAACCTTTTACCTGCAATCGCCGAAGCAAAACTGACTGGTGAAAAGCTGGTGATCCTTACCGCTGACCGACCTGTTGAACTCGTCGCATGTGGCGCTAATCAGGCAATTGACCAGTCGGGAATTTTCTCAAGTCACGTAACTTGCGCGGTCGAACTGCCAAGTCCATCGTTACAAGTGCCGTTGAAATGGTTACTGACCACGGTTGACCAAGTGATGGCTGAACAAGAGCAAAAAGGCAGCGCGATTCATATTAACTGCCCGTTTCCTGAGCCTCTTTACAGTGATCAGCCGAAAAGCTTATACCACGATTACTCGGCATTACTCGGTGACTGGTGGCAAAGCGGCAAGCGATTTACCTACAAGCATTTCTCACAGCCGGGTAGCCAGCCTAATGTTAGCGATTTTATACAACGCAATGGTCTGATTGTGGTGGGTAGCGTTACCGCCGGGGAAGCTGCGCAAGCAAAACATCTGGCTGAACGTTTAGGCTGGCCAATTCTGTGTGACCCCCAATCCGGACAGAGTTCGAACTGGTCTCACTATGATCTCTGGCTACAAAATAGCGCGAAAACCCGGCTTCTAACGCAATGCGAACTGGTATTACAGTTTGGTTCCCGTGTTGTGTCCAAGCGTTTGAATCAATGGCTCGCTAACCATATCGAAACAACAAATGCTGAGTATCACTACGTGTCACCGAGCTTTGATCGGAATAACGCTAGTCACTTGATGCAGCATCACCATATTGCTTCTATCGAAGTCTGGATAGAGCATTTATTAACCTCTTTACCTGCAGTCGTACAAACCAATCATGGCTGGGCAGATAGCCTACAGAGTATGTCAGAACAGGTGCACAGTCTTGCTTCGTTGCATCTCAATTGCGATGCCCCCTTGTCTGAAATTGCACTGGCACTAACGATTAATCAATTGCCAAAACGAGCTCAACTGTTTTTAGGTAACAGCATGTTCGTAAGGCTGGTGGATATGTTTAGCCGTTTAGACAGCGTCGAAGTGTATAGCAACCGAGGCGCCTCCGGTATTGATGGTCTTGTGGCGACCGCAGCAGGAACGGTGAAAGCCGACAAACAGCCGACAGTGGTATTTATCGGTGATACTTCGTTGTTGTATGACGTTAACTCACTAGCCTTGCTAAGTAATGAACAAACGCCGGTAGTGGTGGTGGTCACCAATAATGATGGCGGCGCCATCTTTGATCTTCTGCCAGTGCCAGAGCAACAGAAACAGTCGCTTTATCAGATGCCACACGGCTTTGATTTCATGCATGCCGCTCAGCAGTTCAAACTCGATTATGCTAAACCGGAAACTCTGGCGGATTACCAGCGGTTGGTCGAGCAGCATATTGAGCAGGGTAGTGGTGCGCTCGTGGTTGAGATTCAAACACCTGCAGAACAGGCGTCTAATCAGCTAAAAGAGTTCACTCAACAACTTCATGCTTTATAGTCAGGCTACTCAGGAACTCATGGAAAATACACAGCAACCAGTGCTGGTATTTCTTCATGGTTTACTTGGCTGTCGGGGTGACTGGCAGCAAACCATCGCGCATTTGAGCGGCTATCCGGTATTGTGCATCGATTTACCCGGTCATGGTTTGAGCGCCGAGATTCGCTGCCAAGATTTTAAACAGTGTTGTGATCAAATATCTGACACTCTTCTTACCCAACTCGACTCTCAGCGTCCTATAGTACTGATTGGTTACTCAATGGGTGGCCGCATAGCGATGAACGGCATAGTGAAAAAACACTTTGCCCGGCTCAATATTCAGCAACTGATTGTTGAAGGTGGCAACTTTGGTTTGCCAACTGCAGAGCAAAGAGAGTTGAGACTGGCAAATGACTCTCAATGGGCGCTGCGTTTTACCAACGAGCCGATTGAGCAGGTGCTAGGCGATTGGTATCAGCAAGCGGTATTTAGTTCACTAAATCATGCGCAAAGACAAAAACTGATTGTTAAACGCAGTGCTAACCTAGGCCCCCAAGTGGCACAAATGCTGTTAGCTACCTCTTTGGCAAAGCAAGATTATCTGCTTGACGCACTTAAGTCGTCGACAGTGCCAGTACATTATATTTGCGGCGAGAAAGACAATAAGTTTAGTCAGTTGGCCGAACGAAGCGGTTTGTCTTTCAGCCAGATAGCGGAAGCGGGGCACAATGTTCATGTCGAACAGCCGCACGCTTTTGCTGAAATCGTCAAAACTCAAATAACGCGTATCTCGCAACGAGTTAATAAGTAAACAAACAGGAATCACCATGGCAAAAACAGTCGGTATCTCAGAAGAAGAACTATACGCACCAGTAAACTGGAATGACTGCAGCGGTGAATATGAAGATATTCAGTACCACAAATCCGAAGATGGTATCGCTAAGATCACTATCGCTCGCCCACAGGTTCGCAACGCGTTCCGCCCTCAAACAGTGAAAGAGATGATTAACGCACTTGCTGATGCTCGCTACGATGAAGGTGTCGGCGTGATCATTCTGACAGGCTTGGGTGAGAAAGCGTTCTGTTCAGGTGGCGATCAGAAAATTCGTGGCGATTACGGCGGCTACCAGGATGATTCCGGTACCCACCATCTAAACGTTCTGGACTTCCAGCGTCAGATTCGTACCTGTCCGAAGCCAGTGATTGCTTCAGTAGCAGGCTGGGCTGTAGGTGGTGGTCACGTACTGCACATGATGTGTGACCTGACGATTGCTGCTGAGAATGCTCAGTTCGGTCAAACTGGCCCTAAAGTTGGTTCATTTGACGGCGGTTGGGGTGCATCTTACATGGCGCGTATTGTTGGTCAGAAGAAAGCACGTGAAATATGGTTCCTATGTCGTTTCTACGATGCTCAGGAAGCATTAGACATGGGGCTGGTTAACACAGTTGTACCGCTAGAAGAGCTTGAAAAAGAGACCGTTCGCTGGTGTCGCGAAACGCTACAACACAGCCCGATGGCACTTCGCTGTCTGAAAGCTGCGCTAAATGCAGACTGTGATGGTCAAGCGGGTCTGCAAGAGCTGGCAGGTAATGCGACAATGATGTTCTACATGACTGAAGAGGGTCAGGAAGGTCGTAATGCGTTTAACGAGAAGCGTCGTCCGGACTTTAATAAGTTTCCACGCAATCCCTAAGTTGTCATAGCTTTCGTCGCCAGAATAGCGATAGCTTTGTCGAAGACCAGTGTTTGGGTTAATAAACTCTGTGTCTTCTCATTGCTATCAACATTCTGGCTTAGAAACCTATCTACAACTTGCCTATTATATATAAATTGAAAAAGGGATATTGCTATGAGATCAGCCAAACTGTATCGCTATGACTTACCGATGGACAGTGGTGTGATACTGCGTGACCAGAGGTTGAAGCAGCGTGAAGGTTTTGTGGTTGAGCTAGCGCTTGATGGCGAAATTGGTCGCGGGGAAATCGCCCCTTTGGCCGGCTTTAGCGTAGAAACAATGGACGAGGCATACTCACAGTTAGTTGAGCAACTCGCACTATGGCAGCAAGGTGCTGAGTTAGACTTTAGCGAGTTATATCCATCGGTTGCTTTTGGTTTATCCATGGCTCAGATGGAGCTTGCTAAGCAACTACCTGTGCAGGGGGCGTATCAGGCAGCACCGCTGTGTTCCGGTGACCCTGATGAACTGATCCCGAAGCTGAATGCCATGACTGGTGAAAAAGTGGCTAAGATCAAGGTCGGTCTATACGAGCCTATTCGCGATGGTATGTTAGTCAGCCTGTTCCTGGAGTCGATTCCTGACTTGACCCTACGTCTAGATGCGAATCGAGCATGGAGCGCTGAGAAAGCTCAGCAATTTGCTAAAAAGATCGCGCCATCGTTACGTGGACGAATCTCGTTTATCGAAGAACCATGTCAGGTACCGGGCGATAGTTTCTCATTTGCTATTGATACGGGTATTGCTATTGCGTGGGATGAGACGCTGCAGCACGCTATTCGTCGCGATGACTTCAAACTTGAAGATCTCAATGGGGCCAAAGCGATCGTCATTAAGCCGACCCTTATTGGTTCCGTTGAGTGTTGTATCGAGCTGATTAGCCGAGCCAAAGAATTGGGTATTAAAGCGGTGGTCAGTTCGAGCATTGAGTCCAGTCTGGGTCTGACACAACTGGCTAGACTGGCGCACTGGCAGCTACCTGACGAAGTACCTGGTTTAGATACCGTAGGCTTATTCGCGCAGCAGTTAGAGGTTCCTTGGCCGGGCTGCGAGTTGCCTGTAGCATCGCTATCGGACCAAGCTTTGATTTGGCAGTCAGAATGAAAGCGAAGTTATCACCTGTGAAACAATGGGCTCAATCGAGCCCATCTTTGTATGCTCTCCATACCCCAGAGCAAAGTTACACTTGGCTAGAACTCGCCGAAAAAATATCACGTCTGGCAGCATCACTTGGTCAACAGGGGGTATCTGCTGGCGACGTTGTTACCTGTATTGGTAAGAACAGTCCGCAACTGTTATTGCTCTATCTCGCTTGTCTCGAACAGGGTGCAATTTGCGCACTTGCAATGCCCCAGAGCGAAGATGAGATCAACACTAAACTGGCAACCCTGTATTCAAATCCCGATCACGCCTACCTATGGTCCGTTGATGAAACAGAGCTGCCGGAGATTGGCTGTCACGTCCAATTAGCAGAACCTGAACTCGACGATTGGTGCAGTGAGTATCAAGACGAAGCTCTCGCATCGATTGTATTTACATCTGGCTCGACAGGGACACCGAAAGCGGTTGCCCACACGTCGCAGCAACATCTTGCTTCAGCGCAAGGTCTACTTGAACAATTCCGTTTCCAACAAGGCGATACCTGGCTGTTAAGTTTGCCTATGTATCACGTCTCGGGTCTGGCGATTGTCTATCGCTGGCTTGCTACTGGCGCAACTCTCAAAATAGGGACAGGCACGTTAAGCGAGGATATTGGCGATGTCAGCCATGCATCACTGGTGGCGACTCAGCTTAAGCGACTACTTGATAGTGGTGAGCCTCTGACTCTTAGCCATGTTTTATTGGGAGGAAGTCATGTCCCGCTAGAACTGAGTCAGCAAGCCGCTGAGTATGGTATTGAAACCTGGCTCGGATATGGAATGACAGAAGCGGCTTCAACCGTCACAGCTAAGCAGATAGACGGCCTCTATAGCGCGGGCAGAGTCTTACCCAGAAGGCGGGTTAAACTGGATGGACAGCGTATCTTCATTGGTGGAGATACTCTCGCTTCCGGCTACTACCAGCAAGGGGTAGTGACGCCAATTGTTGAAAATGGCTGGTTTGATAGCAAAGATCTTGGTCAGTGGCTTGGCGACGAACTGAAAATCATCGGTCGTGCTGACAACCAATTTATCTCTGGTGGTGAGAATATTCACTGTGAAGAGATAGAAGCAGTGCTTAATCAGCTTGGTGTCGTCCAGCAAGCTATTGTTGTACCTATAAAAGATGCCGAATACGGCCATCGACCGGTTGCGGTATTGCAGTGTGAAACATTACCTGATCAATCCGAAATTGAATCTTTGCTCAAGCTTAAATTGACCAAGTTCAAATGGCCGAAAGCCTATTATCAGATGCCATTGGAACTGTTAGCTGGTGGGATAAAAGTATCGCGTCAAAAGGTCAGACAGTGGTTAGAACAGCAAATAAGCAGATAAAAAAGAAGTGCACATTCGGTGACTAAGCGAAAGTGCACTTCAGGGGGCGTGGAGATGGTGAGTCACCACATTTTTACACCTTAGCTGGCCAGTGCCTTCTTCATTTGTTCTGCCACTTTGTCGACTTTGCCAAGACCGACGATGACCTGAAGACCGCCTTTGCCAATCGGTACCACACCTGCAGCACCGAGCTGTTTGAGTTTATCGCTGTCTGCTGCCGCTGAGTCTTTTACGCTCAGTCTCAGACGAGTAATACAGTTATCGACTTCGATAATGTTATCTGCGCCACCAACTGCCTGGATATATTCTTTAGCTAATTCAGAAATATCTTCAGCGGCTTCCTTCTCCATATCTTCACCACGACCCGGCGTCTTCAAGTTGAACTTGATAATGGCAAAGCGGAATACTGAGTAGTAAATGACAAAGAAAACAATACCTTGGAGTAGCAACATGTACCAGTTAGTCGCTAGAGGGTTTTGGCTGGACAGCACCATGTCAACAAAACCGGCGGAGAAACCAAAGCCTGCCATCCACTCCATACTTGCGGCGATGTAAAGTGATAGCCCGGTAAGCACCGCGTGGATCAAGAACAGGACAGGCGCTAAGAACATAAAGCTGAATTCCAACGGCTCGGTAATACCAGTAAAAAATGAAGCCATAGCAGCAGCCAGCATAATCGCGAACACTTGATTCTTGTTCTTGGCATCAGAGCAGTGGTACATAGCAAGTGCTGCGGCTGGTAGACCAAACATCATGATAGGAAAGAAGCCAGCTTGGTACATGCCGGTCTTGCCCGGGATACCTGTGCCGTTAGCGATAGACTGAGCACCACCAAGGAAGTTTGGGATATCGTTAATTCCTACTACATCAAACCAGAATACAGGGTATAGGGCATGGTGCATACCAACGGATAAGAATAGGCGGTTAAAGAAACCAAACAGACCTGCACCAACGGCTCCCATACTTTCAAGCTTGATGCCGAACTGGATTAGAGCGTCGTAGACCGCTGGCCATACATAAAGTAGTACGAAAGAGAGCGCCATACCTGCGAGGGAAGTTAAGATCGGAACCAGACGTTTGCCACTGAAAAAGGCCAGTGCTTGCGGGAGTTCTACCGTCGAATAGCGGTTATAGATCTCGGCTGAGATAATACCAATGATGATGCCAATGAACTGGTTGCTTATTTTGCCAAAAGCTGCCGGAACTTCGTTTGCCTCAACGCCAATCAGTTGAGCGACAGAGCCGGGAGCCAGCAGGGTCGTGACCACTAAGAACATCACAAAACCAGACAGAGCTGCTGAACCATTTTTATCACGGCTAAGACCAAATGCGACACCGACAGCGAATAGCACTGCCATGTTATCGATGATTGCACTGCCAGACTTAATTAAGAAAGCTGCGAGAATATTTTCTGAACCCCAGCCGACAGGATCAAGCCAGTAGCCAATCCCCATAAGAATTGCTGCTGCAGGCAATGTAGCCACTGGAACCATCAGTGCCTTACCTACTTTTTGCATATATCCAAGTATATTCATTTATGCCCCTAAGTTTTTATATTAAAAATTTTGATTCATTCGATCATCAAAAGTAAGTCAGCTAATGATTAGGCTCGATAAATCAGTGTCTGGTTGTATTAGAATCTTAATTTGTGGTGCAAACAAACGAATTGGCTAGTAGTATGAATTAAAAATTTTAATGTATAGCGACTATGGCAAACCAACAGACATTACTGAGAAACCTCCATACTTTTAACGTTGCGGCGCAGAGAATGAGCTTTACGCTTGCGGCGAAAGAGCTTCACCTGACTCAAGGAGCAGTGAGCCATAGGATTAAGGTGTTGGAGTCAGAGTTAGGTTTTAACTTATTTGTACGTGGTACTCGAAAGCTGGAGCTAACAGCAGAAGGGGAGCGTTTTCAAAAAACTTTATCGAAGTCACTGAGTAATATCTTTGGCGAGATAGAAGACATCAACAGTACTGAGCTTCACGGCAAGCTCAATATAGGTACTAGTCCAGCCTTTGCTAATAGTTGGTTGTTACCGCGAATTGCCGATTTCAAACGCCGTTACCCTAGATTTAATCTGAATATCTTTGCTCAGGAGGAGCAGGATTTTCATAAAAACCATTTGGATGTAGCAGTTTACTATGGTGATAGCCAGCTCAAAGACGTCTATCGTAAGCCTTTGTTTGGCGAAAAGTACATTCCGGTATGCACGCCAGGCTACGCGAAGCAGCTAGGCATATTTGATGATGGATTAGAGTCACTGAACAGAGTCAATTTTATCCATGCTCTGGAGTCTGATGTCTGGCAACGATGGATTAAACATCACAATATTGAGGTTAATCTGTTCAGGCAATTTTACTGTGTAAGCCATCGTGATATGGGGGTGCAGAGTGCTCTGCACGATGTTGGAGTGGCGATGGGACGGTATCAGTTCGTCAAACAATACATAGAGACCGGAGAGCTTGTCACGCCTTATCCAAGTATGGAAACTGAGATGAGTTATGATGTCATCTGTCCTCTTGGCTCAGAGAAAAGACCGAAAGTGCATACCTTTATTAAGTGGCTAGAAAGCCAACTTAGTTAATTTAGCAATTTCATAGTCCAAATGTGAATTTAGCATTCTTATAACCCTAATTCATAATAGCTCTACTGAGATATGGATGTGGGTATAAGAAGCGATGAAAGCAATATTGGTTGTAGCAGTGTTACTGCAGATAATTGTGGCTGTACAAAGCGAAGGCTTGATTCGTGCGTTGACAGAACTCTCTGCGTTTTTGCTGGTGGTCGCAATTGTGGTCAGTTCCAAACAGCAAAAACGTCAGTCACTCGAACTAGAGGCGGAAAAGCGTTAAGCCAAAGTAAGCCACGCTAATGATGTGGTTGAAATCAGTATCCACAAAGTTACACCGAACATCAGTGGTTTAGGTCCGGCAGACTTAAGTTTCTCGACAGAAATACCACAACCAATCAAGAACAGACACACCACCAACGCCCGCTTAGCGACCTCAAAAATACCCTGATAGACCATCTCGAACTGAGGCAGCAGATCACTGACTGCGATAGCGATACAGTAAAACAAGATAAAGTATGGAATGGTGATCTTCTTTGAATCGCTACGGAACAAAAATGCACTGAATAGTGCCACCGGTATTATCCATAACGCTCGAGCCAGTTTAAGAGTGGTCGCTGTGGTTAAAGCTTCTTCGCCGTAAGCAGACGCTGCACCAACAACCGACGAGGTATCGTGAATCGCGATTGCAGCCCAGGTACCAAAAGTATGCTGATCAAGGTTTAGCGCATGGCCAATCACTGGGAAGATAAACAGTGCGATAGAGTTAAGAACAAATACTGTCGCGAGAGATAAGCCGATCTGCTCATCGTTAGCTTTAATCGCCGGGGAGACAGCAGCGATGGCGCTACCACCACAAATCGCGGTACCAGAAGCGATCAGATAACCAGTCTCTTTGTTCAGACCAATCCATTTGGCAACCCACCAACCGATCAGCAAGGTACCAAAAATAGTTGCGACGATCAGCCCTATACCGTTGGACGTTACTGCAAGTGCCTGCTCAAACTGAATACCGAAGCCCAATCCGACAATTGAGTAAGCCAATAATTTCTTGGTTAACTTGGCCAGATTAAACTCGGATGGAACCAGACCTAGTGAAGCGAGTAAGAAGCCAATCACCAGAGCGGTAGGAGAGGAGATAAAGGGAGCAAGACACACTGCCAGCGCAAGCCAGAACGGTAACTGTTTTCGTAGATTATTCATCATCTAATAAATGTGTTAAGGGTAATCGTCAGTTTAGCGTAGTAAATGCGATAAATAGAGCTGAATGTTTTGAACAGCTGTTCAGGAAAATTGAACAGCTGCTGATTTGAATAGTGAAATGACGTGATAATTAACGCCAATCACCTCTGAGTGATGATACTTTGTCATACATACTTGAGGTTGAAGCGGATTCTGGAGCAACTGGCTCACCAACTTCTATCTCTATCTTTGACCAGAAGCGTGATGGCAAACCTTTACAGGCGGAGCCCTTATGACGACTAAAATAACTTCCCCACATTCCTTTTAAAGCGATAGGAATAACAGGTACCGGACTGCGTTTAAGAATCAGATCCATCCCGCGCATAAATGGATTCATCTCACCATCCGACGTTAAACGACCTTCTGGGAAGATACATACGATATGTCCTTCTGCCAGCGCCTGCTCCACTTCGCCAAAAGCCCTGACGATCGAGCGACGATTCGTGGCCGAAATAGGAATAACACCAGCTCGTTTCAAGAAGCGACGCAATGGCGGCGCATTAGCGTAATCTTCTTCCATTACAAAGCGGATCAGTCTTGGGCAAACGGCGCTTAGCAGCAAGGCATCCATATAGCTGACATGATTACATACCAGCAAGGCGCCACTTTTTTCCGGTAAGTTGTGCAGGTTTTTATGGGTTACTCGATACATGGTATGGGTCAGGATCCAAACTAAGAATCGCACTACGAAGATGGGCACCTGCATAAATAAATAACTGGCTACAAGCAGGTTGAGTACCGCCAGTAACAAAAACAATTGTGGAATCGATAATCCAATAATAGCCAGACAGACGATACCTAAAATGGCACTGCCGACCATAAACAGCGAGTTGTAAATATTAAGTGCTGCAATCACCTGTGCACGTTGGTCGACTTTAGCGCGTTGCTGCATCAGGGCGTAAAGAGGAACAATGAAAATACCGCCTGAAGCACCTAGCAGCAGTAGATAAATAAATACAGGCCATAGCGGTTTATGGGACAAGAATTCCGTGAAGCCAGCAAACTCTGGTAGCTGATCTGGTACTGCTAACGCCATCAGCGCGCCAAAAACAGTGATACCGAAACTACCAATTGGAACGATACCTACTTCAATGCGATGGTTGGATAACTTATCACAGGCCAATGAACCAACTGCGATGCCGATAGAAAACAGCGCGAGCAAAAATGAAACTGCGCTTTCACTGCCATTTAAGTAGACCTTAGTGAAGTTAGGGAACTGGGTTAGGTAAGCAGCGCCCAGGAACCAGAACCAGCTGATAGCCATTAGCGCCCTAAAAATGGTCTTGTCTGACTTAGCGATCGCAATAGTGCGTTTGGTCTGCTTAATCGGCTGCCAGCGGAAGGTCAGAGAAGGGGCGCTGGCAGGAGCCTCTGGAATAGAGCGGCTTGCCAGATAACCTAGCACAGCAAAAATGACTACAGAGGCGGCAGCAACGTACTTTGCACTCTCAGATGAAGCAATAACGCCCGCCCCAAGGGTGCCAACCAGTATGGCTAAGAAGGTGCCTGTTTCCACCAGAGCATTACCCGATACCAGTTCATTTGGTTTCAGTTGCTGCGGAAGTAAGGCGTATTTAACCGGACCGAAAAATGCTGACTGAGTGCCCATTAAGAACAACAGAATTAGCAGAATGATGTAGCTTTCGGTGACAAAGCCAATTGCACCTAAACACATGATGCCGATTTCAGCCAGCTTGACCTTGCGAATGAACCAGGACTTCTCATATTTATCTGCCAGTACACCGGCGGACGCGGAGAAAAGGAAAAATGGCAGAATAAACAGACCAGCGGCAAGGTTTATAAACAGATCGCTAGAGATAGGTAGCGCACCTGCACCGGCAAATGCGACAAATAGCAGTAGGACGTTTTTAAAGATGTTGTCGTTGAAAGCGCCGAAAAACTGAGTGACAAAATAAGGCAGAAAACGTTTCTGCCTTAGTAAAGAAGTTTGGCTATCAGACATTAGCTATCCTTAACTTTTAGGATGTTACCAATTGGTCAGGTAATTAGAGAGCAGGTTCTCGATCAATTCCTTGCCATCGATAGGCTGATCGGTAAAGAACTTATCATCAACGCTGAGTAGCGTAATACCGTGTACACCAGACCATAACACGCGACTGGCTTTAAGAACATCCGTCTCACTGCGGTGAGGCGCAATCGCTTGAAGAAGGTGTTCTAGCATACCCGTCATAGAGTCGATTCGTTGTGACTGCCATTCTGGTAAAGCTTCACCATTCATGTTGTGCTCGAAAATAAGCTGCCAGCGATTAGGGTGGCGTTGAGCGAAGTCGTGGTAGCAATAAGCAAGCTCATACAGTGCAGTTTTGTTGTCTTTACTTTTAGCGACGACATGACCAGCTTCGGCAGCCAGCTCATCGAGCGTCTGAGCGACGACATGGAGTAGCAGTAGATTATAATTGCCGAAGACATTAACTAGCGTACTTGGCACATAACCAATCATAGTGGCTATCTTGCGTAAGCTGAGCTCGTGGTACGAATTTGTCGCTAAAAACTCTTTGACGGTATTGAGTGTAAGTGCAACGAGTTCTTCGCGGGTATGATCGTTTCTTCTGGCCATGGTTATTAATCTAAAATGAACATTGTTCAATATTCTAATGATGCAGTACCTATAGCGTCAACTTTCGTAAGGACAATTTGCAATATTCTGATACATGTACCCCAGACGTTTTAGTATGAATCTAGGTCAGCTAAGGTTAATATGGTTGAATAAGTATAAATTCATAACCTCGATAGGAACCTGAAAGGAAGAATATGAAACGACTCTTTTCTCTTGTTGCTCTACTCATGGTCTCAGTAGCGATCACTCCAATCGCTGAGGCGAAGAAGTTTGGCGGCGGTAAATCGTTCGGCAAAAGTTTTAAAACTGCGCCTGCGCCAAAACAGCAACAGCAAAACACCAATACGATTGGTAAAGATCAAACGACTAAAACGCAAAGCTCGAGCAAGAAGGGCCTGATGGGTGGTCTACTTGGCGGTCTGTTAGCGGGTGGTCTGCTAGCGGCATTCTTTGGTGGCGCGTTCGAAGGTATCCAGTTTATGGATATTCTGATCATGGGCTTGATTGCCTTCGTTATCTTTAAGCTAATGAGAGGCATGCTTGGCTCTAAGCAGGGCAGTATGAACAAGAATCGTCAGCAGCCAGCTTTTGGTGGCTCGGCGCCTAAGTTTGAACAACCAAATGTGCACAACTTTGAGCAGCCTCAGTCAGGCGCACAAGGTGGCGGTTTTGGATTTGGCGCGCAAAGCGACATTCCACATAACTACCCACCGGGCTTTGATCAGACGGCGTTCATTAATGGCTCTCGTGAGCATTACCGTATCCTTCAGGGTGCGTGGAACCACAATCAGCTAGAGACTATCGAAGAGTACGTATCGCCGAGTCTGTTTGAAGACCTTAAATCAGAGCGCGCTAAGCTTGAAGGTGAACAACATACAGACGTTATGTACGTAGACGCTGAAATCGTGCGTGCTGATTACGATGCGAGTAAAGCTCAGCTAAGTCTGCAGTTCAGTGGCCGTTACCGTGATTCGGTAGAAGGTATTGAAGAGAACATCGAAGATATCTGGCACCTTGAGCGTGACCTAACTACGCCTAATGCGCCTTGGTTGATCGTTGGTATTCAAGGTTAACCTTAGCCAATAATGATAAACGCCCGAGCTCATAGCTTGGGCGTTTTTGTATTGTCTTAAGGCGCTAAGGCTTGGTAGTATTTTTAGCTAACCAAAAATGATAATAAGGTAAGTAAAGTGGCTGAATTTAAATATAAAAATCTAACTCAAGAACAACAAGATAAACTGGATGCAGCGGCATTTCGTCGTTTACTTGCGCATCTGGATGATAACAAAGATGTACAAAACATCGATTTGATGATTCTGGCTGGCTTTTGTCGTAACTGTTTTAGTAAGTGGTATAAAGCAGAAGCTGAAGCGCAAGGGCTTGATTTGGACATCGATGACGCACGTGAACGAGTCTACGGCATGACGTACGATGAGTGGAAACAAAACCACCAGCCAAAGGCAACACCGGAGCAACTCGCTGCTTTTGAAGCCCGTCAGAACAAGGGTTAATCAACCTGAGTGAATACAAAAAGCCC
>NZ_AEVS01000025.1 GCF_000189255.1 Vibrio brasiliensis LMG 20546 | reverse complement strand
AGACGACTGGCGGCATCAGCTTGTGTCATCTCAGCTAATGCGTCTTCCTCACCGAACTCTGGCAGGTCGAAGTCGTCCAGCTCCAGGCTCTCATCAGCACCCTGCGGCGCTTCTAATTCCGCTTCTGGCTCAAGTTCTGCGTCAGCTAACGCCTCTTCTTCGCTGTATTCTGGTAACTCAATGTCATCCAGTTCTACTGCTTGTTCTGCTTGAGGCTCTTCTACATGTGGTTGCTCAGCGACTGGCGCATCAGCTTGCGTCATTTCAGCTAATGCGTCTTCCTCACCAAATTCTGGCAGGTCGAAGTCGTCCAGCTCC
>NZ_AEVS01000026.1 GCF_000189255.1 Vibrio brasiliensis LMG 20546 | reverse complement strand
GCTTAAAGATGGTGGAGCTAAGCAGGATCGAACTGCTGACCTCCTGCGTGCAAGGCAGGCGCTCTCCCAGCTGAGCTATAGCCCCATCAGGTGTTGATACTGTGTGCCAATCTCCTTGGGAGGAAGATTGGTGGGTCTGAGTGGACTTGAACCACCGACCTCTCGCTTATCAGGCGAACGCTCTAACCACCTGAGCTACAGACCCAGTATCGTCTCTTAAACTTATAAACC
>NZ_AEVS01000027.1 GCF_000189255.1 Vibrio brasiliensis LMG 20546 | reverse complement strand
CTTTGAGTCCATCAAAACCCTTTGGGTGTTGTATGGTTAAGCCTCACGGGCAATTAGTACAGGTTAGCTCAACGCCTCACAACGCTTACACACCCTGCCTATCAACGTTCTAGTCTCGAACAACCCTTTAGGACCCTCAAGGGGTCAGGGAAGACTCATCTCAGGGCTCGCTTCCCGCTTAGATGCTTTCAGCGGTTATCGATTCCGAACTTAGCTACCGGGCAATGCGTCTGGCGACACAACCCGAACACCAGAGGTTCGTCCACTCCGGTCCTCTCGTACTAGGAGCAGCCCCCTTCAATCTTCCAACGCCCACGGCAGATAGGGACCGAACTGTCTCACGACGTTCTAAACCCAGCTCGCGTACCACTTTAAATGGCGAACAGCCATACCCTTGGGACCGACTTCAGCCCCAGGATGTGATGAGCCGACATCGAGGTGCCAAACACCGCCGTCGATATGAACTCTTGGGCGGTATCAGCCTGTTATCCCCGGAGTACCTTTTATCCGTTGAGCGATGGCCCTTCCATTCAGAACCACCGGATCACTATGACCTGCTTTCGCACCTGCTCGAATTGTCATTCTCGCAGTCAAGCGGGCTTATGCCATTGCACTAACCTCACGATGTCCAACCGTGATTAGCCCACCTTCGTGCTCCTCCGTTACTCTTTGGGAGGAGACCGCCCCAGTCAAACTACCCACCAGGCACTGTCCGCAACCCCGATAAGGGGTCAACGTTAGAACATCAACACTACAAGGGTGGTATTTCAAGGACGGCTCCACCGATACTGGCGTACCGGTTTCAAAGCCTCCCACCTATCCTACACATGTAGGGTCAATGTTCAGTGCCAAGCTGTAGTAAAGGTTCACGGGGTCTTTCCGTCTAGCCGCGGGTACACTGCATCTTCACAGCGATTTCAATTTCACTGAGTCTCGGGTGGAGACAGCGTGGCCATCATTACGCCATTCGTGCAGGTCGGAACTTACCCGACAAGGAATTTCGCTACCTTAGGACCGTTATAGTTACGGCCGCCGTTTACCGGGGCTTCGATCAAGAGCTTCGACTTACGTCTAACCCCATCAATTAACCTTCCGGCACCGGGCAGGCGTCACACCGTATACGTCATCTTACGATTTTGCACAGTGCTGTGTTTTTAATAAACAGTTGCAGCCACCTGGTATCTGCGACTTCCGATAGCTCCATCCGCAAGGGACTTCACCGTCAGAAGCGTACCTTCTCCCGAAGTTACGGTACCATTTTGCCTAGTTCCTTCACCCGAGTTCTCTCAAGCGCCTTGGTATTCTCTACCCGACCACCTGTGTCGGTTTGGGGTACGATTCCTTACAATCTGAAGCTTAGAGGCTTTTCCTGGAAGCATGGCATCAATGACTTCACTACCGTAGTAGCTCGACATCGTGTCTCAGCCTTAAAGAGAGCCGGATTTACCTAACTCTCAAGCCTACGCACTTGAACCTGGACAACCGTCGCCAGGCCCACCTAGCCTTCTCCGTCCCCCCATCGCAATTGTAAGAAGTACGGGAATATTAACCCGTTTCCCATCGACTACGCCTTTCGGCCTCGCCTTAGGGGTCGACTTACCCTGCCCCGATTAACGTTGGACAGGAACCCTTGGTCTTCCGGCGAGGAGGTTTTTCACCCCCTTTATCGTTACTCATGTCAGCATTCGCACTTCTGATACCTCCAGCATGCTTTACAACACACCTTCAACGGCTTACAGAACGCTCCCCTACCCAATGACTAAAGTCATTGCCGCAGCTTCGGTTTATAGCTTAGCCCCGTTACATCTTCCGCGCAGGCCGACTCGACTAGTGAGCTATTACGCTTTCTTTAAATGATGGCTGCTTCTAAGCCAACATCCTAGCTGTCTAAGCCTTCCCACATCGTTTCCCACTTAGCTATAATTTGGGACCTTAGCTGGCGGTCTGGGTTGTTTCCCTCTCCACGACGGACGTTAGCACCCGCCGTGTGTCTCCCGGATAGTACTTACTGGTATTCGGAGTTTGCAAAGGGTTGGTAAGTCGGGATGACCCCCTAGCCTTAACAGTGCTCTACCCCCAGTAGTATTCGTCCGAGGCTCTACCTAAATAGATTTCGGGGAGAACCAGCTATCTCCAGGTTTGATTGGCCTTTCACCCCTAGCCACAAGTCATCCGCTAATTTTTCAACATTAGTCGGTTCGGTCCTCCAGTTGATGTTACTCAACCTTCAACCTGCCCATGGCTAGATCACCTGGTTTCGGGTCTATATCCAGCAACTCGACGCCCAGTTAAGACTCGATTTCTCTACGGCTCCCCTAGATGGTTAACCTTGCTACTGAATATAAGTCGCTGACCCATTATACAAAAGGTACGCAGTCACACCACGAAGGTGCTCCTACTGCTTGTACGTACACGGTTTCAGGTTCTATTTCACTCCCCTCACAGGGGTTCTTTTCGCCTTTCCCTCACGGTACTGGTTCACTATCGGTCAGTCAGTAGTATTTAGCCTTGGAGGATGGTCCCCCCATATTCAGACAGGATATCACGTGTCCCGCCCTACTCGATTTCACTGATGATGAGATGTCGGTTACGGGGCTATCACCCTGTATCGCGGCACTTTCCAGAGCCTTCACCTGTCTCATTAAAAGCTTAAGGGCTAGTCCAATTTCGCTCGCCGCTACTTTCGGAATCTCGGTTGATTTCTTTTCCTCGGGGTACTTAGATGTTTCAGTTCCCCCGGTTCGCCTCGCTGCGCTATGTATTCACGCAGCGATACTCGCTTATGCGAGTGGGTTTCCCCATTCAGAAATCCCAGACTCAAATGGTTTTTACTACCTAATCTGGGCTTATCGCAAGTTAATACGTCTTTCATCGCCTCTGACTGCCAAGGCATCCACCGTGTACGCTTAGTCACTTAACCATACAACCCCAAAGGGTCTTTACGTCAAACAACCAAAGTTGTCTGCATTTTTATACATGTGCAGACACGATTTTGCCGGACTCAAATATAAGTAACTTTCGTTACTTCCAAGAACACTTGAATGTGTGTTGGTACCTAAATCATAAAGATTC
>NZ_AEVS01000028.1 GCF_000189255.1 Vibrio brasiliensis LMG 20546 | reverse complement strand
TACGAGGACGAAGTCCGATCTCGAATCTAAAAAAATACCGCCTGTAAGGGCGGCATTTATACAACTGAGATTATCACTCCATCTTCAAAGCATTTGTTGTGAGAGCAAGGCGACAAGTAAACTCAGCCTTGGGAGCGTAGTACACTACGTGACCAAGGTGAGTTTACGCAGTCAACACCGCTATCGCAGCAAAGGCGAAGAAGATTAGTGTTCGCGTGTTGCGCGGAACTCTACATCTGGGAAACGCTCTTTCGCCAGATTCAGGTTAACCATAGTTGGTGCGATGTAGGTCAGGTTATCGCCGCCATCTAGTGCCAGGTTCGTTTGGTTCTTACGCTGGAACTCATCCAGTTTCTTACCATCTTCACACTCTACCCAACGTGCTGTTGCTACGTTTACGCTTTCGTAGATTGCTTCTACGTTGTACTCAGCTTTTAGACGGGCCACTACTACGTCAAACTGAAGCACACCTACTGCGCCTACGATTAGATCGTTGTTTTGCAAAGGACGGAATACCTGAACGGCACCCTCTTCAGAAAGCTGAACCAGACCTTTTAGTAGCTGCTTCTGCTTTAGAGGATCTCTTAGGCGAATACGACGGAACAGCTCAGGTGCGAAGTTTGGAATACCTGAGAACTTCAGCGCTTCACCTTGAGTAAAGGTATCACCAATCTGGATGGTACCGTGGTTGTGAAGACCAATGATGTCACCTGCATACGCATTTTCAGCACGTGAACGGTCACCCGCCATAAAGGTTACAGCATCTGAAATGTTAATCTGCTTACCAATACGTACATGGTTCATCTTCATACCTTGCTTGTAGGTACCCGATACAATACGCATGAATGCGATACGGTCGCGGTGCTTAGGATCCATGTTGGCTTGAATCTTAAACACGAAACCTGTGAAGTTCTCTTCACCTGCTTCTACTTCACGTTCGTTAGCCTGACGCGGCATCGGTGCCGGAGCCCACTCAGTCAAGCCATCTAGCATATGGTCAACACCAAAGTTACCTAGTGCAGTACCAAAGTATACTGGCGTCAGTTCGCCTGCTAAGAACAACTCTTGGTCGAACTCAGGGCATGCACCAATAACCAGCTCTAGCTCTTCACGCAACTGCTCTGCTAGATCAGCACCAACTGCCTCATCAAGTTCTGGGTTATCCAGACCTTTAATGATGCGAGAGTCTTGGATGGTATGGCCCTGACCAGTGCTGTACAGAATCGTCTCATCGCGGTGGATGTGGTAAACACCTTTGAACTCTTTACCACAACCAATTGGCCATGAAATAGGCGCACAAGACATATTAAGTTCGCTTTCGACTTCGTCTAGTAGCTCCATTGGATCGCGGATGTCACGGTCCAGTTTGTTCATGAAGGTTACAATTGGTGTATCACGTAAACGTGTTACTTCCATCAGTTTGCGAGTACGGTCCTCGACACCTTTTGCTGCGTCGATTACCATCAGACATGAATCGACAGCCGTAAGAGTACGGTAGGTATCTTCCGAGAAGTCTTCGTGTCCCGGAGTATCAAGCAGGTTGACCAGGCACTCGTTATAAGGGAACTGCATTACAGAAGTTGTTACCGAGATACCACGCTCTTTTTCCATTTCCATCCAGTCGGACTTGGCATGTTGAGCAGAACCGCGACCTTTAACCGTACCGGCAGTTTGGATAGCGCGTCCGAACAGTAGTACTTTTTCAGTAATGGTTGTTTTACCCGCATCTGGGTGCGAGATGATTGCGAATGTTCTACGCTTAGAAACTTCGCCTAGAAAAGGGGTATTTGACATGAGAGGGTCTTCTTCTGTCTATAAGCTAGAGAAGACTAGTCTTTACTCTAGCTCTAGCGGTTCGATTCAATTTTGCGCGGTATTTTCGCTTATATTGAACTAGGGAGCAACTTCATCAATGAAATTGAGCAAAAAAGGCCTCCAATTTAGCTACAAATTAAAATATCAATAAATATGAGCTATAACTAAAGGAGTAGAGGGAACTGATCTGAACTATGCCTAAAAGCAAAAAAATTAACTCATTAGCTTTTCGACAAGCGAAAACTGTTTTCCTGGTCTCTGTGATCCTGGGGATCTGTTTCAGCCTGTATCATATCTTGGTGGATCTCCATCAGGAGCAAAAGCGCATTCAAGAGCATTATCAGTTCAAGTTACTTCAAAACTACTCTAACGCCAGTCAGGCCGCGTATCACCTCAATCAGCTGTTAGCTGAACAGGTCGCATCGAGCCTGATGATGGATAATGCAGTATATAAAGTACAAATTGTCGATGACTTTGGCGACACCCTGACTCAGAGAGAACGCAATGTCTCTCTGCAGAGTAATTTCACTGAAGCGCTTTCCAGCTACTTAACCCCAACCACGCCTATTTTTACTACCGATCTGCATCAACCTAACTCTCATGTAGTAGTGGGTACCCTAAGCTTTTCGGTAAACGGGGCTTACATAGCGAAAGACTTCATCGCCAAGACAACCCAGATCTTGCTATTCGACCTGTTCCGGAACATCTTGCTAACCTCGATTTTGCTGATGTTTTTCTATCAGAAGCTGTCCAAGCCGCTCGTCACCCTTATCGACTGGGTAAGATCACTGCAAGACAACAAAAGCGATCTGCCCCCACAAACCCTGAACAGAGACGATGAGCTGGGCCAGCTAGCTAAAACGTTCCATACTTTGTGGAAAGACAGAGAAGCTGCTGAAGTGAAACTGAATCAACTGGCTTATTACGATTCACTGACTGGGCTGGCAAACCGTAGCCTGCTTTTACAGCTTCTAGGCAAGTCGATCGACGATGCCAACACGAGCAACCAGGCTGGCGCGCTGTTCTACCTCGATTTGGATCGTTTCAAAACTATCAATGACTCACTCGGACACACCATTGGTGACAACCTTATTAAGGCGATCTCAAAACGGATTGAGGCTTGGTTAAAGAGCGACTTTACTGCCGCGCGTATTGGCGGGGATGAGTTTGCTCTGTTACTGCCTAATACCAGTACTGAAAAAGCTCATGAACTTGCTCAACAGCTATTGGCACTGGTCTCTAACCCATACTCAATCGATGATCACCAGCTTTACTGTACCGTCAGTGTTGGTATTGCCGTTTTCCCATCTGTAGGTAGCACTAACATTGATGTACTGCGTCAGGCCGATACTGCTCTGTACCGTGCCAAAGTTGCTGGTCGTAACAAATACATGTTCTATGAACCAGAGATGCAAGCTCAGGTTGAGTCATTTCTGGAAATCGAAAAAGGTCTTCATGAGGCGCTTAATAAGGGACAACTGGAGCTTTACTACCAACCGCAAGTTGACGATAAGCACAATATCATTGGCGTCGAGGCATTGATTCGCTGGAACCACCCTGAAAAAGGTGTGTTGCCACCTGGGGTGTTTATGCCAATTGCGGAAGAGACGGGGCAGATACTTCAGATCGGTAACTGGATTATTGAGCAAGCCTGTTATCAGTATGCCTCATGGAAGAAGCAAGACGTGCTACCAGACACATTCCGTCGTTTAGCCATCAATATCAGTCCACTGCAGTTCTCACAGAGTTCATTTGTCGAGCATATCGTTGATTCACTCACTCAAGCTGGTATAGATGGCGAGCATATTGAGTTAGAGATTACCGAAAACTTGTTGTTGGAAAATGTCGATGCCGCGATTCAGAAGATGAAGGAACTGAAGGAGCACAACCTTAAGACCTCTATTGATGACTTCGGTACTGGCTACTCCTCACTACGTTACCTCAAGCACCTGTCGGTCGACGTACTAAAAATTGACCGTTCTTTCGTCACCCAGTTACACCTGGATGAGAGTGATCAGGCAATTGTCGATACCATTATTATGACAGCTCAGAGACTGAAGCTGGAAGTAATCGCTGAAGGTGTAGAAGACGCCTATGAACTACAAGCCTTGAAACAGCTAGGCTGTGCTCAGTTCCAAGGCTACTTGTTTGATAAGCCGCTGCCTGCTTCAGAGCTGAACGAGCGCTTTGAGAAAAACTACTATCAGGTTGATGAACCAACTATGGTAAAAGCGGTTCAGAAATAATCACACTAGAAGAAGATGTAACTCATGATGATGGCATCTTCTTTCCCAGATGCCGTCGGATAGTAATTACGGCGGCGATCGACTTCATTAAAGCCGATAGACTCGTATAAGCCAAACGCATTGTGGTTGCTTTCTCGCACCTCAAGCCATGCACTTTCAGCCTTAGCTTTTTCACACATATCAAGAAACGCATCCATCAGCTTCTTACCATAGCCTTTACCCTGATTAGCAGGCGCTACAGCGATGTTCAACAGAGTCACTTCGCCAACAATATTCTGCGCATAAAAGTACCCCACTACCTGATTATCATCAGTCAGAACATGATGGCAGCCACCACGACTGTTGATGTCTCTGACCATATTTTCAGACCATGGGTGCGAATGTGCCTGACGTTCAATTTGCCACACTTGATCTAAGTGTTCAGGCATTAAAGGTGTGATAGTTAGCATGATTACTTGTAGGAGCAGATTTGTTGCCACAGCGCTCGACGCTGCTCATTATTGCCATCGATATCGCTAAGTAAAGGTGAAGAAAGAATCTTACCTTCCAGCTCTGGTTGAGCGTCACAACCTGCAAACCAAATCCACTCTAACTGATGCTCAGCGAGCTGACTAACTTGCTGCGGATAGATGTGTTGTGCCTGTCCCAAGCCGAGATTGATACTCTTCAAGACCTTTTCAAACATAATTGCTGTCTCATTTTTCGGATATTGAGGTGAGACCAGCAGAAGTTGACAAGACGCTTGCAAAGCTATGCAAGGTGCTTGATAGCCTTGCAGTCGTTCCGGATGGCTCAGCTCATAGCACTGAATGCCCATCTCTTGTAAATACTCTATCTCGTGTTGTGGCATATGGATTCGTCACTGGTTAGAACGAGGCAATCGTAACATAAAACACAGAGGCACTATGAAACATTTCATCACCCTTTTACTTTCATCATTGGTTATCTTTTTCGCTCCTCATACTTTCGCTAAAGAGAGCGATGGCTGGGTCATGATCAGTGATAAAGTGGTCAACTATAAATCTGAGACCGATACCGTTGAGCCCCTTGCTTATATTAGTCAACGTAATTTCAGTAAGATTAAAATCAAAGTAGTCCAGGGCACGGTTAATCTTAAAAACATCGTCGTGACTATGTCTGATGGCAGCAGCAAAGAACTTAAATCAATGGGCACCTTAACCAAAGGAATGTCGACCAGAGCATGGACTCTGCCTGGTAACGAGAACGCTAAGTTTAAAAAGTTAGACATGACTTACGATAGCTGGGGAAGCACGACACTTAATGCTGTCGGACTGAGCAAGAAAGCTAAAATTGAAGTGTGGGGTAAAAAACGCACTGAAGAAGAGTAACAATAACTCGGCTGATCTAAAAAGCGCCACCTGATTAGGTGGCGCTTTTATTTATGCTTTGATTAGAAGCTGGCTTTTACTGCCGCGGCAATTTTCAGTGCAGATGACTGAACTAGCTCTCCATCTTCACCTTCAACCATGACGCGGATTAACGGCTCTGTACCCGACTTACGCAGTAGTACTCGACCTTTATCACCTAATTCCGCTTCAACTTCCGCAGTTGCCTGTTTAACCGCTTCGGCTTCAAGTGGATTAGAATCACCCTGGAAGCGAACGTTCTCAAGAACCTGAGGGTATAGCGTCATACCTTGTGATAAATCATGCAATGACATATCACTGCCTACCACAGATGCTAACACCTGCAGCGCTGCAACAATCGCATCACCAGTGGTCACTTTGTCCAGCAGGATAACGTGACCTGAGTTTTCAGCACCAATCTTCCAGCCTTTCTGCAGAAGTTGCTCCATCACGTAACGGTCGCCAACTGCGGCACGAACAAATGGAATACCTAGCTGTTTCAAGCCGTTTTCCATGCCCAGGTTAGTCATAAGAGTGCCAACAACACCGCCTTTAAGCTCACCTCGACGCAGTGCATCACGCGCAATGATGTAAGCGATTTGGTCACCATCAACCTTGTTGCCCAAGTGATCAACCATAATGATGCGGTCGCCATCACCGTCAAACGCAAGGCCTAGTGCCGCGCCTTCTTCAACAACACGCTGTTGTAGAGCACGAACATCTGTCGCGCCAACTTCATGGTTAATGTTGGTACCATTCGGCTCAACACCCATAGCGATCACTTCAGCGCCTAATTCGCTAAATACCGCTGGAGCGATGTGGTAGGTTGCGCCGTGCGCGCAGTCAACAACGATTTTCTGTCCCGCTAAGCTTAGTTCTGAAGGGAAAGTACTCTTACAGAATTCAATGTAGCGACCTGCTGCATCGTTAAGACGTGTCGCTTTACCCAGCTCAGCTGACTCAACACATTCGATCTCTTTATCTAGCTCAGCTTCGATAGCCAGCTCGATATCATCAGGTAGCTTGGTCCCTTCAGAAGAGAAGAACTTAATACCGTTGTCGTAATAAGGGTTGTGAGATGCAGAGATAACAATCCCCGCTTCTGCACGGAAAGTTTGCGTTAAGTAAGCCACTGCCGGAGTTGGCATTGGACCAGTAAATGTAGCCTTAAGACCAGCGGCTGCCAGACCTGCTTCAAGCGCAGACTCAAGCATATAACCAGAAATACGGGTATCTTTACCGATAATTACTTTCTTAGTTCCTTGCTTAGCCAATACGCGACCTGCTGCCCAACCCAGCTTAAGTACGAAATCCGGTGTAATTGGATATTGGCCAACTTTGCCACGTACACCATCAGTACCAAAATAACGTCTCTTATCAGACATAGTGAATCCTTTTTATAATCATTTTTCTGCTCAGCGGTTTTGAGTAACCATTGAGACAATTTTCATAGCATCAAGCGTTTGTTCAAAATCGTGCACACGAATAATCTGTGCACCTTTCATAGCTGCGATTGTAGCGCAACTAATGCTCGCCGCAACACACTCGTCCGGCGCTTTATCAAGTAATTTAAACAGCATAGACTTACGCGACATTCCAGCAAGGATCGGCAAGCCAAATTGATGAAACTGCTCCAGATTCGCCAGCATATGGTAGTTATGCTCAAGCGTTTTACCAAACCCGAAACCGGGGTCAAGGATCAGTTGGTCGCGTGTAATACCAACCGCTTCACATGCCGCAATACGCTCTTCAAGAAACTCTGACACCTCTTTAAGCAGGTCGTCGTAATGAGGATTAGCCTGCATAGTGCGTGGTTGCCCTTGCATATGCATCAGGCAGATTGGTAACCCGGCCTCTGCGGCTACTTCAAGTGCTCCCGGCTCTTGTAACGCTCGCACGTCATTAATGATATCAGCCCCTGCTAAAGCAGCCTGACGCATAACTTCAGCTTTACTGGTATCGACAGAGATCCACACATCATGCTGCTCGCGAATGGCGCGAATTACAGGGATAACACGCTCAAGCTCTTCTTCAAGGGCGACATCCGGAGCTCCCGGACGAGTTGATTCACCACCAATATCGAGAATAGTGACACCCGCAGCAATCATTTTGTTTGCCTGAGTTAGAGCATTGTCTAGTGAATGGTATTTCCCGCCGTCGGAAAATGAATCTGGAGTGACGTTTAAAATACCCATCACCTGAGGTTGTGACAGGTCTAATGATTTGTTATTTGCTTTAATAATCATAGTCGGGTCTCTTGACCTTAAACACAAAAACCCCGAGTTGCCTCGGGGTTTGTTTTCAAAACTCAATTATTCAGAGTCTTTTTTCTCTGCTGCTTCAGCTGAAGATTGCTCTTGAGAAGTTGTCTGCTGCTCTTCTTTCACTTCAGAGTCTTGCTTTTCGCTTTTCTCTTCCGCTTCAGGCTTGGCTTCTGACTTGTTGCTTGCGCTGTCAGCCCAACCAGCAGGCTCACGAATATCTGCTTTACGCTCCATCAGGTCATCAATCTGACCAGCATCGATGGTTTCGTACTTCATCAGCGCATCTTTCATCGCATGCATGATATCCATGTTGTCTTCAAGGATCTGCTTAGCACGAGCATAGTTAGTATCGATTAAGTGACGAACTTCATCATCGATCAGCTTAGCGGTGTCATCAGACATATGCTTAGTCTGAGTTACACTACGGCCCAAGAACACTTCGCCTTCATCTTCTGCGTAAAGAAGAGGACCAAGTTTTTCAGAGAAGCCCCACTGAGTAACCATTTTACGTGCAATATCAGTAGCGCGTTCGATATCGTTAGACGCACCAGTCGATACTTTGTCTGCGCCGTAAATCAGTTCTTCAGCCAGACGACCGCCGTATAGACTAGAGATCATTGACTCAAGATGCTGACGAGACATGCTCACACGATCTTGCTCAGGTAGATACATAGTCACACCAAGAGCACGGCCACGTGGAATGATCGACACTTTGTACACTGGATCGTGTTCAGGAACCAGACGACCAACAATAGCGTGACCCGCTTCGTGGTAAGCCGTTGATTCTTTAGTCTCTTCAGACATAACCATAGAGCGGCGCTCTGCACCCATCATGATCTTGTCTTTCGCAAGTTCGAACTCAACCATAGATACGTTGCGCTTGTTGCCACGAGCTGCAAATAGAGCCGCTTCATTAACAAGGTTCGCAAGGTCTGCACCAGAGAAGCCCGGTGTACCACGTGCGATCAGCGATGGCTCTACGTCACCTGCCAGAGGAACTTTACGCATGTGAACTTTAAGGATCTGCTCACGGCCACGTACATCTGGTAGACCAACGACAACCTGACGGTCGAAACGACCAGGACGAAGCAGGGCTGGGTCAAGTACGTCAGGACGGTTAGTCGCGGCGATAACGATGATACCTTCGTTACCTTCGAAACCATCCATTTCAACTAGCATTTGGTTAAGTGTCTGCTCACGTTCATCGTGACCACCACCAACACCAGCACCACGTTGACGACCAACCGCATCGATCTCATCGATGAAGATGATACAAGGTGCCGCTTTCTTCGCTTGTTCGAACATGTCACGTACACGAGATGCACCAACACCAACGAACATTTCAACAAAGTCAGAACCAGAGATAGTGAAGAATGGTACTTTCGCCTCACCAGCGATTGCCTTAGCAAGTAGAGTTTTACCTGTACCTGGAGGACCAACCATCAGAACACCTGTAGGGATCTTACCGCCCAGTTTCTGGAAACGGCTTGGATCACGTAGGTAATCTACAAGTTCTTTAACGTCTTCTTTTGCTTCATCACAGCCAGCAACGTCTGCAAAAGTCGTCTTAATTTGTTCCTCGCTCATCATGCGAGCTTTACTCTTACCGAAAGACATAGCGCCTTTGCCGCCACCGCCTTGCATCTGACGCATGAAGAAAATCCATACACCGATCAGTAAGATCATAGGGAACCAAGAGATGAAGATAGTACCTAACAGGCTTTGCTCTTCTGGAGGTGTGCCCTGTACTTTCACATTCTGGTTAATTAGGTCATCAAGTAGCTTCTGGTCGTAGACTGGCATGTAAGTAACATAACGCGCGCCGCCGCCACGACGTGTGAAAGAGATTTCACCGTCTTTAAAAGTTGCTTCCTGAATCTGGCCTTGGCCAACTTCCTGTACAAACGTGGTGTAATCCACCGCTCTGCCATTGCTCTCTCCAGGGCCAAAGCTCTGGAAAACCGACATCAATACGACGGCGATAACAAGCCACAGAATTAAATTTTTTGCCATGTCACTCAAGGTGTCAGCCTCTCGATAACTAATTGTAATTAAAGGTAGGGTACTACAGTTTATAACCTGTAGCTATAGTGTTAACCTGCCCATCAAAGGGCAAAATAGTTAACCTTTGTAACCAGTGGCTACAACAAAGACTTCTCGTGAGCGAGCTCGCGATGAGTCTGGTTTTCTGATTTTTACGGCTTTAAAAGTGTCTCGGACTTCTTTCACAAACTGATCGAAGCCTTCCCCCTGGAAAACCTTTACAACAAAGCTACCATTAGGGGCTAGAACTTGTCGACACATATCTAAAGCCAATTCAACTAAATACATAGCTCTTGGCTGATCTACTGAGTTGTTACCTGCAATGTTCGGTGCCATATCAGACATCACAACATCGACCATTGAAGGTTGGATTCTATCAAGTAGAGCCTCGAGTACTGCTTCTTCACGAAAATCGCCTTGGAGGAAGCTAACACCAGCGATCGGATCCATAGGTAATAAGTCACAAGCAATAATTTGCCCTTCCTCACCTACAATCTTAGCAGCATATTGCGACCATCCACCTGGCGCAGCGCCCAAATCGACAACTGTCATACCAGGTTTTAGCAATTTATCCTTGGTTTGGATCTCTTCCATCTTGAAATAAGCACGAGAACGATAGCCTTTTTTTCTCGCTTCGTTGGCGTACTTATCATCAAAATGTTCTTTCAACCAGCGGCCCGAGCTGGCCGAGTGTTTTTGTTTACTCATTCGTTACCTAACAGATAGAGGGAGCAACTAACCCAATAAATTATAGTCTTCACGGTTAGATGGCGTTAAAATGGTATTTTTCAACCCTTATAGTAAAGAAAATTGGCCGCGTAATGAACCTAAGCACTAAACAAAAGCAGCATCTAAAAGGCCTAGCGCACAGTCTAAAACCTGTTGTGCTTATGGGCGCAAATGGACTAACTGAAGCTGTTCTGGCGGAAATTGAAATTGCTCTTAACCACCATGAGCTAATCAAAATCAAAGTAGCCTCAGAAGACCGTGAGACTAAAGGTCTGATCATTGATGCTATTGTACGTGAAACTGGCGCTGAAAAAGTACAGGTAATTGGTAAAACTCTTGTTCTGTACCGTCAAACTGAAGATCGTAAAATCGAACTTCCACGTAAATAATTGCTAGCCAATAGCAACATCAAAAAAAGGTCGCTGCTGCGACCTTTTTGCTTTCTAGGCTCTCGAAGATTGCTCTCGCAATCAAGGCTTAGATGTATTCTACGCTGTCGATTTCGAAATCGCGTTCACCGCCTGGTGTAGAAATTACGACTTCATCGCCTTCCATCTTACCAATCAGACCACGCGCGATAGGTGAACTTACTGAGATGCGGCCTGCTTTAATATCGGCTTCATCATCACCTACGATTTGGTAAGTTTTCTCTTCTTCAGTGTCACAGTCAATCAGAGTCACTGTTGAACCGAAGATTACCTTACCTGTGTTGTCCATTTTAGTCACATCGATAACTTGTGCTACAGACAGCTTGTACTCGATATCACGAATCTGAGCTTCACAAATACCCTGCTCTTCACGTGCAGCGTGGTATTCCGCGTTCTCTTTAAGGTCACCCAGTTCACGAGCCTCAGCAATCGCTTCAGAAATCTGTGGGCGAAGCTTCAATAGTCTTTCTAGTTCTTCACGTAGCTTTTGTTCGCCACGCAATGTCATTGGGACTTTTTCCATTATGTACCTCATTCCAAAGCAATCTTTGGACAAAACAAAACTACCCAATCCACTGGATTAGGTAGTGAGTTAACTAATCAATTTCTTCTAGTGTAAACAAACTTGGAAACTAAATCATCTTAAATCCATCAGCGTAAACAAACCTTGCTTTTAACTGACTTTCCGCACCGTTTTAGGTTGTCTAAAAACACTCAATCGATCCAACAGTTAATAAAAAAACTAAAACAATTCTTAATGACAACAAATTCAACAACCAAGCCTAAATCAATAAAATCAAACACTTGATATTTTTTAACCTTAAATAAAACAGTGTTCAAAAAGGTGTTTTATATCGTTTTACTACCTACCAGCGGAACTTTAGCGGTACAACATTGCTCACCAATTGCTCGCTTATGAGTCATCGGTGCTGGGTATTTATGACAGAAGTCTTACATATGAGCATTGATTCATGGTGGCATTAGTAAGAGGATGACCGTTAGTGAGTCATCACTCGCAAAACAACTATTTATGGACAGTAAATTAGGACTAATAAGATGAACAAAACTCTGATTGCTCTAGCAGTTTCAGCTGCAGCAGTGGCAACTGGCGCAAACGCGGCAGAAATCTACAGCCAAGACGGTAACTCTATCGAAATGGGCGGCCGTGCTGAAGCGCGTCTATCTCTTAAAGATGGCAAAGCAGAAGACAACTCACGCGTACGTCTAAACTTCCTAGGTAAAGCTCAAATCACTGACGGCCTATACGGCGTAGGTTTCTACGAAGGTGAATTCACTACTGCTGATAACGGCGGTGAAACCGACAGCAACAGCGACAGCCTAACTAACCGTTACGCGTACGCTGGTCTAGGTGGTGCATTCGGTGAAATCACTTACGGTAAAAACGATGGTGCACTAGGCGTTATCACTGACTTTACTGATATCATGGCTTACCACGGTAACTCTGCTGCAATGAAAATCAACGTAGCTGACCGTGCAGACAACATGATCTCTTACAAAGGCCAATTTGCTGACCTAGGCGTTAAAGCTAGCTACCGTTTTGCTGACCGCACAGAGCTAAACGCTGCTGGTAATGTTGCTACTGGTAACGAAGCTGTAGCTTCATACGGTGATAACGATGCTGATGGTTACTCTCTATCTGCAATCTACGCTATCGGCGACACTGGTGTGAAACTTGGTGGTGGTTACGCTAGCCAATACTCTGGTGCTCAAGAGCAGAACGAATACATGCTTGCGGCATCATACGCAATCAGCGATTTCTACTTCGCAGGTACTTTCACTGATGGTCAGCTTGCTGAAGAGAACGCAGATTACACTGGTTACGAATTTGCAACAGCTTACACGCTAGACAAAACTGTTTTCACTGCAACTTACAACAATGCAGAAACAGACAGCGAAACTTCTGCTGATAACGTAGCTATCGATGCAACTTACTACTTCAAGCCTAACTTCCGCGGTTACGTATCGTACAACTTCAACCTAATCAGTGAAGGCGACGCATACGGTAAAGTTGGTGCTAACGGCACTGCAACTAAAGCAGACGCTGAAGACGAGATCGCTCTAGGTCTACGTTACGACTTCTAATTCCTGACCTTCAGTCAAGAATCTAAGACGCCCGCTCTATAGCGGGCGTTTTTTTTACTCGCTATACTCTTCTTTCTGGCCCACGACTTGCGAACTCTATCACTATGCAACGCTCAGTTTTTATCTCACTACTCGTTTTTGCGGCGACAACTTTATCTTCGCAAGTATCCGCTTACGCGCCATTAAACGAATTGCCGTTAGGCAGCCGGGCAGCGCTGCGTGTTGATAGCCTACAAGAGCAGCAACATTACCAGCAATCCGCTAACCAGAATCAACTTTTTCCACCAGCCAGCACACTGAAAATTGTCACTGCGCTTGCCGCTAAATTAGAGCTGGGAGACCAATTTCATTACCAGACCAAGCTGGAAAAAGTGGGCAAAGATAGTGTCATTCGTTTTAGCGGTGACCCAACCTTGTCTACCGCCGATCTAAAACAACTGTTTACTCAGGCTCGCGGTAAAGGGTTAAAACGTATTGAAGGCGATCTGTGGCTCGATAACAGTGCTTTCACTGGTTATGAGCGTGCTGTTGGCTGGCCATGGGATATTCTTGGTGTATGTTATAGCGCGCCTGCCAGCGCTATCTCATTGGATGAAAACTGTGTGCAGGCCTCGATCTACACCCAGCAAGATGGCAAAACTCGGGTTTATGTTCCTGAACATCAGCCAATTTACGTTACCACACAAGCTAAAACTGTCTCTAAAGCTGAGCAAGAGGGCTCTCAATGTGATTTAGAGTTGCTTTCCTCACCTGACAATCACTATCAGCTTCAAGGCTGCTTACAGAGCCGTAGCAAGCCTCTGCCATTAAAGTTCGCCGTGCAAGATCCGGCACTTTATACCCAGCGTATTGTCCACACTCTACTTAACCAGCTCGATATTGAACTGGCAGGCAGCATTAAAATCGGTGCCCCACAACAACAGGGAAAAGTATTGGCAACCCATCAGTCGGCAGATCTGCCAGAGTTGCTTGAGACAATGCTAAAAAAATCGGACAACCTGATTGCTGATAATTTAACTAAAACTCTGGGTGCTAAGTTTTTTGTTCAGGCTGGCAGCTTTGCTAACGGTACTGAGGCGATCAAACAGATCCTTTTCGCTAACACCGGCATAGATTTACAGCATACCCCAATGGCGGACGGTTCAGGTTTATCACGTAACAACCGTTTTACCAGTCAGAATATGGCGGCTGTACTGCGTTATATCTGGAAAAATGATCAACAACTGGGGCTGATTGCCCTGATGCCAAAATCTGGCACTAACGGTACGCTTAAGTATCGTCGCAGTATGCGTAAGTCCCCTGTAAAGGGAGAGCTGATCGCGAAAAGCGGTTCTCTCTATGGTAGCTACAACATGGCAGGTTATGGCTTAGATAAGAATGGTAACCCGAGCACTCTGTTTGTTCAGTTTGTTGCCGACTACCACCCACCAAAAGTAAAGAGCGATGCTCCACCGACCATCGCTCCTATTACTAAGTTTGAAACCCTGTTCTATCAGGATGTGGTGAGATTTAGTCAGGCAATGCCTAAAAAGTAGTTCACAACCGTGAAGTAAATCCACATCCCCGATATATCGACGATTGAGGCTAACACTGGGCTCACTAATACTGCTGGGTCCAGTTTAAATGCGCGCGCCAGAATCGGCAGCAGACCGCCTAATGTGGTCGACATGGTCACCTGAATAAACAGTGCCACCGCAATAGCTAAGGCGATGGTATTGAGCTCAAAACCGCCGGTACCACTCGCGTCACTGAAAAGCAGAATCCGACCAACAATCACCAAAGCAATCGCTAACGCTAAGCAGAGCGCGACTCTGCTCTCTTTCCAAAATACCGCTAGCCATTGACGTTTTCTAAGCTCACCAGTGGCCAATGCTCGAATCACAAGTGTCGCCGCCTGAGTCCCGGTATTACCACCTGCAGCAGCAATCACCGGCATGTAGATCGCTAACAGAACCAGTTGACTCAACGTATCTTCATAATGAGAGATAATCAGGCCAGAAACGATTCCCAGCAGTGCCAGAGAAATGATCCAGCCAATGCGCTGTTTAACATGCCCTATTACTGAGGTATCAAGATAGCTGCTCGACGTTTCTACTTCAGAATGGATAAAGCCAAGCTGATGCGCGTAATGACGCGCCAATTTGTCATGCCCCTCAACTTCTAATGCTGATATCAGCCGTTGTACATAACCAACAGAGCAGTGATGTAAAATCGCGACTGCTTCTTCAACTGGCATCACAGTCAGCAGGTGAACCTGCTGTTGTTGCTCGTACTGCAAAAAAGCATTACGAGCTGCACCGATCTCTTCATGAGAAAAGTGCGGAGTGTTTTCGATATAAGTATTGCTCATTACCGTCATGGCGAATCTCCCGATTGGCAGTAGGTAACGACCATCAAACACAGCGATTTATTGGCAAATAATATGCGGACATCACCCGCCATTACGCAAGTGAAGATACTGTGTTGATTCTAGAATTTAGAGGAGAAAAACGTGAGGATGCTATTCGAAAGAAAAGATGCTCTACCACTAAGGCAGAGACGTGAGACGACAATACCGAAGCGGATTATTTTTCCCCTTTCATACTAGGAGGATGGTCGATATTGTTCATAAAAGTCTCCGAATAAACTGCCTAGCTGGCAGCGGGGGCATAGTAACAAACTCACCAGCGAAAACCAGTCAATTTTGCAAAAAAAATGAGTAACATTTGACCTGACTATAAGTTAGCTAACAAACATAAAAAAAGCGCCTGAAAGGCGCTTTAATTCACAGTAATTTCAATTAATTACTATTTGATCGTAATACGAGCAAACTTACGCTTACCAACCTGGAATACGTAGGTACCTGCTTGTGGCGCAAACTTAGAGTCAGCCACTTTCTCGCCGTCAATCTTAGCTGCGCCCTGCTTAACCATACGCATCGCTTCTGACGTAGATGCACATAGTGCAGCTTCTTTAAGAAGGTTACTCACTGGTAGACCCGCTTCGAACTCAAACTCTGGCATCTCGTCAGGGATTTGGTTCTTGGCAAAACGGTTTACGAACTCTTGCTCTGCAGCATCTGCGTCAGCCTGGCTATGGAAACGAGCGATGATCTCTTTCGCTAGTGCCACTTTAACGTCACGTGGGTTCTGACCCGCAGCAACGTCTGCTTTCAGTTGAGCAACTTCGTCTAGTGGACGGAATGACAGCAGGTCATAGTAGTTCCACATCAGGTCATCTGAGATAGACATGATCTTACCGAACATCTCACTTGGCGCTTCGCTGATACCAATGTAGTTATTCGCCGACTTAGACATCTTCTTCTCGCCGTCCAGACCAACGAGAAGTGGCATCATTAGTACAACCTGTGGCTTTTGACCGTTGGCTTTTTGCAGCTCACGACCCATTAGCAGATTGAACTTCTGGTCAGTACCGCCTAGCTCAACGTCAGTTTCCATTGCTACTGAGTCATAACCTTGTAGGAGTGGATACATAAACTCATGGATAGCAATTGGCTGACCGCCTGCATAGCGCTTCTTAAAGTCATCACGTTCTAGCATACGCGCAACTGTCTGGTTCGCCGCCAGACGAATCATACCTTCAGCACCCAGCTCAGATAACCACTCAGAGTTAAACTGAATTTTGGTCTTAGCTGGATCTAAGATCTTGAATACTTGCTCTTTATACGTTTCCGCATTGCGCAGCACATCTTCACGGCTTAAAGGAGGACGAGTGCTGTTTTTACCTGTTGGGTCACCAACCATTGCGGTAAAGTCGCCGATCAGGAAGGTAACGTCGTGACCTAGTTCCTGAAATGCACGCAACTTGTTAAAAATAACAGTATGGCCCAAGTGGATATCAGGAGCCGTTGGATCGGCACCTAATTTAATGCGAAGAGGACGACCCTCTTTCAGCTTAGCAATCAGTTCTTCTTCTGGAATCAGTTCATCAACACCGCGCTTAATCTCGGCTAGTGCAGCTTCAATGCTCGCCATTCTTGTTCACTCCCACAGATTTGGCAAAAATTTGTTAGTTTGCCATCTTACTTGAATAGCGATGCTTTTTGAAACCAGTTAGACTAAACAGCTAAGCTTTTTTACTGAATTTTTTAGAACGGACATAAGATGTTGTCTCTTTTCGCTCGACTACCTTGGATTCATCGAGCCCTTATCGCCTTTTTCAGTGCATTTATTGTTATCGCGCTATTCTTACCTGCTCCTAAAGATCTCCGTCAGGAAGAGAGCAACTATCAAGTAGGCAAGGCCTACCCGTTATCGATTGATGCTAAACAACTTGCGCTACAAGAATCTGTGCCCCCAATGGCGGTTTTACGCTGGGAGAAACACACTATTGGTTCTGGTGACAGTATGGCCCTGCTATTCCAACGTGCCGGCCTCTCTTCTCGTTTGCTCTATCAGCTCACTTCAACCAATAAAGATATCGAACGCCAGCTCACCCGAGTTAAACCCGGTGATGCATTCGAACTGGGCTTTGATGCTGATAATCAACTGATTCAGATTAAACGCAAAATCAACGCCTACGAGACCTTCCTTGTCACTAAGTCCGACAAAGGCTACAGCTCTTCAATCGATAAAAAAGAAGTCCATTACCAGTACAACTATGCAGAAGCGGATATTACCTCTAACTTCTGGAACGCTGGTATGAATGCAGGATTGACCGCAAACCAGATTATGGAGCTGGCTGGTATTTTCGGTTGGGATATCGACTTCGCTCTCGATATTCGTAGTGGTGATAACTTCAGAATTCTCTATCAGGAAAAAGTCGTTGAAGGTGAAGTCGTAGGCCGGGGAAGAATCATCGCTGCGATTTTCACCAACCAGGGTGATACCTTTAAAGCCATCTTAGATGATAAGACAGGCAACTATTATGATGAGAATGGACGTGCTATGAAGAAAGCCTTCCTACGTTCTCCGCTCGATTTCCGCCGCGTGACGTCTAACTTCAACCCTACTCGCCGCCACCCAGTTACAGGTAAAGTGCGTGCGCACCGCGGTACAGACTACGCGGCGCCAGTCGGTACACCGATTTGGGCTGCGGGTGACGGTATTGTTCAGAAGTCGAGTTACAACCAGTTCAACGGTAACTATGTGTTTATCAAACACAGTAATACCTACATTACCAAGTACCTTCACTTAACCAAGCGTACCGTGAAAACAGGCCAGCGCGTTAAACAGGGCCAGACCATTGGTACTCTGGGTGGTACAGGACGTGTGACGGGACCTCACCTACACTATGAATTCCTGGTTAACGGCGTGCACAAAAACGCCAGAACGGTCAAACTGCCACAATCTAAGTCTCTGACTGGCAAAGCCAAAACAACCTTTATTGCCAATGCCAAGATTCGCCTCGACAAATTAGATCGCTACGGTGAGTTACTCGCAACACCATAAAAACAAAGGCCCGTATCATACGGGCCTTTGTTGTTTATTCAGCTTCAATAATCGTATTAGCTTGCTCTTCGACCTTGTGCACCCTGCCCAACATCAGCAAGCAGGGAGTGAGTACCAGAGTTAATACGGTTGCGAATGCCAATCCTCCCGCTACCGCCGTCGCCAGTTGCGACCACCACTGAGTACTTGGCGCACCAAACTCGATCTTCTGGTTAATCAGGTCAATGTTCATCTCCAATACCATAGGTAACAGACCTAATATCGTCGTGACGGTTGTCAGCATTACCGGACGAAGACGTTGTACACCGGTACGCAGAATCGCTTCGCGTTTATCTAAACCGCGTTTAAGTAACTGATTGTAGGTATCGATCAAGACAATATTGTTGTTAACCACGATCCCAGCCAGAGCGATTACCCCAATCCCCGACATAATAATGCCGAACGGTTTCTGGAAAATCAGAAGGCCAACAAATACCCCTACGGTAGAAAACAGCACCGCACTAAGGATCAAGAAGGCTTGATAGAAGCTGTTAAACTGCGTGATCAGAATCAGTGCCATAACCACCAAAGCCACTAAGAAAGCGTTCTGCAAGAAGGCAGAGGAGTTTTCCTGCTCTTCATTCTGACCGCGGATTTTGAACTCGACCCCATTTGGTAAGCCTAACTCTGCCACCGCCTGTTCAATCTTTGGCAATTCGAGCGCCAGATTATAGCCCTCTTTCATATCCGCCATAATATTGATCACCCGATGGCCATCAATACGGCGGATAGTGTCCTGCTTATGTTCTGGAACAATCGTTGCGAAGTTAGTAATCGGTACTAAACCAGCCGGGGTTTTCACACGCAGTTGATCAAAGCGTCCAATATCGCGCTTCTCTTGCGGATAGCGTACTAAGATGTCGACCTCTTCGGTGGCATCATCCGGGAGATAGTCACCAATTTTCAGGCCATTAGTGACAAACTGAACCGTGTTACCGACCAGAGTTGCATCGGCAGCAAAGCGGGATGCATCGTCACGACGAATATCAATCTGCCAGTCAATCCCCTCTTTACTTGAGGTGTCGCTTAAGTTGGTGAATGCCGGGTAGTTGTCTGCCCAGTGTCTGACCTGTTTGGCAGCTGCATCTAACTGGCTCGGTATACGCGCGGACATCTCAATAACTAAATCATGCTCGACCGGAGGACCCGCATCAGGGAACTTATACTCAATTTCCACTCCTGCGTAATTATCCGTTTGTTGCTTGAGCTCTTCGATGATCTCTTTGACCTTACGACGATACTGCCAATCAACGGGTGTAATCTGGATCTGTCCAATCTCGTCATCACCACCAGTGCGAGTGTAGACACTTTCAAACTCATCGTGGCCCAGCATGACAGATTCGATATCACGCATAATGACATCTTTTTCGTCTAATGACAGGTCACCATAAGAGCGCACTTTTACGGTGAAGAAAGGGGGATCGACTTCGGGGAAAAACTCTGCACCCAGTCCGGCTTTGGCATAGGTAAAGCCCACACCTATCGCGAGTAGAATCGCACTGAAAAGGATTTTTAGCGGATGCTTTAACGCAATATCCAAGGTATGGAAATAGAGTTTAGTAATGCCTGTCGCCTTAGAGAAATCACCATCATGCAGAGCAACCATTTTTTCTCGCTGCGCTTTAGTCACATGCTGTGGTCGACCAATAAGACTACCCAGCACAGGAACCAGTAACAGCGCCATTGCCAGAGAGGCACTTAACGTAGCGATCAGAGTCAAAGGCAGGTACTTCATAAATTCGCCAGTGACGTCAGGCCAGAATAATAGCGGCGCGAACGCTGCTAATGTCGTGGCCGTCGAAGCCGTGATTGGCCACGCCATGCGTTTAGCGGCATCCCGATACGCTTCTCGCCTCGGAGTCCCTTCCTGCATCCTTCGGTCAGCAAACTCAGTGACAACAATGGCTCCGTCCACCAGCATACCGACCGCCATAATTAGCGAGAACAGCACCACGATATTGATGGTGAGTCCAAATACTGACAGGACTAATAAACCGGTCAGGAAAGAGCCCGGAATCGATATACCCACCAGCAGCGCAGTGCGTACGCCAAGAATCGCGATAATCACAATCACCACCAAAATGATGGCAGATAAGATATTGTTCTGCAGATCACTCAGCATCATCTTAACGTCTTTCGACTGATCCCAAGTATATTTGACCATCAGGTTATTCGGCCAGTCTGGACGCTGCTGCGCTTGTTCCAATACCGCCTTGATTAACGCGACTGTCTCAATAATATTTTCTCCAGCACGTTTCTTGGCATCCAGTACGACTGCGGATTTGCCATCCAAACGGGCATAGCTCTCCGGGTCGCGAAATGCTCGTCTTACCGTTGCCACATCACCAAAGGTAATAACTTGCTTACCCTCGACTTTGACAGGTAGTTCTAACACATCTTTTAGTGAGTCAAATACTGACGGGACTTTTACCGAAAAGCGACCATAGCCAGTATCAACAAAACCGGCCGCTACCACTCGGTTGTTGAGTGCAATCAGGTTGTAAATGTCACCCTGATCGAGACCATAGCTTTCCATCAACAGTGGATCGACGATGATCTCTACGATGTCTTCTCGATCACCGGCAATATCGACTTCAAGGATCTGACGATAGCTTTCCAGCTTATCTCTTAACTGGCGTGCGACCTGAACAATGGTGCGTTCAGGCACCGTGCCGTAAAGTACAATTGAAAGTGCAGGCTCTTCTGAAGCTAAGGTGACTTCGTTAACCGTCGGTTCGTCACTGTCACTCGGCAATTTAGGTTTAGCTAAGTCGACGGCTTCACGAACATCCGCCATCGCCTTATTAAGGTCAACACCGACGCTGAACTCGAGCATCACTGAAGCATGGCCTTCAGACGCTGTCGAAGTCATCTCTTTAACACCTTCAATTGCTCTCAGCTCTTGTTCGATAGGTCGAACTAGCAATCGCTCGGCATCTGAAGGCGAAATCCCCTGGTGACCAACCGAAACGTAGATAATCGGAATGGTAATATCCGGGCTCGACTCTTTCGGGATGGTGACATAAGTCCCCGCTCCAGCGAGAAGAATGAACACCAAAAGTACCATCATGGTTCTTGTGCGAGACAGTGCCGCATCAATCAATGCAAACATAGTGCGGGCTCCTATCTACTTTGCTCGGTCGCGATAACCGCATCACCGTCGCGCACGAAACCCTGCCCTGTCGTGATGATGTCAACTTGCTCACCTAATCCCGTCAGCCACACACCGTCTTGCTCTGCTTTAACCAGTTGAATCGGAACAAACTTTACATGCTTAGCCACTAAAGTTTTTACCCCTAAGTTACCTGCCTCATCCAATGCCAACATTGCAGGAGTAATCTTTACCGCTAGCTGATCCTGCAGATTCAAACCGACTTCAGCACTCACACCTGCCGGAATTTTCTGCCCCGGATTTGCGAGTTCAATCTCAATAGGAAAGGTATTGGTCGCGGGTGACGAAACTCGCGAGATGTATCGAACTTTACCAACCGCCTCACTACCATTAATAAAGCGAATACTCGCCTCTTGGTTAAGTTGTAGCGCTTGAATATGTCGCTCACTGACGTCCGCTTCAATAACAATCTGGCTTAAATCAAGCAAGGTGGCGACAGGATCGCCGACACCGACAAAGTCGCCTTTTTCAATAAATAAATGATCAACGATGCCAGTAAACGGGGCTTTGACAGAAGTATTACGCAAAGCAATTCTGGCATTACTTACCATAGCTTTAGCTTCAACTAAACCAGCCTGTGCTGTGCTGAATGCCACTTCACCTTGCAGGCCTTTGCTTTTGAGAGATTGCGCCGCTTTGAACTCTTTCTCTTTAACCTTAAGTAATGCCTGCGCACGCTGAAGCTGAATGTCTAAGTCACCTTTATCAATAAGAGCGATCTCTTGTCCTTGTTGGACGCTGTCCCCTTTGGTGACTTTAAGCTGAGTGATTTTTCCTGCAATTTCAGCTCCAAGCTTCGCTTGCTTATTTGGTGCCGTACGACCATAGAGCTCAATGGTTTTATGAGTTGCTTCAGCGACAAAGGAGGTGAACTGCACTTTGGCTAATGGAATCTCTTCAGTATCGTTGTGGGGAGTGGAATCTTGAGCGTTAAGCATCCCTATTCCAAGCCATAGAGAAAGGAGCAGCACTAATATTAGTGATACCAGATAAGGTCTAACCGCGAGAAAACGCAGCGGAGAAAAACTAGCCATAACTATCCTTATTATTTCTATATCACGTCCAAAACAAGTAAATACAGCAACATAAAGCTGTAAGTTGTCGATATAGCGATTCGCAGAACCCTGCTACGAATGTATCAATTAGGATATAAATTAACCAAGCAAAAATAAAATAGCATTAATTACTATTTATCTTAGATCTCAGTTTCTGGATAGATGAGTAAAGGAAAGCAGGCAGAGGAGAAAGAATAGGCTACAGAGGACCTGCAGCCTAAACAGAATGAATTAAACGCTAAATGATGCGCCACAACCACATGTTGTCGTTGCATTAGGGTTATTAACGAAGAAACGAGAACCTTCTAGCCCTTCAGTGTAGTCAACCTGACCACCAACCAAATACTGCAGGCTCATTGGGTCTACAACTAGAGTCACACCACTGTTTACAATGGTTGTATCCCCTTCGTTAACGTTCTCATCAAAGGTAAAACCATACTGAAAACCGCTACAGCCACCGCCAGTAATGTAAACTCGCAGTTTCAGGTTCGGATTCTCTTCTTCTGCAATCAATGCACCTACTCGCTGAGCCGCTGCATCTGAAAATGTTAGTGGGATATTTACTTCGCTCACGATGATCTCTCTCAGTCGTCTGTGTCCAGATTGGCATGACCATCTGGCACTTCATCTTTTAATATTAGCGGTGATTATCTAATACCTGAGTGAAGCGTTCAAGTATTCACCACTTTTGAAGCGATTTTTTGTCCTAATTCTGCTTTATTTGCCGTGAAAGTACTCAGAATGTGCTGCAAAGCGTTTTATTGAATGGGAATCGACAGGTACAATGCCAGCCAAATTGGTCCGAGCAATCAAAAGAGGATACCCCATGACCAAATCCGCAGATCTATTCGAGAAAGCGCAACAGACTATTCCTGGCGGCGTTAACTCTCCTGTACGTGCATTCAACGGCGTTGGTGGCGCACCGATTTTCGTTGAGCGAGCAGATGGCCCGCTGATTTTTGATGCTGACGGCAAAGCGTACATTGATTATGTAGGTTCTTGGGGGCCAATGATTCTTGGGCACAACCACGCAGTAATCCGCGAAGCAGTGATTGATGCAGCACAACGCGGTCTAAGCTTTGGCGCTCCAACTGAGATGGAAATCGCGATGGCAGAACTCGTGTCTGAACTCGTCCCATCAATGGAACAGATTCGTATGGTGAGCTCTGGTACAGAAGCGACCATGAGTGCGATTCGTCTGGCACGTGGTTACACAGGTCGCGATAAGATCATGAAGTTCGAAGGTTGTTACCATGGCCACGCAGACAGCTTGCTAGTTAAAGCGGGTTCAGGCGCGTTGACTCTTGGTCAGCCAAGTTCTCCGGGTGTTCCAGCAGACTTTGCTAAGCACACACTAACTGCAACCTTCAACGATTTAGACTCTGTTCGTGAATTGTTTGCGGCTAACAAAGGTGAAATCGCGTGTATTATCGTTGAACCTGTTGCAGGCAACATGAACTGTATTCCACCGGTAGAAGGCTTCCACGAAGGCCTGCGCCAAATCTGTGATGAAGAAGGCGCACTACTTATTTTTGATGAAGTAATGACTGGTTTCCGCGTGGCTCTGGGCGGCGCACAAGGTTACTACAACATCAAGCCAGACCTGACTACTCTGGGTAAAGTGATCGGTGGCGGCATGCCAGTTGGCGCATTTGGCGGCCGTAAAGAAGTAATGCAGCACATCGCTCCAACCGGTCCTGTTTACCAAGCTGGTACCCTTTCTGGTAACCCAGTGGCGATGGCGGCAGGCTTCGCATGTCTGAATCTTCTGAAAGAAGAAGGCAACGAAAAGCGTCTGGCATCTAAAACTAAGCAGCTAGCAGACGGCTTCAAAGAGCTTGCTGGTAACCACGGCATTCCACTAGTGGTAAATCAGGTAGGTGGTATGTTCGGTTTCTTCTTTACTGACCAAGAGAGCATCACAAGCTACGAAGACGTGACTAAGTGTGACATCGAACGCTTTAAGCGCTTCTTCCACCTAATGCTAGAGCACGGTGTTTACCTTGCTCCATCAGCGTTTGAAGCAAGCTTTACTTCTCTGGCTCACGGCAGCAAAGAGATCGAAGCGACATTAGAAGCAGCAGACCGCTGTTTTGCTATCATCGCAAACGAAGCTTAATTTAAGTTACTAATAAAAAAGGACTGCATTACGCAGCCTTTTTTATTGCCAGTAGTACAGCACTAGTATCGCTAGCCCTGCCATTAATAAAGCAAACCAAGGTATCGACGGTTTACTTTTTGCCGCCGACTTACAACCTTTGTCATTATCACAGCATCCCATGTTTTGACTCACCTCTGATACTTATCTGATTCTCGATTGATAACTGCCTGTTTTAAAGCCATTATACTGATACATCGTCAAACAATTGGACAAGATTGTGTCAGATAAAATTAAAATAACCTCCAGCCACTGGGTACTTGTTATCGCCCTATTGGCTGCAGCGTTCGCCTGCTTCTTACTGGTAGAGCCTTACATCAATTCGATCGTGATGGCCTTTATCATCTCACTGTTGATGTTCCCTATTCACGAGTGGATTGAACGAAAACTGCCAAAACACAAAAATACGGTGTCACTGCTCTCATGTATTGTGCTGACATTTATCATTGTTTTCCCTTTGCTGTTTGTCTTTGCTGCCATCGTGCAACAAGGTTCTGCATTCTCACAAAATGTCTACCAATGGGTCACACACGGTGGTATCCAGACCATTTTTGAACACCCTTGGGTTGTGAAGAGCTTATCACTAGTAAATACTTACTTACCTTTTGACACTATAGAACCACAAGAGATCGCACAGAAGGTTGCTCAGTTTGCCACAAGCTTTGGTAGTAATCTGGTTGGCATCAGTGCCAAGATCTTGGGTGACGCAACCAACTTCCTGATGGACTTCTTCCTGATGTTGTTCGTGTTGTTCTTCCTGCTTCGTGATCACGACAAAATTATTAGTGCAATACGTCATATCCTTCCGCTATCCCGTAGTCAGGAAGACAAACTGCTTGATGAAGTTGAACAGGTAGCGAAATCGGCAGTGATGGGTTCATTCCTGACTGCTATTGCTCAAGGTTTTGCTGGCGGTATCGGTATGTGGCTGGCAGGCTTCCCGGGACTTTTCTGGGGAACCATGATGGGTTTTGCATCCTTTATTCCTGTCGTTGGAACCGCATTAATCTGGATACCAGCGGCTATCTACTTGTTCCTGACAGGTGATACGACCTGGGCTATCTTCCTGACGGTCTGGAGCGTCGCTGTTGTAGGTTCAATTGATAACTTACTGCGTCCGTTCCTGATGCAAGGTAGTGCTGGAATGAACACCTTGATGATCTTCTTCTCGCTGCTGGGTGGTCTACACTTATTTGGCTTAATTGGCCTTATCTACGGTCCGATCATCTTTGCCGTTACTATGGTGTTGTTCAATATCTATGAAGAAGAGTTCCAGGGCTTCTTAGATCAACAAGATCGTAGTTAACCCGCAAAACAGTTTATTACTTCAAGATGAGGGAGGATTGTGCGAAAATCCTCCCTCATTTTTTTCTACTGAGTTCTTTATGTCTGCTTATATCGCGCCAAGCCAAATTGCCCAGCGACAGCTAGCCTACTTTGAAGGTAAGCACGTTCTTGTAGCTGGAGAAGCTGAAGACCTATTTCCTGTCGAACTGGCTAACCACTGTCAATCAGTCACAGTCTTTACGACTAACTATGGCTACCACCGCCAGCTTGAATCTTACTCTCAGGTTAGTAGTGTGTTTGGTGCAGAGTTCTCACAACAGACACAAGCAGATATGGTATTGCTCTACTGGCCTAAAGCGAAAGCAGAAGCTGAGTTTCTGTTGGCGATGTTAATGGCTAAGCTCGGTCCAGAGACTGAAATCGTCGTTGTTGGTGAAAACCGTTCAGGCATCAAAAGCATAGAAAAAATGTTTAAGGCCTATGGCCCGATTACTAAATATGACTCTGCCCGTCGCTGCTCATTTTATTGGGGACAATGTACTCAGGCTCCAGACTCTTTCAACTTGGATGACTGGTACAAGACCTATCAGGTTAGCTACAAAGAGAGCACATTAACCATCAAGAGTTTGCCGGGTGTATTCAGTCACGGTGAGTTTGATATCGGTAGTAAGCTACTATTGGACACCTTGCCTGAACTGAAAGGCAAAGTTCTCGACTTTGGTTGTGGTGCAGGAGTTATCGGCTCAGTGATGGCACTACTCAATCCAACTATCGAGCTAGAAATGTGTGATATCAGCGCTCTAGCCGTTGCTTCTAGTCAGGCAACCTTAGCGGCTAATGGCTTAACTGGCCGCGTCTTTGCTTCAGATGTCTACTCTGATACCAGCAAAGATTACGATTACATCATTAGTAATCCACCTTTCCATGCGGGTTTAGATACCAGCTACAGTGCAACCGAAACACTACTGGCTAAAGCGCCTCAATATCAGAACAGTCAGGGGCAGCTATTTATCGTGGCTAACAGCTTCCTAAAATATCAGCCAATTATTGAGCAGGCTTTCAGTAATTGCGAGACGCTAAATAAGACCAACAAATTCGCTATTTATCACGCGAAGAAGTAACTTTACTGCCCAATTCTCAGCAAGGATTGGGCATAATCTCCCCTCTCTCAGTAAAAACTGCGCCTTTCTCCACGCTTTCCTTGCAACTTACTTGTCAAAGTAAAAAAACTCGTTAATTTTGTCACTATAGGAAAATAACGTTTTTATCTCGCTTACAGGTTTCAAGCCTCAACCTATAAGCCGAACTCTCGGAAATTCTATTTAGATCATGTTTAAGTTGTATCGGAAACAGAAATTTAAGCGTCTTCAAAGCACATTGATGCTGGCTTTTCTTGCTTTAAGTATTACGCCTCTTACTGTCATCGCTATCTTCTTTTTGCAATCACACACTAAAGACTTACAGGAGCAGAGTACCCTTCACCTGGTTTCTGTTCGCGATAGTAAACAGCAGCAAGTGGTCGACTACCTCTATGCTAAAGAGTCAGAGGTTATGGGCTTCGTTCGCTCAGAGCTTGCCTATGCCAGTGGTGGCCGTTTCTACGGTCTGGTCAACGCGTTTCGCAGCTTAGGTCTGGATATTGATCAAGCACGTGAGTATGCGCAAAAACGTTATATTCAGGGTTCTGGCGATCAGATAAAAACGTCAATTCTGCCCCAATCGAGTCTGTTCAATGGCACCGAACGTTACCGACTGCTACATAAGCGCTACCACTGGGCCTATCTGGAACTACTAAAACGTTCTGATTTTGACGATATTTTGCTGGTCGATCGTGAAGGTAACGTCACCTACTCTATCTATAAGAATGACAACTTCGGTACCAACCTGCTAACGGGCAAATACAAGGATGCTAATCTGGGTCAGACCTTTAGCAAACTGCGCAGTTTGGTGACGGAAAAACGTAAAACCAACGAGGATTTTACCCCGGTTATCATTTCTGACTTTTCTCAAGAGCAGGGGAAATCCGTCGCCTGGCTGGGTGCACCCATTGTACAGCAAGGCTACCTGCATAGTTACGCTATGTTCCGCTTGCCAAATAACGGCATAACCAAGTTGATTGCCGATACCAAAAACATCCCATCAATGAAGACGTTATTGGTTGGAGGAGATCATCAATCTCGTACGATGGCGTATCAACAGCAAGACATTGATAAAAGCCGTCAAGTCGTCGATTTAGCCCTAGCTGGCGCAACCAGTTTTGGCACCTATTCCAACACTGAAAATGAAGCAATCATTGCCGCCTATGCACCGATCTCCGTCAAGGGTATCGACTGGGCTCTGGTGGTGGAAGTCCCTGAAAGTGTCGCCTTTGCGCGTGTTCACCAACTAGAGACAGTCTTTATCTTCGCCATGCTGACTGCGATTCTGCTGGTTGTCATGGCTTCTCATTACCTGTCGAACTTTATCACTGCCCCACTGCTTAAGCTGACCTGGGCTGCAGAAAAAGTCTCTGCCGGCGACCTTGATGCGGATATGATCAACACTCAGCGTAAAGATGAGATCGGCCGTCTTGCAGTCAGTTTTGAACGTATGCAACGTTCAATTCGTGAAAAAATCTTACTTATCAAAGATCAGAACGAAGAGCTGGAAAGCAACCTGAAACTGATTCAGAAGCAAAACGAAGAGTTGCAACTTGCGAACAAGCTTAAAGATGAGTTCCTCGCAACCACTTCTCATGAACTGCGTACGCCGCTGCATGGGATGGTAGGTATTGCTGAAGCCCTCGCCTCTGGAGCCAATGGTCCTATTACCGCTGAACATAAATATCAGTTAGATATCATCATCAGTAGTGGCCAGCGCCTAGCAACTCTGGTTGATGACCTGCTCGATTATCACAAGATGCGTTATGGCAATCTGGATATTGAAACCAGTGCGGTGGATTTATCGGGTTCAACCCGCTTGGTTCTCGAACTCTCGTCTCACCTATTAGGCAATAAGCCAATTCGGATTATCAATCAGGTGCCAAGTGAACCTGTTTGGGTTAGCGCCGACCCGCAAAGACTTGAGCAAGTGCTATATAACCTGGTTGGTAATGCAATTAAATACACCAGCGAAGGCAAGATTGTGATTTCAGCCAACGTTGTTGATGACCAGATTCGAGTTCAGGTGGTCGATACAGGTCAGGGGATCCCTGCTGATCAATTGGAGCATATTTTCGAACCTTTGATTCAGGCAGGCAGTGATTCAAGTCGTTACCGTCAAGGTGCAGGTCTTGGCTTATCAATCAGCCGTCAGCTAATCGAGTTGATGCAAGGTTCCCTGTATGTCAGCAGCCAGCCTATGGTCGGTACTACTTTCAGCTTCACTTTACCAGTCGCTAGTGAGCAGCAAATTCAAGACGCTAACCACTACGAGGCGCCACACTTTAAAGCTCCTGAGAGTGGTGAAGTCGAGTTCGCCGAGCCCGTGAGTCTGCCGGAAAATCCTGATGGCCCGTTACTCCTGGTTGTCGATGATGAACCAGTAAACCTGCGCGTACTCGATAGTTTCTTGCGTCTTGAAGGTTATCGCGTGAGAACGGCTAAAGATGGACACGAAGCCTTAGAAGCGGTAGAGAAAGAGAAACCAGAACTGCTACTACTCGACATCATGATGCCAGGTATGAGCGGATATCAGGTATGTGAAACACTGCGTAAAAGCTATGATCACGCGGCACTGCCTGTAATTATGCTTACCGCGCTTAACCAGACAGATGATCGAATTCGTGGCTTTAATGCAGGTGCCAACGACTACCTGTCTAAACCATTTAACAAGCAAGAGTTAGCCGCTCGAATTATTGCTCATTTAACCGCAAGTAAAGCGGAACAGCGCCGACTTGAGAATCAACAGTTACAGCTTGAACTTAAACATCGTGCAATGGTTGAAGCAAGTCTGCTGGAAACTCAGGGCCGCCTGCTAGAGCAGTTAGAAACGGCACCTGAAGCGATTATCTGTGTTCGAGAAGACAATAAGATTCGCTTCGCCAATGAGGCCGCTTCTAAGCTATTTAAGCGTTCAACGGAACAGCTGAAGCGCTCAAGTGCTGATGAGCTTATTGCTCCTAAGTTCCTCAACGTAGAACAGGAACATTATTGCGGCAATATTGATGTCTACGTAGAAGATGTCAGACAGCATCTGTCTGCCGATATATTGAAGCTACCTCAAGGCTCTGGCTTACGTTCAATGTACATATTCAACGTAGGTGGCAGCATCAACGCAGGCCGTATCAACAATCTGGAGACCGCAATTGAAGCGCTGTCTAGCTTTGCCTTTGAGGGCGACAAAGCCAAGTTACAAGAGCTCAAAGAGCTTGGTGGTGAGTTTACCCGACTGGCAGACCGTGTCGCCGGGGATAGCAAATCTAAGCAAGATATTATGCGTGAAGTGCTGGTTGAAGCCATGACCAGCGCCCTGAATTACTGGGAATCGGTTACAGGCCAGACTAAGTTCACCTTCGCCGAGCAAAGTGGCTTATGGCGCGTTTACCTCGACCGCAGCACACTACAAACACGAACACTCGATAAGTACTTGCGTACCGAGACACTGCCTAAGACTCCTCGCTGGAGAACGGTTCTCAGCTCGTTGGATTACATTCTTGAACATTGCAATGAACAAGGACCAGAGAGAACGCATATTGAAGGTTTGCGTGATAAGTTACAGCACTTACTCACCAGCTAATCATTCAGGTTAATCTATCTAAAAGCTCGCGACTAAGCGGGCTTTTTTTGTGCCGTTAAACCTTCACTCACATGTCACAAATGAGTTATTACGCCCCGTAAAACAACCTATAATAGCGGCTGTTTGAACACGACATTTGCTCCGCTATCGAGTGCCTAATTGGTATAAAACCACCAACAATGCGTAAAAAGAACTCAGTTTGCGAAGCCAATCACAACAAGACGGCAGTTTTAATTTAAATCGAAAAATTAACAACAAAACCACGAGTGATTCAAGTCTCACGTTTTCAAAGTGGCTTAGCAATACCTTAGAATAGAAAGACCAAAGGGTAAGTAGACACTTACAAACCACCTTTAACCATCTAAGTAATGCGATCCACATCAAAGGCTATTTTCTGCTCACAATTCCATCAAAACAGGAGCTTTTGACATTATTGACGTGGTTCGGGTTGGTTTTGACGTTTTTAACGGGAATAGCAATTGCGAAAATTAACGTTAAGGTGTTTTCTTAGTGTGCCTAAGGCCTACAGGCCACTCTGGATTTCTCTATCTCCTCCGATAGGAACTCATTTAAAGAGGTGGGCCTTAGTGAGTGTTTATCAATTGATGACATTCCATTCCATAAGTGAAATGAAAGCAAATAGTAAGGAACAGCTATGCTTGCCAACATAAAAAAAACAGCACTAGCAACAGCAATTATTGCTACAGCTACCACAGGATTCGCATCTGTAGCGACAGCTGCTGAACGTAGTGAACTAACTATCCACCCGAAAGAATTTACAACTTTCGTTCGTAACTTTAACCCATACCTGGGTGCAACTCACTTGCATACTACTTGGGACTTCCTTTACGAGCCTCTAGTTGTATTTAACGAAATGCAAGGTAACACGCCTGTATTCCGTTTGGCTGAAAACTACAAGATGTCTGACGACCTAATGAGCGTTACTTTCGATATTCGTAAAGGCGTAAAATGGTCTGATGGTGAAACGTTCGATGCAAACGACGTTGTATACTCATTCAATCTTGTAAAAGAGAAACCAGAGCTTGACCAAAGCGGTATCAACTCTTGGGTAACTTCTGTTGAAAAACTGAATGACTACCAAGTTAAATTCCGCCTGACAGAAGCGAACTCTAACGTTCCTTATGAAATTGCTAAAGTACCAGTAGTACCTGAGCACATCTGGAAAGACGTGAAAGATCCTTCAACATTCACCAACGAAAACCCTGTAGGTTCTGGTCCTTTCACTGAGATCGATACTTTCACTGCACAACTTTACATCCAGTGTGCTAACCCGAACTACTGGGATGCGGACAACCTAGACGTTGACTGTCTACGTGTTCCTCAAATCGCTAACAACGACCAATTCCTGGGTAAAGTTGTTAACGGTGAAATGGACTGGACTTCATCATTCATTCCTGACATCGACCGCACGTACGCAGCAGCAAGCCCTAACCACCAGTACTGGTACCCGCCAGCAGGTACTCAAGCGTTTGTTGTTAACTTCAAGCACCCAGATCCAGCGAAGAACGAAGCACTTACTAACGTTGACTTCCGTCGTGCGTTCTCAATGGCTCTTGACCGTCAAACTATCATCGACATCGCGTTCTACGGTGGCGGTACAGTGAACGACTTCGCTTCAGGTCTAGGTTACGCATTCGAAACTTGGTCTGATGAAAAGACTCACGACAAGTACAAGGGTTACAACACCTACAATGCTGAAGGTGCTAAAGAGCTACTGAAGAAAGCTGGCTTCAAAGACGTTAACAACGACGGCTTCGTAGACACTCCATCAGGTAAATCTTTTGAACTTCTGATTCAATCGCCAAACGGCTGGACTGACTTCAACAACACAGTTCAACTTGCTGTAGAGCAGCTAGCTGAAGTAGGCATCAAAGCGAAAGCACGTACTCCAGATTTCTCTGTGTACAACCAAGCGATGCTAGAAGCGACTTATGACGTTGCTTACACAAACTACTTCCACGGTGCAGATCCACACACTTACTGGAACAGTGCGTACAACTCAGCACTTCAGTCTGGTGATGGTATGCCTCGTTTCGCTATGCACTTCTACAAGAACGAAAAGCTAGACGGTCTACTTAACAGCTTCTACAAAACAGCTGATAAGAACGAGCAGCTAGAAATCGCTCACGGCATCCAGCAAATCATCGCAGCTGATCAGGTAACAATCCCTGTAATGTCTGGTGCTTACATGTTCCAGTACAACACAACGCGATTCACTGGTTGGTGGAACGAAGAAAATCCAAAAGGCCGTCCAAACATTTGGGCTGGTATCCCAGAGCGTCTACTACACGTACTGGACCTAAAACCAGTTAAGTAAGTAGTTGTTCTAACGATGCGGCATACGCTCTGTATGCCGCAAAATCCCCCCACTTTTTAATGTGTTCGTTATATGGCGCCAGTCGTCAGGGGATTGTTCGCTCTAAATTTTGTTTTCGCTAGGAGCGACCTGAAACCAGAAACAGGGAAAATCTGGGTAAGTAAGGTGAGTTATGGGTTATTTTTTAAGACGTTTGTCGTTCTATTTGGTCGCATTATTAGTTGCTGCGACATTAAACTTTATTATTCCTCGTGCGATGCCGGGTGATCCGGTGACCATGATGTTCGCTAACGCTTCGGTTCAGGTAACACCGGAACGTATCGCGGCAATGAAAGAGCTACTCGGTTTTGTTGATGGTGGATTGTTTACTCAATACATCGCCTACATGAAAAACATCCTGAGCTGGGAGCTTGGCACTTCAATTCAGTTCTATCCACTATCAGTAAACGAGCTGTTGGGTGGCGCATTTGGTTGGTCGCTATTCCTGGCAGGTAGCGCAGTTATCCTTTCTTTCTCTTTAGGCTCAGTGCTCGGCATTTTCGCAGCGTGGAAACGCGGCAGTAAATATGACGCTTTCGTCACTCCGGGCATGCTGATCATTCAGGCGGTACCTCAAGTCGTTGTCGCGATGCTAACGCTATTCATCTTTGCGATTGGTCTTAAATGGTTCCCTACAGGCTACGCCTACACTGCGGGTACGGTGCCAGACTGGACCAGCTGGGAGTTTTACAAAGACGCGGCATACCACGCAGTACTACCACTATTCTGTGCATCGATCATTCAGGTAGGTGGCTTTCTGGTTAACATGCGTAACAACATGATCAACCTGCTAGCAGAAGACTACATCACCATGGCTAAAGGTAAGGGCCTGAGTGAGAACCGAGTGGTATTCAACTACGCAGCGCGTAACGCACTTCTACCAAGCGTTACGGCACTTTCAATGTCATTAGGTATGGCTATCGGTGGTCAGCTAATCGTCGAAATCATCTTCAACTACCCAGGTCTTGGTACGGTACTACTGAATGCTATTCACGCCCGTGACTACCAAGTTCTTCAAGGGCAACTCATCATCATGACGATGTTTATGCTGTCATTCAACCTGATTGCCGACATGCTTTACGTAGTACTTGATCCTCGCCTTCGTAAGGGAGGGAAATAATTATGAAAGACCTATTTAAACTCATTCTAGGCAATGCTTACGCTCGTACTGGCTTAGCGATTGTTTCACTATTTATTTTTATGGCTATCGCCGCACCACTGATTACCAAGCACGCTCCGGATAAGCGTACTGGTAACCCGCATGAATACCCAGGTTTTGTTGTCAGTTCAGCAAAAGCTAACCCAGATGGTTGGGTGGCTCAGAATCTGGCAACTGACCGTCGTACTATGATCATGTCGAAAAAGGCTGACCATGTACTTGGTACTAGCCGCATGGGTCGCGATATCTGGTCTCAACTTGTTTACGGTGCACGTATTTCACTAGGCGTGGGTTTCGGCGCTGGTATCACTGTGTGTTTCCTTGCGACTGTGATTGGTATCTCTGCTGGTTACTTTGGTGGTCGCGTTGATGACGTGCTTACTGCCGCAATGAACATCATGCTGGTTATTCCTCAATACCCATTGCTATTCGTACTAGCGGCGTTCATCGGTGAGGCAGGGCCTCTAACCATTGCCATTATCATAGGTTGTACCTCCTGGGCATGGGGTGCAAGGGTAATACGCTCGCAAACCTTAGCCCTGCGTGAAAAAGAGTTTGTTAAAGCGGCTGAAGTTCTTGGCGAATCATCTTTCCGCATCATCTTTGTTGAGATTCTGCCAAACCTTATCCCAATCGTAGGCGCTAGCTTCATTGGTTCGGTTATGTACGCAATCGGCATGGAATCAATTATCTCGTTCTTAGGTCTGGGCGACCCAAGCACAATCAGTTGGGGCATCATGCTTTACAACGTACAGACCTCTTCAGCAATGCTGATTGGCGCTTGGTGGGAAGTACTCGCTCCGTGTGCGGCATTGACTCTGCTGGTCACTGGTCTTGCACTACTGAACTTCGCGGTAGACGAAATTGCTAACCCGCAGCTTCGCTCTCATAAAGGTATGAAACGCTGGAAAAAGCTTGCTGCACAAGACAAGAAAGAACGTCAGCCAGAACTACCACCACAAAATGCACTTTGGAGCGGAGATAAATAATCATGACAGCACCACTCATTTCTATCCGCAACCTTTGCGTTGACTACATTACTGATGCAGGTGACGTTCGTGCCTGTAACAACGTCAGCTTTGACATTGCACCAGGCGAAGTATTCGGTCTGGCAGGTGAATCTGGTTGTGGTAAATCAACCGTTGCCTTCTCTCTGATGCGCCTGCATAAGCCACCAGCGTTTATTAGCGGCGGTGAGGTTATCTTCAATGGTGAAGATATCCTTAAATACAGCGATGATCGTATGCAAGCCTTCCGCTGGAGCGAGATGTCAATGGTCTTCCAGAGCGCGATGAACGCGCTCAACCCAGTACTGACAATGGAAGACCAGTTCTGCGACGTCATCATGCGTCATACCAATATGACGCGTGAACAGGCTCGCAAGCGTGCCGAAGGTCTACTGGAGATCGTTGATATCCACCCTAGCCGTCTGAACGACTACCCTCACCAGTTCTCTGGTGGTATGCGTCAGCGTCTGGTTATCGCGATTGCCCTAGCGCTTAATCCGAAAATGATCATTATGGATGAGCCAACTACCGCTCTGGATGTAGTGGTACAACGTGAAATCCTGCAAAAGATCTACGCACTGAAAGAAGAGTTTGGTTTCTCTATCTTGTTCATTACTCACGATCTTTCTTTGATGGTCGAGTTCTCAGACCGCATCGGCATCATGTATTCCGGTGAACTGATTGAAGTTGCCCCTTCAAAACAGATTCTGGAAAGTCCATACCACCCTTACACCAAAGGTCTGGGTAGTTCTTTCCCTCCATTAACGGGCCCTAAAACTAAGTTGACTGGTATCCCTGGTAACCCACTAAACCTGCTTGAAGTGCCACAAGGTTGTCGCTTCCAGGCGCGTTGTGATCGCGTTCATGAGGCGTGTACTCAAGCCGCAACTCAACTTAGACAAATTGAGCCAAATCGTTTCTCTAACTGTCACCTGTATGGTGACCCGATTGCACAGACCAAGCTCTAGCAACAGATTGAGAAATAAAACAAAGATTACTGGAGACAATTATGAGCAAAGATTTTGGCCAACTACTCGTTGAAGGAAAAAACCTAGTAAAGGATTTTCCAATCAACAGTAATGCCCTAAACCAACCAATGATGCGCGCGATTAACGACGTATCTTTCAAAATGTACAAGAGCCGCGGTCTGTCCGTGGTCGGTGAATCAGGTTCGGGGAAATCGACCACGGCGAAAATGATCGCAAAAATGTACGCGCCGACTGACGGTGTTATCGAATATAAAGGTCGTGACATTCAGACTATTGATTCACGTTCAGACTTGATGGCTTACCGTGAAGGTGTACAGATGGTATGGCAGGACCCGTTTGGTTCTCTCAACCCGACTCACAACATCTTCCACCATATTGCTCGACCGCTGCTTATTCATAAGAAAGTATCACCGGGCAATAAGAAAGAACTTGAAGAGCGTGTCTATGACCTGCTTGAACAGGTAGGTCTGATTCCACCAAAAGAGACATCGCAGAAGTTCCCACACCAGCTTTCTGGTGGTCAGCGCCAACGTGTAAACCTGGCACGTAACATCGCTGTGGGCGCAGAAGTGGTTCTGGCTGATGAGCCAACTTCAATGCTCGACGTGTCGATTCGTGCTGGCGTTCTCAACCTGATGGAAGAGATGAAGTTCGAGAAGCAAATGTCTCTGCTTTACATCACGCACGACATCGCTACGGCACGTTACATCGCAGAAGATCTTGCAGTTATGTACGTTGGTCACATGGTTGAATGGGGTGACACTGAGGAGATCATTCACGATCCTCAACATCCATATACTCAGCTACTGGTTTCTGCAGTACCAGATCCAAGCAAGTCGATTCATGAAAAGCTTAAAGGCAACAAAGGCGAGATACCATTATGGACGCCTGCTTCCATCGGCTGTCCTTTTGCTGGTCGATGCCAACATGCAACCGACAAGTGTCGCGAGAAGTTACCAGAAGTAACTCAGCTGTCTGACAACCACTTTGTCCGTTGTTACCTATACGAAAATTAAATCGATAAATACGAGCCAGGGACAGGTGTTCTTGGCTCAACAATTCAAATAACACCCAATTTTCGGAGATTTTGATGCTGCTACTTACTAACCATATTGGTTATGAAGCCCTTGGGCCTAAGCAGGCTGTTTTGATGACTCGTAAACCACGTCTTTCATCTACCACTGCGCTGTTAGTCTGTGCCGATAGTCACCAAACTGTAGCGACTTTTAGTGTTGAAAAAGGCACAAAAGTCGCCAACTGGCACCAAGGGAATTTTTTTCGCATCGAGTTCTCACAATTCGAACGTGCGGGTCGTTACTACCTGCGCGTTGATAACTTACGCTCTGAGATTTTTAGCATTGCTCAGGGCCTACTGCTTAACACTACCCTATCTGACGTACTGCATTACTTTAAGTCTCAACGCTGTGGCGGACGCTTTGACAAACAAGACCACTCTATTCCTTTACTCGGCAGCGAGACGCGCGTTGATGTTCATGGCGGTTGGTACGATGCCTCTGGTGATGTGAGCAAATACTTAAGCCACCTCTCCTATGCCAACTATCTCAACCCTCAACAGACTCCTATGGTGGTTTGGAACTTACTTAAAGGATTGCAGCTAGTCGCAGATAATGACCAGGTTGCATTGTTCACCAAGGTTCGAATGACGGAAGAAGCGCTGTTCGGTGCTGATTTCCTGGTTCGTATGCAAGATAAACAAGGTTTCTTCTATATGACCGTTTTTGATAAGTGGTCAAAGGATATAAACCAACGCGAAATCTGTGCTTACGAAACTCAACAAGGGTATAAATCTGACGATTATCAAGCCGGTTTCAGGCAAGGTGGGGGCGCGTCAATTGCCGCTCTTGCTGCTGCAGCAAGACTAGAGGAAAGTGGCGAATACACTTCCGATGATTACCTAACTGCAGCAGAAAAAGGTTACTGGCATCTGCGCGAATTCAACACGCAATACCTCAACGATCAGCAAGAGAACATTATCGATGAATACTGTGCACTGCTTGCGACTGTTGAACTGTACAAATCGACCAACAAACAACAATACCTGACTGAAAGTCGTTACTGGGCTGCCAGACTTGAGCAAAGACAAACCAGTGATGACAGCTTTGAATATTTCTGGTCTGCGAATCAGGACGGCTCTCGCCCTTACTATCACGCAGCGGAAGCAGGCTTACCGACTATTGCTCTATGTCATTATCTGGAGATTGAAACTGACCGACAAAAAGCGGCTGCAACTCAGACTGTTGTGCAGCAAAGCGTTGGTTTTGAGCTTGCTATTACTCAGGCGACCGCTAACCCGTTCGGTTACCCACGCCAATACGTAAAAGGTGTAGATGAAGAGAAGCGTGACGCCTTCTTTGTCGCTCAAAACAACGAAAGTGGCTACTGGTGGCAAGGGGAAAATGCCCGCCTTGGTTCATTATCTGCGATGGCATTTTTCGCCCTGCCTCATATTGAGGATCAAGCCACTAAACAGCAGCTACTGTGCTTCTCTCAGAACTCCCTCAACTGGGTATTAGGACTCAACCCTTACCACATGTGCATGCTCGATGGTCATGGTCACAATAACCCTGACTACCTTCCTCAATATGGCTTCTTCAACGCCAAGGGAGGGGTATGTAATGGCATCACTGCTGGCTTTGAGGACGAGCAAGACATCGCCTTCAACCCTCCAGGTCAGAAGGATGACATGTTGCAGAACTGGCGCTGGGGTGAGCAATGGATCCCACATGGCGCCTGGTATCTGTTAGCTGTAATCACTCAATTCAGCCACTTCAGTCAGGCAGAGGAGAAATAATATGTCCCTTTATTATGTCGGAATTGATGGCGGCGGTACGTCTTGTCGCGCCCGGATTCGTGATGAAGCAGGCCAACTAATTGGTGAAGGCAAAAGCGGCAGTGCCAATATTCTACTGGGTGTAGAAGTGGCAATGACTTCGATTATCGACGCTATCGCTCAGGCAGCAACGATCGGCGGTCTGACTGAAACTGACTTTGCCAGCATGCATGTTGGTTTGGCTCTGGCTGGAGCTGAACAAAAATCAGCATGGCAAGATTTTATGGCGCTACCACATCCATTTGCTTCAGTAGTCCTCAATACCGATGCCTACGGTGCTTGTATCGGGGCACATAATGGTGATGATGGCGCGATTATGATCGCCGGAACAGGCTCTTGCGGCATCTACCTGACTGGCACAAAACAGCACGTCGTTGGCGGTCGCGAGTTTCCAATTTCTGACCAAGGCGGCGGCGCAGTTATGGGGCTACGTCTTATTCAACAGGTGCTGCTGGCTGACGATGGCATTGTCGAAAAAACACCGCTTGCAGAGCATGTTCTCAACCACTTCCACCATGATGTTGACCAGATCGTTAGCTGGTCGAAAAGCGCATTACCTCGTGATTATGGCCAATTTTCTCCGGCTATTTTTCAGTTCGCCGAACAAGGCGATAGTCTCGCAATTTCAATGCTTAAGCAGACGGCTGCTGATATTGAAATGTTCCTTGTTGCACTCAATCGCAAAGGTGCAACGCGTATCTGTCTGATGGGCAGTATCGCTGAACGAATCAAAGCCTGGTTGTCGCCTCCGGTTCAGAACTGGGTGGTAGACGCTCAATTTGATGCCATTGAAGGCGCCCTTATGTTCGCAGCTAAACCCGAACATAATCTCTATTAAGGATCTGTGATGAGCTTTCGTGTCGAACTCGCCGTTTTATCTGAACAAAAGCAGTTTTGCCGTTTTGGCTTAACTGTCCACAACCTGACTGATCAGGATCTTTCCAACTGGAAAATTCAGTTTATTACTGACCGCTATATTCTTCCTGAGAGTTTCACCAATGGCACCATCACTCAGGTAGGTACCTTCTGCACCGTCACGCCTGAATCGAACATTCTTACGGCTAATCAACACTATTACTGCGAATTCAGTATCAACACGGCGCCATTACGTTTCTATAGCGACGGCCTGAAAGATGGCCTGATCATTGCCGACAATGGCGCCACTCATTACCCAGTAACTCTGACGTCAATTGCACTGGCTTCGCCTTACCGCGAGCGCGCAGAAGTGCCTCACGTCGACAGTACGGCTTTGGCTTTAATACCGAAGCCAAATAAGATTCAGCTTCAGGATGGAACCTTCCACCTGACCCGTTCAAGCCAGATTACGTTACAAACCTCACTCGCAGAAAAAGCGGCCACCTGGCTGCAAGCAGAGCTAGTACGCTTGTTCGACTTCACGGTTCAAACGATCGGTCAGAGCGATATCGTATTTCGTAATAACCCGACGCTGGATGAAGGTGAGTATCACCTCACTGTAAGCGGTACTGGAATCCGACTAGAGTCAAGTTCACACAGTGGCTTCGTTCACGCCAGTGCCACTTTGCTACAGTTGATCAAGGCTGACACCCAAGATAATGGACTGCCCGTTCCTTACCTCAAAATACATGATGCACCGCGTTTTAAGTACCGTGGCATGATGCTCGACTGTGCCCGCCACTTTCACTCTGTGGAGATGGTTAAACGACTAATCAATCAACTGGCACACTACAAATTCAACACCTTCCATTGGCACCTGACTGATGACGAAGGCTGGAGAGTTGAGATCAAAGCCTTCCCTCAGCTAACAGAAATTGGTGCCTACCGTGGGCCAGAGGCAGCCATCGAACCGCAATATAGTCAGCTGAGTCAGCGCTATGGTGGCTACTACAGTCAGGAACAAATAAAAGATGTCATTGCCTATGCGCAAGCCCGTGGCATTAACGTTATTCCTGAAATCGATATCCCGGGCCACTGCCGCGCTGCGATTAAATCACTACCAGAGTTACTGCAAGATCCTGACGACCAGTCTCACTATCACAGTATCCAGCATTACAACGACAACGTTCTGTCTCCAGCCCTTCCGGGTACGTATCAGTTCTTAGATAAGGTGCTGGAAGAAGTTGCTGAGTTGTTCCCTTCTCCCTGGATACATATCGGCGCAGACGAAGTCCCTGACGGCGTTTGGCTCGATAGCCCTGCCTGTCAGGCTGTTATGGAAAAAGAAGGCTACCAGAGCGCCAAAGAGTTGCAGGGGCACTTACTGCGCTATGCAGAGAAAAAGCTACGTTCACTAGGCAAACGTATGGTCGGCTGGGAAGAAGCACAGCATGGCAACAAGGTAAGCAAGGATACTGTTATTTACTCGTGGTTGAGCGAAGAAGCCGCCCTGAACTGCGCTAAACAAGGGTTTGACGTCATTCTGCAGCCAGCTCAGTCAACCTATCTGGATATGACACAGGACTACAGACCAGAAGAACCTGGTGTCGACTGGGCAGCGGTTATTCCACTAGAGAACGCTTACCGCTACGAGCCATTAGCTCAGGTACCAGACTCTGATCCAATTCGTAAACGCATTCTGGGTATTCAGTGTGCTCTGTGGAGTGAAATCGTCACTCATCAGTCACGTTTAGATTACATGATATTCCCAAGACTCACTGCACTGGCAGAAGCCTGCTGGACTGACAGAGCAGGCCGAGATTGGCATGACTACTTATCACGGTTAAAAGGCCATTTACCTTTGCTCGACAAACAGCAAATTGAATATCGCCAACCGTGGGATTAACAAAGGTGCAAATGGAGCGCATTTGCAGTTTTCACTAGCTTTAAAGTTTTGGCTACCAGTGTGGTAGCTTGGTAAAAAGGAAATTAACATGAAATACGGCTATTTCGATAACGACAATCGTGAATACGTCATTACTCGACCTGACGTCCCTGCACCATGGACGAACTATTTAGGCACAGAGAAATTCTGTACTGTTATCTCGCATAATGCGGGCGGCTACTCTTTCTACAACTCGCCTGAATATAACCGTGTTACTAAATTCCGCCCTAACGCGACCTTCGACCGTCCGGGGCACTATGTTTACCTGCGAGATGATGAAACAGGTGACTACTGGTCAATCTCATGGCAGCCGGTAGCGAAAAGCCTCGATGAAGCAAACTACGAAGTACGCCACGGTCTTTCATATTCAAAGTTCAAGTGTGAATACAGCGGTATTACTGCTACAAAAACTCTCTTCGTACCAAAAGGCGAAGATGCAGAGATCTGGGATGTAGTGATCAAGAACACCTCCGATAAGCCTCGAACTATCAGTGCATTCTCATTTGTTGAGTTCTCATTTAGCCACATTCAATCTGATAACCAAAACCATCAGATGTCTCTTTACTCTGCGGGTACCGAGTACCGTGAAGGCGTAATCGAATACGACCTTTACTACAACACCAATGACTTTGAAGGTTTTTACTACCTTGCATCGACATTTGATCCTGATTCATACGACGGTCAGCGTGATAGCTTCCTTGGCTTATACCGTGACGAAGCAAACCCGATTGCTGTTGAGCAAGGTAAGTGTTCAAACAGCGCACAAACCTGTTACAACCATTGTGGTTCCCTGCATAAGCAATTCACCATCCAGCCTGGTCAAGAAGTCCGTTTCGCTTACATTCTTGGTATCGGTAAAGGCAATGGTGAGCGCCTGCGCGCCAAGTATCAGGACTTAACAAACGTTGATGCGGCCTTTGCTGGTATCAAAGCTCACTGGGATGAACGTTGTGATAAGTTCCAGGTTAAATCGCCTAACCAAGGTCTGGACACCATGATCAATGCCTGGACTCTCTACCAGGCAGAGACTTGTGTTGTCTGGTCTCGTTTTGCTTCATTCATCGAAGTTGGCGGCCGTACAGGTCTTGGTTACCGTGATACGGCTCAGGATGCGATTTCAGTCCCTCACGCTAACCCTGAGATGACACGTAAACGCATCGTCGATCTACTCCGTGGTCAGGTTAAAGCTGGTTACGGTCTGCACCTGTTCGATCCTGACTGGTTCGATCCAGAGAAGGCTGACGTCAAACCATCTAAGTCACCGACGGTAGTTCCTACACCTTCTGATGAAGATAAGATCCACGGCATCGAAGATACCTGTTCTGACGATCACCTATGGCTGGTTCCGACCATCTGTAAGTACGTGATGGAAACTGGCGAGCATAGCTTCTTTGATCAGGTTATCCCATACGCAGACGGCGGTGAGGCGAGCGTTTACGATCATATGAAAGCGGCACTGGATTTCTCTGCTGAATACGTCGGGCAAACCGGTATCTGTAAAGGTCTGCGCGCAGACTGGAATGACTGTCTGAACCTGGGTGGCGGTGAATCTTCAATGGTTTCCTTCCTTCACTTCTGGGCACTGCAGGAGTTTATCGACCTGGCTAAGTATCTGGGTAAAGATGCGGATGTGGCTAAATACACCGAAATGGCAGCTAACGTTCGCGAAGCGTGTGAAACTCACCTGTGGGATGATGAAGGTGGCTGGTACATCCGCGGTCTGACGAAGAACGGTGACAAGATTGGTACCGCGCAGCAAAAAGAGGGCCGAGTTCACCTTGAGTCAAACACCTTGGCTGTTCTATCTGGCGCTGTGTCTCAAGAGCGTGGTGAGAAGGCAATGGATGCGGTTGATGAGAACCTGTTCTCTGAATACGGCCTTCACCTGAACTCACCATCATTTGCGACGCCAAATGACGACATTGGCTTCGTAACCCGTGTTTATCAGGGCGTAAAAGAGAACGGCGCTATCTTCTCTCATCCAAACCCATGGGCATGGGTAGCGGAAGCGAAGCTGGGCCGTGGTGACCGCGCGATGAAGTTCTATGACGCACTCAACCCTTACAACCAGAATGACATCATCGAAAAACGTATCGCAGAACCATACTCTTACGTTCAGTTCATCATGGGTCGTGACCACCAGGATCATGGCCGTGCTAACCACCCTTGGTTAACAGGTACCTCAGGTTGGGCTTACTTTGCAGTGACTAACTTTATTCTGGGTGTACGCACTGGCTTCGACGGTCTGACAATCGATCCATGTATTCCTACTAACTGGCCGGGCTTCGAAGTGACGCGTCAATGGCTGGGAGCGACCTACAACATCAAGGTAGAAAACCCTGATTCAGTGAGTAAAGGCGTTAAATCTATCACCGTTAACGGCCAGACTGTGGAAGGTACTGCTGTACCAGTACAGGCTGAAGGTAGTGTCAACGACGTAATTGTCGTTCTTGGTTAATCACCAGCAATGAGCCTCTTTCGAGAGGCTCATTACTTTCAATAAAGGATTATTATCATGATCAAGTTTGGTACTGGTGGCTGGCGCGCATTTATTGGCGAAGAGTTTACCAAGGACAATGTCCGTTTAGTGGCACAAGCGGTTGCCAATATTATTAACCATGAGAATGTCGCTCAACGTGGTTTCGTTATTGGTTATGACCGACGTTTTCTATCGGATAAGGCTGGTCGCTGGTTTGCAGAAGTACTGGCTGCCAACGCAATTAACGTTAGCTTTATCGACAAATTTGTCCCGACCCCGATAGTGATGTTTAAGGCTAAAGAGATGGGCTGCGCATACTCAGCCTGTATCACAGCCTCGCATAACCCGGCTGATTACAACGGCATTAAGGTCTTCATCGAAGGTGGTCGTGACGCTGATGAAGTCATTACAGAGAAGATCGAATCCCAGATCGCAACACTAACCCAACAACAGGTTAAGTCCGTCGATTTTGATCAGGCAGTCGAAGACAAGTTGATCGACATTATCAACCCAATGAACGAGTTTGTTGATTCGATCATCGACTTTATCGATATTGAAGCGATCAAAAAAGCCAACCTTAAGGTCTTGATTGATCCTATGTTTGGCGTAGCTAAAAATGCGCTACAAACCGTATTGATCAACGGACGCTGCGATGTCGACGTAATCAACGATGGCAAAAACCCTGATTTTGGTGGCCTGATGCCTTCGCCAAGTGCCGCGACTCTTTATCGCCTTAAGCACCTTGTCGCTGCTGAAGGCTATGACATCGGTATTGGTACTGACGGTGATGCTGACCGTCTGGGGATCATCGATGAGAAAGGTAACTTTATTCATCCTAACGAAGTGCTGATGCTGCTGTACTACTACTTGCTTGAGTACAAAGGCTGGAACGGCTCTGTGGTGCGTAACATCGCTACCACTCATCTGCTCGATAAAATCGCAGCAGATCACGGTGAAAAATGTTTTGAAGTACCAGTAGGCTTTAAACATATCAGTTCACAAATGGAAGCGGACGACTCGCTTATCGGTGGTGAAAGTTCCGGTGGTCTGACGATTCGTGGTCATATCAAGGGTAAAGATGGTGTGTTTGCCTCCAGCCTATTGGTAGAGATGATTTCCGTTACCGGTAAAAAGCTCTCCGAACTGCTTGATGAGATCTATGGAAAATATGGCTACGCCTACACCGCAGAGGGTGACTGCACTTTCAAACCTGCACAGAAGCAAGCGCTATACGACAAGATTTATGTCGAGAAGCAACTGCCTGAATTCGACTTTGAAATCGAAAAAGTCAGCTATGAAGATGGCGCTAAGGTCTACTTCAAGAATGGCGGTTGGGTGATTGCACGATTCTCAGGAACCGAGCCCCTACTGCGAATTTTTGCCGAAATGGAAGACCAACAGACAGCGGAATGTGTTCTTCAACAAGTCAAAGAGTTCCTGCAGCTGTAGTAGCTTTATGACCAACCTACCCTATAGGTGAAGAACACTTGCCCGGCCTAATCGCCGGGCTTTTTTATTCACCCATGTTTTTAAAAGTGAATGTAGTAACCCACTACTACCCGCAAATGTAAATAAGTTGTTAAGTTCAAGCTCCACTCATCAAAAATGGAGATCGAGCATGGCACGTATACTCATTATCGCAGGCGACTTTGTTGAAGATTATGAACTGATGGTTCCGTTTCAGGCACTACAAATGGTTGGACACCAAGTCGAAGTAGTCTGCCCCGGTAAGCAGGTTGGTGAGACAATTAAAACCGCGATTCATGACTTTGAAGGCGATCAGACCTACACCGAAAAAGCAGGTCACCTATTTAGCCTCAATGCGGATTTTACTCAAGTCGACGTTAATCAGTTTGATGCCTTAGTTATCCCGGGAGGTCGCGCTCCGGAATACCTTCGCCTCGACTCCAGAGTAATTGAAATCGTCCAGAGCTTTGCAGCCCAACAAAAACCTATCGCGGCTATTTGTCACGGTGCCCAACTGCTTGCTGCGGCTAGGGTTATCGAAGGGAAATCAATCTCAGCTTATCCGGCTTGCGCCCCCGAAGTTAGCTTAGCTGGAGCTAGTTACGTTGAACTGGAAATGGATCAAGCCACTACTGACGGTATCTTTGTTACAGCGCCGGCTTGGCCTGCTCACCCTGCCTGGTTGGCACAGCTTCACGCTTTACTAAGCTAGACCAAAGGCGTAGTGAAATCTGCAGTGGACTCACTATGCTAAGAAAAAACCACCGAGTCAGGAAAGCGTATGTGTGAAATATATTCTGGAGCAGAAGAACAACTCTTTGAACTCAAATCTCGTTCAGTGCGAATTGACGGAGTCGTTACCAGCATCAGGCTAGAGGCTGTGTTCTGGAAAATAATTGAAGATATAGCGGCTGAGGCAGAAATCTCTGTCGCAGAGTTTTTGACTCGAATATATAACGAAGTGATTCAGCAAAGAGGTGAACTGGGAAACTTTACCTCTTTGCTGCGTGTCGCGTGCACCACCTATCTAAATGGTGGCAAACGGATTGAAATTTAAAACGCTAGCACACCCTGCGTTTCAACCTTGACCGAGACTTGCTGACCAATAGTCAAGGGCTCAGATGAACTGGCCAATAAGCGATGACCGCTGGCATCAATCACATAACGACAGTGATCGCCCATAAATTGCTGCTCAAGCACAGTCACACTGCTCTCCTCAGCCGCACTGATCTGGACATGCTGTGGACGCAGCAGCAACTCACAACGTTGACCAATTTCAATTTGCTGCTGAGCAGTCGCTTCAACCATACCTAACTGGGTATCATATTCAGAATCAGAAGAGCGAGTCGCGCTCAGATAACTACCGCCACCCAAGAAGTCAGCAACAAACTTACTTGAAGGTTTGTAATACAGCTCACTCGCCGTACCGTACTGCTCAATCACGCCGTGATTCATCACTGCCATTTTATCAGCAAAAGCAAATGCCTCTTCACGGCTATGGGTAACGAAAATCGCCGTTACACCCTGCTTCTTAAAGATCTTACGGATTTCGCCAATCAGCTCGTGACGTACTTGAGTATCAATATTAGAAAAAGGCTCATCTAGCAGCAGAAGGTCTGGTTTGTAAGCCAGTGATCTGGCAATCGCTACACGTTGCTGTTGGCCACCAGATAACTGGTGAGGGTATCGCTCGCCGTAACCAGTGAGATGCACTAGCTCTAGCATTTCATCCACTTTAGCGCGCTGCTGGTCAGCTTCTAAATCTCTCAGGCCAAACGCGACGTTTTGCGCCACTGTAAGGTGAGGAAACAACGCATAATCCTGAAAGATCATGCCAATGTTGCGTTGTTCGGGAGGCAGCCAGTTCTTGCCATCATCAATCAACATGCAGTTTAGGCTCATGACACCAGAACTTAGCGGTAGCAGCCCGGCAATCGCCTTAAGCAAGGTTGTTTTACCGCAGCCACTAGCACCAAGCAGACAAACGATCTCACCCTGCTCGACCTCTAGAGAGAGGGATTCAAGTACCGTCGTCTGTTGATCGTACTTACAGGTTAGATTTTGAATTGATAGGGCACAGCTCATCAGTGTGAATGCTCCAGTGAACGGTTAACAATAACTAAAGGTACCAGGCCGACTAAAACCAGTAGCACAGCAGGTAAGGCCGCCAACTCTAAATGTTCATCAGAGGCGAAGTTGTAAACATAAGTGGCAAGTGTTTCAAAGTTAAATGGTCGCAATAGCAGTGCGGCATTGAGCTCTTTCATAGACTCAATAAATACCAAAAGTCCCGCAATTAAAGCACCGCGGCGCACCAAAGGTAAATGAACTCTTCTCAACATGGTATTGGAGTTGCAGCCCATCGTACGTGACGCCATATCAAGCGAAGGAGACACTTTGCTCAAACTACTCTCAATACTACCAATCGCTACGGCGGAAAAACGCACCACCATGGCGAAGATAATCGCGAACATCGAACCGGAGAAGATCAGCCCGGGCCTGCCCCAATCCATATACTTAGCGACATCATTCACTAAATGGTCCATAAACAGTACTGGCACCATGACACCAATCGCCAACACTGTACCCGGTACCGCGTAGCCCATTGATGATAAGCGCATAAACGCCAGGCTTTGACGTCCTGGATTAACGCGCTGACAGAAGTTGACTATCAGTGCGACCAAAACACCGAAAAACGCAGCAGTAAATGAAACGTAGAGGCTGTTGATCGCATACTCGCGGAACTCGGCGGTCCAGCTCTGAGCGAAGTACTTGTAAGCGTAGATGATCAACTGACCGAGAGGGAAGATAAATGCCACACAAACCAGACCCCAGCACCAAGTCAGCGCCAGCCACTTTTTCCAGCCTGTCAGTTCATAGCGGAAATCTTCTCGACTACTAAACTGGCTCTGAAATAGCTTCTGCTTTCGTCGACTATAACGCTCAGAGCTCAACAGCAAAATCACAACTACCAGCATAATTGCAGAAATCTTTGCCGCAGCGGTCAGACTAGAGTAACCAAGCCAAGTATCATACACCGCTGTCGTTAACGTATTAACAGCGAAGTAGCTAACCGTACCGAAATCACCAATGGTTTCCATCGCAACCAGAGAGAGACCAACAGCGATAGAAGGACGAACAAGAGGAAGAGATATTCGACGGAAGCTTTCCCAAGGAGAACACTTGAGTAACCGTGCCGATTGTAGCAAGGAGACATTCTGCTCCATAAATGCTGCGCGACACAGTAAGTAAACATACGGATAAAGTACGAGTGACAGAACAATGGTTGCGCCAGTCAGGGTTCGAATATCTGGGAACCAATACTCCCCAGGCCCCCAGCCTGTTAAGTCACGCAATAGAATTTGTACCGGACCAGCAAAATCAAACCAGTCAGTAAAGATATAACCGACGATATAACCTGGCATCGCAAGTGGCAGAACCAGTGCCCATTGTAAAATACGTTCACTTGGCAGGCGGCACATCGCCATAATCCACGCCGACGGAATACCGAAAACTAGCGCTAGTAACATGGTTCCCGCGACAAGAACAACAGTGTTATACGCATAAGTGGGCATCACCGTTGACATCAAATGAGTAAAAAGCTCATTTGTCTCGCCTACAGCAGTAGTAAAAATCGCTAAGATCGGCAAAACCAGCAGCACAGCAAGAGCTCCACTACTGGTTTTCCATAGGTAATTTTTTTCTTTCATCGCCTAATTACAACGAGGCTGTATGAAACATAAATGCAGTTGCAAATACATCTCATATCCCTTTAATAGTTTAAGGGTATTTATACCCATATACTGAACGGAGTTCAAGGTGAACTGCTCTGAGCCGTGAGTATAAAAACAAACAACCTCAAGCTGCTCGACAAAAAGCGACTTGAGGTTGTGATCTAGTGAGTCATATTCGTCTCACTACCTAAAACTATTATAGGTCGAACTTAACTTCGTCTAGTAGTTTAATTGCAGCTTCGTGGTGGCTAGCAACGTCATCTAGAGAAATTGTGTCAGGCTTGAAGTCACCCCAAGAAGCTACTAGCTCAGAACGTTTAACACCGTCTTTAACTGGGTATTCGTAGTTCACTTCTGCGTACATGCTCTGTGCAGTATCGCCCGCTAGGAATTCCATAAGTTTCTGTGCGTTCTCTTTGTTTGGCGCGTATTTAGCCATAGCCATACCAGAGATGTTTACGTGAGTACCCGTTGTCTTCTGGTTAGGGAAGTTGATGTAAACTGCATCAGCCCAAGCTTTTTGCTCAGCGTCGTTAACCATCTTACCTAGGTAGTAGCTGTTACCTAGAGAAACGTCACATAGACCTTCTTTGATTGCTTTAACTTGTGCACGGTCGTTACCTTGAGGCTTACGTGCAAGGTTTGCTTTAACGCCTTCCAACCACTCTTTAGTCGCAGCTTCGCCTTCGTGAGCGATCATTGCAGATACTAGAGATACATTGTATGGGTGCTTACCGCTACGAGTACAGATTTTGCCTTTGAACTCAGGCTTAGCTAGATCAGCGTAAGTGAAATCTTCACCTAGACGACCAACACGGTCACGAGAAGAGTAAACGCTACGAGTACGAGTTGTCAGTGCAAACCACTCGTTGTTTGTATCTTGGTATTGAGCCGGGATGTTCTTCTCTAGAACTTCGCTTTCTACTGCTTGAACAAGGTTTTTCTTAGTTAGTTCAGAAAGACGGCTGATATCTACAGTCAGGATAACGTCTGCAGGGCTGTATTCGCCTTCTTGAGCTAGCTTCTCTGCTAGACCTTTCTTAGCAAACTTAACGTTTACTTTAATGCCAGTTTCTTTAGTGAACTCGTTGAACATTGGCTCAACAAGGAAAGGCTGACGGTAAGAGTATACGTTTACTTCTTCTGCAGCCATTGCAGCTGAAGGAGCAATTGTTGCACATGCTAATGCTGAAAGAGTTAGCAGCTTTTTCATTGTTTCAATCCTTTAGTATTCGTAATGATAACGTTTATCAGTTGCGTTATTATATTCATCATAATTTAGAAAACAATGATGTGAAACAAAAAAACCTGCTCTAGAGAGCAGGTTTTTGATAGTTTTATTTGTAACTGATTGTTACATCACACCTAGTGTAATTACTTCACTGTGACGAACTCTGGGTAAGCACCAACACCACAGTCATGCATATCCATACCTTCCATCTCTTCGTCTTCAGAGACTCGGATACCCATTGTTGCTTTCAGCACAGCCCATACCACAAGGCTCGCACCAAATACCCAAGCAAAGATTACTGCTGCACCGAGAAGCTGAGCACCGAATGACGCATCGCCATTGCTTAGTGGCACAACCATCAGGCCGAAGAAGCCACACACACCGTGTACTGAAATCGCACCAACTGGATCATCAATCTTAAGCTTGTCCAGACCAATGATGCTGAATACAACTAGTGCACCAGATACGGCACCGATAGCGACTGCATATAGCGGTGATGGTGACAGAGGGTCAGCGGTAATTGCAACCAGACCAGCCAATGCACCGTTAAGAATCATAGTCAGGTCGGCTTTGCCCCAAGTGGTCTTACATACTAGTAGCGCTGCAATTGCACCTGCTGCTGCTGCTGCGTTAGTGTTTAGGAAGATTTGACCTACCGCTGTCGCGTTCTCAAAATCCGATACCATTAGCTGAGAGCCGCCATTGAAGCCGAACCAACCGAACCAAAGAATGAATGTACCTAGTGTAGCAAGCGGCATGTTTGAACCCGGAATTGGGTAGATTTCACCGTTCTTACCATATTTACCTTTACGAGCACCTAGTAGTAGTACACCCGCTAATGCTGCTGCAGCACCTGCCATGTGTACGATACCTGAGCCGGCGAAGTCACTGAATCCAGCTTCAGACAGGAAGCCGCCACCCCAAGTCCAGTAACCCTCCATTGGGTAGATAAATGCAGTCAGTACCGCAGAGAAGATTAGGAAAGACCAAAGCTTCATTCGTTCCGCTACTGCACCAGATACTACTGACATAGCCGTTGCAACGAATACTACCTGGAAGAAGAAGTCAGACTCTAATGAGTGATCTGCACCTTCACCCTGAGTACCAATTAAGGCACCAAATGAAGGTAGCCAACCGCCTTCACCATTGTCTACGTACATGATGTTGTAGCCCACCACCAGGTACATGGTACAAGCGATTGCGTATAAGCAGATATTCTTAGTCAGAATCTCAGTGGTGTTTTTTGAGCGAACAAGGCCAGCCTCAAGCATTGCAAAACCAGCTGCCATCCACATTACTAACGCACCCGAAATGAGGAAGAAAAAGGTGTCTAGTGCGTAACGTAACTCTGTTACTGTTGTCGTTAATTCCATCTTATTGTCTCCAGTCCTTTGAATTCTTAAAGTGCTTCAGCGTCCATCTCACCAGTACGGATACGTACCGCCTGACTCAGGTCGTAGACGAAAATCTTACCGTCACCGATTTTTCCGGTGTGCGCCGCTTTAGATACAGCTTCAATCACGCGGTCTACGTTTTCAGCTTGTGTCGCTATTTCTAGTTTTACTTTTGGTAGAAAGTCGACCTGATACTCTGCACCACGGTAAAGCTCAGTATGTCCTTTCTGGCGTCCGAAGCCTTTTACTTCTGATACCGTCATCCCTTCGATACCTACATCAGCAAGTGCTTCTCGAACATCGTCTAATTTGAATGGTTTGATAATCGCGTTTATTAGTTTCATTGCATCCTCTCTGAAGCTGTCATCCTTTTTGATAATAAGTAATCCAAGCTACGTGCCAAGTTTGCAAGTTATTGATTTATAAAAATAACACTTAATTTCACTGGAGTTATAACGAACAAGGCGCACCATTACGGTGCGCCCTGTTCACAATTTTAAGGCAAGCTTGCTATCGCTCACCATAGAAGTGCATTATCTGGTCGTTAGGAATGTTTTCCACTGTTCGATAAGCTCTTCAAAGTCTTCAATTCCGCAACTGGCGGTACTTTCGCTGTCATAGAAATCAAACTCGCTGTCACTATCCATTTCTTGCCCATGAGCGAGAACGTTCTCTTGCACTATCACTTCATCCCCTTGAATATTCAGGGAGATCTCAGTGCCTTCTAATAAGTGCTCTTGCTGAGGATTCAAGCGCGCAGCCTGGATCAAGCCCTCTACCTGCTCGATCTTTTGCCAATCTTTGCTGATCTCTTCTTGCAGCCATCGACCTACGATTTCATGCCCCATACTGGACTTAACATAGTATTCGCCCATCAAGGTATTACGAATAAATTCAAATTCCATAGGACGCCTCTTTTAAATTCCGCCTAGATTAATCGGCGGCAGTATACAGGGTCGAGAATCGAGAATCGAGAATCGAGAATCGAGAATCGAGAATCGAGAATCGAGAATCGAGAATCGAGAATCGAGAATCGAGAATCGAGAATCGAGAAAATTATGGCTTATTAAGAACTGGTTCTGTCAACACCTAGTGGAGGAAAGGTTCAATCACTTCACTACTAGCCCCACCTCTCGAAGGGCGTAGCCCGGTCTAAATTCTCGCAGGGCGAAGCCCGCTCTCGCAGCGAAGCGTTCTCTGAGGCGAAGCCCGAAAAAAAACGCCCACCTTACGGTGGGCGCTTTATCAGCTATTCAATGCTCCAGAGCTAATTAAGCTGGCTCTTGGAAAATCACTGTATCTGCTTTTTCCGTGTACTGAGACATCTTATGGAAGTTCAGGTAACGGTAAGTATCTGCAGCTGTAGCATCAATCTTAGCAGCGTACTCTAGATACTCTTCCTTAGTTGGGATACGACCAAGAATCGCGCCCACAGCAGAAAGCTCAGCAGAAGCCAGATAAACGTTCGCACCTGTACCCAGACGGTTCGGGAAGTTACGAGTTGATGTAGACATAACTGTCGACTTGTCTGCAACACGTGCCTGGTTACCCATACACAGAGAACAGCCCGGAGTTTCGATACGAACCCCAGCACGGCCAAAGATACCGTAGTAACCTTCTTCTGTTAGCTGGTCTTTATCCATCTTAGTTGGTGGAGCAACCCATAGGCGAGTGCTTAGAGAACCGTTGAACTCTTCTAGCATCTTACCAGCTGCACGGAAGTGACCGATGTTAGTCATACAAGAACCGATAAACACTTCTTGAATCTCTGTGCCCTGAACTTCAGATAGAAGACGAGCATCATCTGGGTCATTTGGAGCACATAGGATTGGCTGGTCGATGTCAGCCAGATCGATTTCGATAACGTGCGCATATTCTGCATCAGCGTCAGCGGTTAGTAGCTCAGGGTTAGCCAGCCACTCTTCCATCGCTGTAATACGACGCTCAATAGTACGTACATCGCCGTAACCTTCAGCGATCATCCACTTAAGCATAGTGATGTTCGAGTTTAGGTACTCTTCGATAGACTCTTGAGATAGCTTAACGGTACAACCTGCCGCACTACGCTCTGCTGATGCATCAGAAAGCTCAAATGCCTGCTCTACAGATAGGTGCTCAACACCTTCAATTTCTAGTACACGACCAGAGAATTCATTGATCTTACCTGCTTTTTCAACTGTCAGTAGACCTTGCTGAATTGCGTAGTAAGGGATCGCATGTACCAGATCACGCAGCGTAATACCTGGCTGCATTTCGCCTTTAAAGCGAACCAGAATTGACTCTGGCATATCCAGTGGCATAACACCTGTCGCTGCAGCAAAGGCAACCAGACCTGAACCTGCCGGGAATGAGATACCCAGAGGGAAACGAGTATGCGAGTCACCACCTGTACCAACAGTATCAGGAAGTAGCATACGGTTTAGCCATGAGTGGATTACACCATCACCCGGACGTAGAGAAACACCAGCACGGTTCATGATGAAATCAGGCAGTGTATGGTGAGTGTTTACGTCAACTGGCTTAGGATATGCAGATGTGTGACAGAAAGACTGCATTACCAGGTCCGCAGAGAAGCCAAGACACGCTAGGTCTTTAAGCTCATCACGAGTCATAGGACCTGTTGTATCCTGAGAGCCAACCGTCGTCATCTTAGGCTCACAATATTGGCCTGCACGAACGCCTTCAACGCCACATGCTTTACCAACCATCTTCTGAGCTAGCGTGTAACCTTTCGTAGACGCTGTTGGGTCAACAGGCTTAGCAAACAGATCCGTCTCTTCTAGGCCCAGAGATGCACGAGCACGGCTTGTTAGGCCACGACCAATGATTAGAGGAATACGACCACCAGCACGAACTTCATCTAGCAGAACTTTGCTTAGTTCAAAGCTAGAGATTTCAGCACCGTCTTTACGAACAACACCTTCGTAAGGGTAGATATCAATGACATCACCCATGTTCATGTCCTGAACGTTCAGCTCGATAGGTAGTGCGCCAGAATCTTCCATTGTGTTGTAGAAGATTGGGGCAATCTTACCACCCAGACAAACACCACCCGTGCGCTTGTTAGGTACGTAAGGGATGTCCTCACCCATGAACCAAAGCACTGAGTTAGTTGCCGACTTACGTGAAGAACCAGTACCAACAACGTCACCAACGTAAGCGAGTGGGATACCATCTTTTTGCAGTTCTTCAATCTGAGCAATCGGACCAACGCTACCAGGTTGATCAGGGTTGATGCCATCACGTTCCATCTTCAGCATCGCTTTCGCGTGTACTGGAATATCAGGACGAGACCATGCATCTGGTGCAGGAGATAAGTCATCGGTGTTTGTTTCACCAGTAACTTTAAATACTTTAACGGTAATCTTTTCCGCTACTTTTTCTTTCGCAGTGAACCACTCAGCATCAGCCCAAGATTGTAGGACTTGTTGCGCTGAAGCGTTACCTGCTTTTGCTTTCTCTTCTACATCGTAGAAAGCATCGAACATGAGTAGAGTGTGAGATAGAGCTTTAACAGCAATCGGAGCCAGCTCCGCATCATCTAGCAGAGAAACTAGTGATTCGATGTTGTAGCCACCTTGCATAGTACCAAGCAGCTCAGCCGCTTTCGCTTTGCTTACTAGTGGTGAAGAAACTTCACCTTTGGTGATTGCGGTCAGGAAGCCTGCTTTTACATACGCAGCTTCATCAACACCTGGTGGGATACGGTTTTCTAGTAGGTCAAGAATATACTCTTCTTCACCTTGAGGTGGGTTCTTTAGAAGTTCCACAAGGCCTGCAACTTGCTCGGCATCTAGTGGTTTAGGAACAACTCCTTCGGCAGCACGCTCTTCGACGTGTTTACGGTAGGCTTCAAGCACGACTTTTTCCTCTCATTGCGGTTCCTCCCTCTTATTACTATTTGTTCAAAGAATAAGGGAGTGAACATCCTTGGAAACTTGGCTCTCCATGCCATATTTTTCATTCAATTTTGACTGAGAAACAGTGCCAGAGAGGCCAAACTGTGGGCGGTAGAATAGCAAATTTAACCTTAAATTAAAATCTCATCATTTTGACCAACATAGCAACTTAAGACTAAAGTTCTATGATTTTCATAGCGCATTCCCATCCATTCTCATCGTTTGAGAATGGATGAAAAAGGAAAAATGCCCTTCAGGCTATTTGAAAGTGGTACCAATAATTAAGTAGAACGAGTCATAGTTCTGCTCGGTACGCCCATAAGCAAACATGACAGGTCCTATCGGTGAGTCAACCCCTGCAAAAACGGAGCCTGCGGTATACAAAGGCGCGTCTGGAAGCTTTATATCAGGGTCAGACCAAACACCGCCATATTCAAGTGATGCCCCAATGTAAAATGGTGAACTAAACAGGCCAAAATCGTTATCAAACCAGCGATAACGGTAAACCAGACTACCGAAAACCTTGTTCTGACCGATTAGGCTGTTTCTTGGGATACCTGACAAGTTAAGAAACCCACCAATCTCTTCCGGGTCAATCGGTACTGACGAGTTCTTACTCTCAACAAAACCAAGGTCAATATTTGCGACCAAAGTATGGCGAGAAAAAGTATGAGCAGCGATCATTTTCGCACCCAGCTCATAGGAAGTGTCTTCATCCCGCTGCTCTTCAACGAAAATCGTATCGCCGACACTCTTGTCATGTGAAACGAGGTAATTGAGATCCAGATAAAACCCCGAGCGTGGCAAGCTGTAGTTATCTAAGGTATCGATACGATAGTTAGCAAAGCCACCTAAGCGCTCAAAGGCGACATCACCAAAGCTTGGTACTGAAGAAAGCTCGCCTTTGCCATCGGTGTAACGTACACCAGCCATAAAGCGTCGCCATAGAGTATCTTGATAGCCTAGCGCCCACTGAGCCACCCACTCGGTATACGATATTGGCGCGTAGTTCTTAGTCGCCTCAAGCGTCGTATCATCAAATCCGCTTAATGGTGCGTTACGCTTTTCATTACTGTAGGTAAGCGCCAGAGTAGTAAAGGTTTTTTGGCTAGAGAAGAAGGGTGAATACAGCTCAGCTTCGATCAACTTATCGGTTCCGATTTCAAAGTTAGTTCTCAGCTCAGCACCGTGAGAATTCAGATTGGTGAAATTCGTCGACATGCCGATCGAGTACTGGCTATCGGTTGAAAAATCATCTTCAAGGAAAAAACGGAAGTTAAGGTAATTTGGCCCCCAGGACTTCTCATTAACATCGACGATCAATGCATCCTGACCATCAATTTCATCATATCGGTAGGTCACCAACTCAAAACGGTCTAAGGCGTAAAGGTCTTGTACGCTCTGTTCGACTTGCTTGAGGGTATATCTCTGGCCAGCTTCTAGCTCTAAACGGTTCTCTAGCAGGGTATCACTGTAATGAGTGTGATTGTTAATCACGACCTTTTCTACCGTGATTTCGTCGCCATAGCGAAGATCACGGCGAACATCCTGTTTATGCTCGATATAATGTTGGTAATCCGCCGAAGATAAGCTCAGTTTTTGTAGTTGCTCTTTACGAGTCATGACAGCCTGATAACCCTTTTCAAACGCCTCGGGCATCCTATCAAACTCGGTGGTTTCCATATCACCCACATCCGGACGTAGGAAAAAGTCTTTATCGGTCAGCAGTTCAGCCTGTCGAGCCGTGGTACTGCGCACCAGATAGTTAGAAAGCTGATCCGCGACTGTCAGAAAAGTGGTGAAGTCTTCTTCATCTTTGTATTCGGTACCAATATCGACCGCAATGACAACATCTGCTCCAAGATCGTGTGCGACATCCACTGGCATATTATTGGTCACACCACCATCGACCAGCATTTTGCCATTCAACTGATATGGAGGCAGAGCACCAGGCACTGACATACTGGCCATCATGGCATCAACCAGATAGCCCTCACCAATCACAACGGGTTTCAGTTCAATAATATCCGTAGCGACTGAACGGTAAGGAATCGCGAGATCATCAAACGATGCGAACGGAGGAAGGTTACCTGTCGTTTCGCGCAACAGCTTAAGCATTCCCTGTCCTTGCACTATGCCTCGGCTTGCCCGGACTTCACCCCAACGGAGACCTAAGTCTGTCGTTAGCTGGTATCTATCCTCGTACTCTTTGTCTTGTACTTTACGCTGACTGCGATCAACCCTGTCGCGATAACCGCTATTCCAATCGACGGTTTCGATAAAAGATTCAATTTCATCGGCACTCATACCCGTAGCGTACAAGCCACCGACATAGGAACCCATGCTGGTACCGGTAATGACATCGACAGGAACTCTAAGTTCTTCTAATGCTTTCAGCACACCGATATGTGCGGCACCTTTAGCACCGCCGCCCGCGAGAACGACAGCGACCTTTTCTCGCGACTCAGGCTGCGATTCTGTCTGAGCCATCGCGTTAGAGGCAACACTTCCAAACAAGCACAATAGGAGGCATGCTATTTTTCTCACGATACGAGTTCCTTTCTACAGTCGATTGATTGTTTATACTGGCTGAGTTAATCAGCGTAAAGTACTAATATTCAACACTATGCGAACTACCAACTAAATAGTTTCTTCAACCACTGTTTAGGTTGGTTTTCACATTGCTGCTTCATCGAGCCACCGATATCCCACACTGGTAGTTTGAATTCATTACCACAATCTAAGTTGAGGCTACCTTGCGCGGTTTTGGCAAAACCTAAGGTACTGATCTCTTGCGGCCAGGGCAGTGTCAGCTTTTCAGGAATTCGGTGTTTCAGGTACTCAGCATAAACGCGTAGCGCCCCGCTGGATCCGGTCAGTTTAGTCGGTTTGTTATCATCACGACCCAACCAGATAGTGGTCACTTCACGCCCATCAATACCTACAAACCAACTATCGCGGGTATCGTTACTGGTACCCGTCTTGCCTGCCAGTGCAGCCCAACCAAACTGACTATTTAAGTAACGGCCAGTGCCTTCCAGTACGCCGCGTTTCATCGCATAAGTGGTCAGCCATGCGGCCTGCTGGTCGACCGTTTGTGATACACGCGGTAACGACTGAAACAGAACATTACCTTCAAGATCCATAACCGAGCGAAGTGCTGACAACTGGGCCTGTTTACCCGAGTTCGTCAATGTCTGATACATCTGTGCTACCTGGAATGGAGTTAAGGTAAATGACCCCAGAAACATCGATGGAACAGGACGGATTTCATTTTTATCCACGCCCAACTTTTCTAAGGTTTTAACCACATTATTAATCCCGACCTGCATACCAAGCTCAACGGTTGGTACGTTGAGCGACTTAGCTAAAGCAATATACATAGGTACATCACCACGGAATTTACGGTCGTAGTTTCTTGGCGACCAGACATTACCTTTACTGCCCTTCAAACTGATCGGCTTATCGTGCAATGTCGTGGCAAGATTATATTTATCCGGTTGTTCTAACGCCGTCAGGTAGACGGCTGGCTTGGCCAGAGAACCGATTTGACGACTGGCGTTCAGCGCGCGGTTAAAGCCGTCATACCCCGTTCGTTTTCCCCCCACCATAGCGCGAATCTCACCAGTATGTCGGTCTACAGCAACCGCCGCCCCTTCCAGAGACTTACCAGCAACGCCAGCTAACTGAGGGATTTTTTTCGCTAATGCTCGCTCTAGCTCTTGCTGAGATACAGGGTCAAGTGATGTAAATACCCGTAGACCAGTGTCAGCCTGAAACGCATCACCAACCTTTTGTTCCAGCTCGATTTTTAGCTGTTGAAAATAGGCTGGCTGACGACTGGCAATTCGCGGGTTATCCTGAATATCAAGTGGACGACTGGCTGCCATATCATATTGATTAGCAGACAAAATATCCTGCTGCATCATCAAACGTAATACCAGATCACGACGCTCTTTTGCACGTTCAGGAAAACGCACAGGGTTGTAATAAGACGGTCCTTTCACCATACCCACCAGCAGAGCAAGCTGATCAATACGCAGCTCCTGAATTGGCTGACCAAAGTAAAGGCGCGATGCCAGACCGAAGCCGTGTATCGCCTCACCACCACTTTGACCCAGGTAAACCTCATTAAGATAAGCTTCCAGAATGCGGTCTTTGCTATAACGATAATCGAGGATCAGTGCGATATAAGCCTCGCGGATCTTGCGCCATAAGGTTCGATCACTGGACAAGAAAATGTTCTTAGCTAACTGCTGAGTAAGAGTACTTCCCCCCTGAACAGTTCTCCCCGCCTTAACGTTAGCGACCAGCGCTCGCGCAATCGCTAATGGTGATACACCATCATGTTGATAGAAGTTACGGTCTTCGGTCACCAATAAGGCATCAACCATGACTTCAGGAAATTGGTCACGACGCAAGAACAGTCGTTGCTCGTCATGATTTTTTTCCAGCATACCCAGCATTTTAGGCTCGATACGCAAGTAACCTAAGTCGCCTTTCTTCTCAAGAGACTGAATTCGTTCTAAATGGTTAGATGAGAAGTGCAGCATGACGTGACGATCTGGCTCTGGCCCGTCACTAAATTCAAATGGACGACGGATCAGCTCAATCTTAGTCGATGATGAAGAGTACTCACCAGGATAGCGCGGCTGACGTACCTTGCGGTAGTTAAGCACATCCAGCTCATTACGAACCTCCTGAATGGTGATCGCTTCACCGGGAGCCAGATTTAAGATACGAGCATAAACCACAGTTGGTAAATCAAATAGCTGCCCTTCAAATCGCTGTTTAACAACGCTGTCCAAATAGATACCAACAAAAAGCAGTACAGCAAAACCAGCTAAGCCGACCTTCCAGCTAATGCCCCATAAGGTTTTAAGCCAACTACGCTTAGCGGGCTTGCGAGGTTTGCGCTGCGGCGACTTTGTACTGCGTTTACCAGCTGGCTTTTTAGTCGTTCTGGTTGTTTTCGCCTTGCCGGTTGTGGTGGTGTTTTTCTTGGTCATGAATTCAACTGTCGTTTTGTTTTTGTTGTCGCTACATGGTTTGCAGGATCATCCGGCCATACATGTTTCGGGTAGCGCCCTTTCATCTCTTTTTGTACTTCCTGATAAGCTCCAGCCCAGAAACTTGCAAGATCCCGGGTCACTTGCAGAGGCCTTTGTGCCGGCGAGAGTAATTCCAGCACCAGACGTTTGCGACCTTGCGCAATCTCTGGAGAACTCTGCTCACCAAACACTTCTTGCATTCGGACTGATAGCACTGGCTCCTGCCCTTGCTGATAACGGATTTTCTTCTTGCTGCCCGTTGGCACCTGATAGTGCGCCGGCAACCATTTATCGATTTCTTGATTAAGTGGCCAACCTAAATAGGCTAACAACGCGGCATCTAACTCAACTTTACTCAAGGCTTTTACTGAACCGATACCATGAATATAGGGCTCTAACCACTGCTCTAAGTTGTTAAGTAGTGCGCTATCGCTAAACTCTGGCCACTCTTGTTCTGGCAGCCACTCTTGCCCGCAACGCAAGCGTTCCAGTAGCTCAAGACTACTCGGCGTCCAATTTAATACCGAAAGGCCTTTGCGACGAATGAAATTAAGTAAAGCTTGCGTCATTTTTTCGCGAGGAGGCTCTGGTAAGCTTTTCTTCTCTATCACTAAGCGACCAATTTTACGCTGTTGTTCAGCAATCAGGCGCCCTTTTTGCTCATCCCAGTCAACTACCTCCAACTCTGAGAACAGACTTGGGAACTGGTTAGATAAGGAGTGTATATCGAGCTCAATTGCCGAAAAGATCATTGAAGAGTCAGATTGGCTACGGATCAGATCCATCACCACCAGATAATCACTGCCAGCCAGACGCTCACTATCCTGCAACTCAGCTCCATGACCATTGGCTAAAACAAATCGACCTGGTTGGTTGTTCCTTGCCTGTGCAATCCGATCCGGAAAAGCTATCGCCAGCAACGGCCCAATCATAGCCTCATCGAGATCATTAATGTCAAAGCTCTGTCCAAGACGAGCAGCAAGGGCCTTAGCTCGCAGGGAAACGACTTTCTGTTTGTTATGACGTCCCTGCTTAAAGCGGTGAACACTGTGAGTGAAATCGAGGGTATTGCGCTCAGTCTCTTCCAGTAGTGCCACGAGTGCAACAGCGGTGGAATAAGATCCATCAGCTTTGGCAATCATGCTTGCCATCCTCGGGTCTAACCCGAGTTTGCCAGCAAGTTTCCCCGCCTCTGTTAGCTGGCCTTTTTCGTCCAACAGATCCAATTGTTCTAATAAGGCTTTAGCCTGATTGACTGCACTTTGTGGTGGTAGATCTAACCAACACAGGTCTGCTGGGTTTTGTGTCCCCCAGTGAGCCAACTCTAGCACTAAGTTTGATAGGTCAGAATGAAGAATTTCGGCCTGTGGTACATAAGGCTGCTGCCCAAGCTGACCTTCACTGTATAGACGCAGGCAAATACCTGACTCAATCCGCCCTGCTCGCCCCGCACGCTGCTCGGCAGATGATTGAGCAATACGCACCTGTTCAAGTCGCGTCACTCCACTGCGTAAATCAAACTTGGCGATTCGCTCCAGCCCGGAGTCAACGACCAGCCTGATACCTTCGATTGTAAGTGAGGTTTCAGCAATATTGGTCGCCAACACCACTTTTCTTTTCCCCTGAGTAGCGGGTTGGATAGCGGCTTGTTGCTGAGCAAAATCGAGCTGACCATATAAAGGACAGATCTGAATATCGGCTGGTAAATGCTGAAGACGTTCTTCAACTCGTTTAATTGCGGCTACACCAGGTAAAAAAGCAAGTAATGAACCTGACTCACTCGCCATCAACGAGCCGATCTGCTTAGCCATTTGCTCTTCAAGACGTTCATTTGGTTTAGCTGGAAGATAGCGAAATTCAACCGGATAGCTGCGGCCCTGCGATTCAATATACGTCGCCTGTGGCAACAACTGGCTAAGCGCATTTTGATCTAATGTCGCCGACATCACCACCAGCTTAAGGTCATCACGTAACGCTTCCTGAATTTCTAAGCAGAAAGCCAGAGCAGTATCGGCATGAATACTACGTTCATGAAATTCATCAAAAATGACTAAATCGATACCCGTTAACTCGGGATCAGACTGAATCATGCGGGTTAACACTCCTTCAGTAACCACCTCTAACTGAGTCTCGCCACTGGTTTTATTCTCTCCTCGAACACGGTAGCCCACTCGCTGACCAACATTCTCACCTAGCTGCTGAGCGAGATAACGAGCAATATTACGTGCCGCGAGACGCCGTGGCTCCAACATGACAATTTTGCCCTCAACCACACGCTCCAATAGCAGTTGCAGAGGAAAGAAGGTCGACTTACCTGCACCGGGAGCAGCTTTGAGAATCAATTGTGAGTGTGAGCGAACACCAGACAATAATTCTGGCATCACGCCTTGAATAGGCAGTTGTGACAATGGAAGGGCCTTATGGTGTAATGATGTAAATATTGTACATAAATCCAGTTGTAAATGAAGTTTGAACCTATACTTGAGCCTGCGGTGCTCATTAAGCGTTATAAGCGTTTTTTAGCAGATATCACCTTGCCCGATGGTAGTGAGCGCACTATCCATTGTGCCAATACCGGAGCCATGACTGGCTGTGCCACACCTGGCAATAAAGTGTGGTACTCGACCTCTGATAATCCGAAACGAAAGTACCCGAATAGCTGGGAGTTAAGTGAAACTGCGACGGGGCATCGTATTTGCATTAATACAGCAAGAGCAAACCAACTGGCCGTTGAAGCGATCGAATCAGGCACCATTAAAGAGCTCCAAGGCTACGATCAACTTCAAACAGAAGTAAAATATGGCAATGAAAATAGCCGGATTGATATCTTGCTCAACTCGGAAAATAAACCAAAATGCTATATAGAGGTAAAAAGCGTCACCTTATTGGATGAGGACGAATCAGGACAAGGCTTCTTCCCAGATGCAGTGACCACACGAGGTCAGAAACATCTGAGAGAACTTGCCCAGATGGCTCAAAATGGAAGCAGAGCAGTACTTTTATTCACTGTTTTACATTCAGGTATTGAAAAAGTATCTCCTGCACACCATATAGACGCCAACTATTCACAATTACTGAAATATGCACAAGAACAAGGGGTGGAAGTACTGTGCTACAAGGCAGAACTTTCACACCATGAGATAAAACTGGTTAAGGCTCTAGATTTCAGCCATTAACGACCAAAAGTGATGTAACCTTCACATTGACAGTAAGTTTACTCACCAGTATTTGCCTCAATAGATTCTTTTTGCTATAGATACCCGCCTTAAAAAAAACTGCGAGCGCAGTTGACTAGGTGTTAGTAGGAGATGCTGCATGCCAGAATCAAAGAAAAAAGCGCTAGGCATCCTAGCCATTGCAGGGGTTGAGCCATACCAAGAGAAAGCAGGTGAAGAATACATGTCACCTGAGCAGATGGCTCATTTTACAAAAATTCTGTCCGCTTGGCGCAACCAGCTCAGGGAAGAAGTTGATCGCACTGTTCACCACATGCAGGATGAAGCAGCAAACTTTCCAGATCCAGTTGACCGCGCTTCTCAGGAAGAAGAGTTTAGCTTAGAACTACGTAACCGCGATCGCGAACGTCGTCTAATCAAGAAAATTGAAAAGACTCTTAACAAGATCGAAGAAGACGATTTTGGCTTCTGTGAGTCTTGTGGTGTCGAAATCGGCATCCGTCGTCTAGAAGCACGTCCAACTGCTGACCTTTGTATTGACTGTAAAACTCTTGCAGAAATCAAAGAGAAGCAAATGCAGGGTTAATCTAGACTTTGCTATAACTATTGAAGGGAGCCTTGGCTCCCTTTTTGGTTTTGTTATCCCCATCAATACAATAATGCTATGAGTTACATTGGTCGCTTCGCCCCATCCCCTTCAGGGCCCCTTCATTTTGGTTCACTGATCGCTGCACTTGGTAGCTACTTTCAAGCTAAAGCCAATCAGGGTAAATGGCTGGTCAGAATTGAAGACCTCGACCCGCCGCGAGAAATGCCGGGGGCAAGTTCGCTTATTTTGCAAACGCTGGAAGCTTATCACCTTCACTGGGATGGAGAGGTGGTATATCAAAGTCAGCGCCACGGACTATATCAAGACCAAATCGACCGTTGGCTGGCTTCAGGTCAGGCTTACTTATGCCAGTGCACGCGTAAACAGATTAAAGAGTCTGGTGGCTTTTATACTGGCACTTGCCGAGATTTAAAACTGACTAATCATGAGCAGTGCGCTGTTCGACTGCGTATGTCTCATCCGGTTTACCAGTTTGAAGATAAACGTCACGGAACTTTGACGATTCCACCCGCTTTGGCTGATGAAGATTTTATTATAAAGCGTCGTGACGGCTTATTTGCCTATAACCTTGCGGTAGTATTGGATGATATTGACCAAGGTGTTACCGAAGTGGTGAGAGGCGCAGATCTGATTGAACCGACAGGACGACAAATCAGCCTTTATCAAATGCTTGATATTACGCCAGTAAACTATTTGCATCTGCCTTTAGCTCTTGATAATAATGGCCAAAAATTGTCCAAACAAAATCATGCAAAAGCGATTGATAACAGCAACCCTAAGCCAGCATTAATTGATGCAATGAGGTTCTTAGGGTTTGATATTGATAAGGAAATTAGTGCAGCTACCCTAGATGAAATCATCCTTTGGGGTGTAGAAAACTGGCGTGTGTCGCAGTTGCCTTCATCGACTGAGATCACACCAATATTCTCAAACCGCTCGCTGTAAGCTATTATTAGCCGCAAATTCGCCCCTAATGGGCCTAAGAAATTAAACTAAAGCAAAGTTGGTTTGACCAATTATTGCCATATGCACATGAATAAAAACGATTATACACCCAGCGAAACTGGAACATTTCCTGAGCTCGCTCTAAATATTATTACTCGCCAAGAGCACAATATCTCGCGCAAACAGATCAGTGATAATGCATTGAAGGTGCTATACCGTCTTCATGGTGCAGGCTTCGAGGCATATCTTGTCGGAGGCGGTGTTCGCGACCTACTGCTGTCTCAGCAGCCAAAAGATTTTGATATCGCGACCAACGCAACACCAGAACAAATCAGACAGCTGTTTAAAAACTGTCGACTGATTGGCCGCCGTTTCCGCCTCGCGCACATTATGTTTGGCCGCGATATTATCGAAGTTGCCACCTTCCGTGGTCACCACCAGGAGCCAAGCAAGAACGTTTCTCAGCAGTCTAAAGAAGGCATGCTGCTGCGTGATAACGTCTACGGAACAATAGACGAAGACGCCGAACGTCGTGACTTTACCGTTAACGCGATGTACTACAACATCGGCGATTACTCGATTCACGACTACGCTGGCGGTATCGAAGATTTAGAAGACAAGCTCATTCGTTTGATTGGCGACCCAGATACTCGTTATCGCGAAGATCCAGTGCGTATGCTACGTGCGATCCGCTTTGCCGTGAAACTTGACTTTGATATCGAAGAAGACACAGCAGCACCGATTGAAGAGCTGGCTACGCTCCTGCAAGAAATCCCTGCTGCGCGCCTGTATGAAGAGTCACTTAAGATGCTGCAGTCTGGTCATGGTCTTGAAACCTATCACCTAATGCGTGAATACAACCTATTCCAGCAGCTATTCCCGACTATTGCAGAGTTCTTCACTGAAGATTACTCATCGCCAACAGAGCAAATGTTGGATCTGGTTCTTGATTCTACCGATCAACGCATCGAAGAAGGTAAGCGCATCAATCCTGCCTTTATGTTTGCAGCGATGCTGTGGTACCCACTACAGGAAAAAGCAAAACAGTTGATGGAGAAGCGTAAGCTCTCTTTCTACGACGCGATTATGGAAGCAAGCAACTACGTACTTGACGATCAGGTACGCACCATTGCTATCCCACGCCGTCACACTGCGACGATTCGTGAAATCTGGCAGCTTCAACTGCGTATGCCTCGTCGAAACGGTAAACGTGCTTTCCGCCTGATGGAGCTTAACAAGTTCCGTGCTGGTTTTGACTTCCTCGAAATGCGTGGTGAAGTTGAACAAGGCGAAACAGAGCAGCTCGCTAAGTGGTGGGAAACATTCCAGAACGCTGGCCGCAACATGCGCCAGGCGATGGTTGCCGATCTCGACTCATCAGCAGAAGGTCAGCCAAAGCCACGCCGCCGTAAGAACTACCGTAAGAAGAAGCCGAAGGCATCATCATGATTTCAGTATTTATCGCGGTAGGCAGTAATCTTAGTGATCCTGTCTCACAAGCGAATGCGGCTATTGATGCCTTAAAACAACTACCAAAGTCCGAGTTCGTCAAAACCTCCTCTCTGTACAGCAGTACACCGATGGGGCCTCAGAACCAACCGGACTACATCAACGCAGTCGTCGAAATTAAAACCGAATTAACGCCGCTTGAACTACTCGATTGCACACAGGCAATTGAACTAGAACAAGGGCGTGTCCGTAAAGAAGAACGCTGGGGCCCAAGAACCTTAGATCTCGATTTAATTCTTTATGGCAATGAGGTGATTGATTCCGAGCGTTTGGTCGTTCCTCATTATGGAATGAAAGAGCGTGAATTCGTGCTCTACCCGCTCGCAGAAATCGCACCAAATTTAACCCTCCCATGTGGGACCAGACTGGAAGACTTACTTAAAGTCGTCGAGCAAAACGGTCTGCGTATTTGGCAATCATAGCCAACTCCTGTAAGGAAAAATCATGAAAAAAATTACAATTAGCGACTTGATGAAATGGAAGCAAGAAGGTCGTAAATTTGCCACTTCCACCGCTTACGATGCGAGCTTTGCTCAACTATTCGAAAGCCAAGAGATGCCAGTACTGCTAGTTGGCGACTCACTGGGAATGGTTTTGCAAGGCACTCGTGACACCTTGCCAGTGACTGTGGACGACATTGCCTACCACACTCGCTGTGTGCGCGCTGGTAGCCCGAATTGTCTATTAATGGCTGATATGCCATTTATGAGCTACGCAACGCCTGAACAGGCTTGTGAGAGCGCAGCAGCATTAATGCGTGCTGGCGCTAATATGGTTAAAATTGAAGGTGGCGACTGGCTAGTCGAAACTGTAAAAATGCTGACAGAACGTGCGGTGCCTGTGTGTGCGCACCTTGGCCTAACGCCTCAGTCAGTGAATATCTTTGGCGGCTTTAAAGTTCAGGGCCGTGAACAGGATAAAGCCGATCGCATGGTACGCGATGCCCTTGCTCTGCAAGAAGCTGGTGCTCAAATCATTCTGCTTGAATGTGTTCCACAAGAGCTGGCAGCACGAATCACGGAAGTCTGTGATGTACCAGTCATCGGTATTGGTGCAGGTAATGTGACCGATGGTCAGATCCTGGTTATGCACGATATGTTCGGTATTGCAGCGAACTACATGCCAAAATTCTCTAAAAACTTCCTTGCTGAAACAGGCGACATGCGCAAAGCGGTTGCTAAATACAAGCAAGATGTTGAAAGCGGTGCCTTCCCTGACGAAGCACATACCATCGCGTAAGGAATGATAGTCATGCAAACTTTTGCTGAAATTTCCGCTCTGCGTGAGCAAATCAAACAACACAAACGCGATGGTCGTAAAATTGCGTTTGTACCAACAATGGGCAACCTTCACGAAGGTCACCTAACACTGGTTCGTAAAGCTCGCGAGAATGCTGATATTGTTGTGGTTAGCATCTTTGTTAACCCTATGCAGTTTGACCGCGCAGATGACCTCAACAGCTATCCACGCACTTTAGAGGATGACTTAAGTAAGTTAACCACTGAAGGCGTTGAACTGGTCTTTACTCCTACGCCAGAAATCATCTACCCACTTGGGGTAGAAAACCAGACCAGTGTGGAAGTGCCTGTCCTTTCTAACATGCTTGAAGGCGCATCCCGTCCGGGTCACTTCCGTGGTGTTTCGACCGTTGTAACCAAGCTGTTCAATATCGTTCAGCCTGACGTAGCCTGTTTTGGTGAGAAAGACTTCCAACAACTCGCTATCATTCGCAAGATGACCGAAGATCTGGCACTTGATATCGAGATCATTGGTGTACCAACGGTTCGAGAAATGGATGGGCTGGCAATGAGCTCGCGCAACGGCCTGCTAACGATAGATGAACGTCAGCGTGCGCCTGTTCTTGCTCGTACTATGCGTTGGATCAGCAGTGCAATCCGTGGAGGTCGTGACGACTACGCATCTGTTATCGAAGATGCCAGCGATCAGTTACGTGCTGCAGGCCTGCAGCCTGATGAGATCTTCATCCGTGACGCGCGTACACTGCAGGCTATTTCAGCAGAATCGACTCAGGCAGTGATTCTAATGTCTGCTTTCCTCGGTAAAGCTCGCCTAATCGACAATCAAGTGGTTGAACTGGCGGTTGAGGCTAAAGAAGAAGAGGTCTCAGACTCTTCTGCTAATGCATCTGAGTAAGCGTAACAAGACAAAAAAAAGGGTTGCCATGTGGCAACCCTTTTTTATTCATCTAAACAGTGTGTTAGCTACGTAAACCAATGCCTCGCGTGACCAGGTAGTGGGCCACACCATATAGCACAACAACAAACACACCGAGTACGCTGAATGAGGTCACAATGCCCACATCCGACACACCAAGGAAACCGTAACGGAAAGCGTTAACCATGTAGACGATTGGGTTGATCTTAGACACACCCTGCCAGAATTCCGGCAACAGGCTGATTGAGTAGAAAACCCCGCCAAGATAAGTCAATGGCGTTAAGACAAAGGTCGGGATAATCGAGATATCATCGAAGGTCTTAGCATAAACAGCATTGATCAAACCGCCTAAGGCAAAGACTACCGAAGTCATAAACACAGTTGCGATAATAATGCCCCAGTGATCGACCTGAAGATCGACGAAGAACAGCGATACAAAGGTTACGATTGTGCCGACCAGTAAACCACGCACCACACCGCCCATTACGAAACCTAAAATGATCACATAGTTTGGTACTGGCGCTACCAGCAACTCTTCGATGTTTTTCTGGAACTTAGCGCTAAAGAAAGAGGACGCCACATTCGAATAGGAGTTGGTGATCACCGACATCATGATCAAACCAGGAACAATGTATTCCATGTAGCTAAAGCCGTTCATTTCACCAATGCGTGAGCCAATCAGGCTACCGAAAATGATGAAGTAAAGCGTCATAGTAATCGCTGGCGGAACTAAAGTCTGAACCCAGATGCGAGTAAAGCGATTCACTTCTTTAGTCAGCAGGCTAATAAACGCCGTCCAATATAAGCGGTACATATTATTGGCCCCCTTCTCTTACAATACTCACAAACAGCTCTTCAAGGCGGTTGGCCTTGTTACGCATCGATAGTACTTTGATCCCTTGCTGAGATAGCTGAGCAAAAATATCGTTCAGTCCCTGACTTTTCTCAATTTCGATCTCCAATGATCCATTGGTAAAAGTCTGACTGTTCACACCCTTCAGGTTTGGTTGTGAAGAGCCTTCTTCAAGATCAAGAATAAAGGTCTCAACATGCAGTTTACCGAGTAGATCTTTCATTGTAGTGTTCTCAATCAGCTCACCCTTGTTGATGATACCGATGTTGCGACACAACATTTCTGCTTCTTCCAGATAGTGGGTCGTCAGAATGATAGTGATCCCTTGCTGTTGGTTGATCTCTTTGAGAAATTCCCACATCGAGCGACGCAGTTCGATATCCACACCAGCGGTTGGTTCGTCGAGGATCAACAATTGCGGCTCATGCATTAAAGCGCGGGCAATCATTAGGCGTCGCTTCATACCACCAGACAAGTTACGCGCACGTTCGCTACGCTTTTCCCACAAATCTAGTTTAGTTAGGTATTTTTTAGCTCTTTCTTTGGCTAAAGACTTAGATACGCCGTAATAACCAGCCTGCTGTAAGACAATCTGTTCTACCGTTTCAAACTGGTTGAAATTGAATTCTTGTGGGACTAAACCTAAGTTTTGCTTGGCTAGCTCAAGATCTTTGTCGATATCAAAACCAAATACTTTTACCTGACCCGAGGTCTTATTAACCAGTGAAGAAATCACCCCGATCGTGGTCGATTTTCCTGCTCCATTAGGACCAAGTAAGGCGTAAAAGTCGCCTTTTTTGACATTCAAACTAATGCCTTTTAACGCTTCAAATCCCCCGGCGTAGGTCTTGCGAAGCTGTTCTATTTCTAATGCATACATAAGTGACAACTGCCATTGCTTTGCTTATTCGAAATGCAGTTTATCGTTGAATAACGATGATTACAATTAAACCTTTCGAATATTTTGGAAATAACAATCACCTCAGTAAGGGAACAATAAAAAACGCCATCAAGTTTCCTCGATGGCGTTTCGCTAAGATCCAATCAAACGCTTAGATTGCCTGCTGTTGATGTTCATCAGTCTCAACATGTTTAACCGCTGCTTTCAGAGCCTCGTAACGGAACTTGTAGGTGTTCTCATCTGGCACTAAATCAATCACATGGAACTTCTCAAGTTGCTGACGCGTTTTATCATTCGGACATAACAGGTAAACCTGACAGTTAGCATCCAGTGCATCTTTAATCGCATTCTCTAGCGCCAGACCAACAGTAACGTCAATCATAGGCACATCGGTCAGATCGAGAATCATCACTTCATAATCCGAGATACTGGTATGCTGACGAGAAATCGCTTTTGATACACTGAAAATCATCGGCCCAGAGAGGTAGAAGAACAGTACTTTTCCATTAGCCATATCGAGCAAACCACGCTCGCTATCACTAAGAGGGACGTCATCCTCATCGGCATCACTGATTGCCTTAACTTGACGAGCCTGCTCACGGCTCAAACGTTCGATGATGATGATGTTAGAGATAAATACCCCCAAACCAACCGCAGCAATTAAGTCGACAAATACCGTCAGTAGCATTACACCATACATGATCGCCATACCGGCAAAGCTGACCTTGTGAGCGCGCTGAATAAAGCTCCAGTCCAGAATGTTAAAACCAACATATACTGCAATACCAGCCAGTACCGCCATTGGAATAGGTTCAGTCAGCCCACCAGCAACCAGAACTACCAGTGCCAGCATTAAGGCGCGTATCACCCCAGATAATGGCGAGCGAGCGCCAACCTGAATGTTGGTCACTGTGCCCATAGTCGCACCTGCACCTGGCAATGCGCCAAACAGACCTGAGATCATGTTGGCGAGTCCCTGGCCACGCAGCTCTTTGTCAGAATCGTGTTCTTTACGGGTTAGTGAGTCACCAATCACGGCGGTCAGCAGGGTATCAATACAGCCCAGAGTACCCAGAACCAGAGCATCTATGACCATTTCAGTAAACATTGATGCGTCGATGTGTGGGATGACTAATGAAGGTAAACCAGCAGGAATTTCACCAATACGACGAATCGAATCAATATCGAAAAAGATAACTGAAAGCAGAGTTACTGCAACTAACGCCACCAATTGGGCAGGCACATACTTGCGATACTTCTTAGGGAAGAAAAAGAGAATTCCGAGTGTAAGCAGACCTAAAAATAGCTCGCTAAACTTCATATTAGCGACCGTTTCAGGCAGGGCTGAAAGGGTTCCCATCACCCCGCCTGCAGGGGCTGCATGGCCAAGTAACGGTGATAATTGGAGAATAATTAGTATCACGCCAATTCCCGACATAAAACCGGAGATAACGCTATATGGCATTAAAGTGACGTACTTTCCGAGCTTAAGCGTGCCTAGTAGAACCTGGAATGCACCTGCCATCATTACGACGGTAAAGGTCATTGCCATCCCCGTCTCTGGATACTTGGCCATCATACTGGTTAAGACTGCAGTCATGATAACTGTCATCGGGCCGGTAGGCTCAGAGATTAAGGTATTCGAGCCACCAAACAGGGAGGCAAAAAGCCCGACCATAATGGCGCCCCAAAGACCCGCTTCGGCACCCGCACCAGAAGCAACACCGAAAGCCAGAGCCAACGGTAACGAGATAATAGCCGTGGTTACACCACCAAATAAATCTCCTCTGAGATTCATGTCTTCAAAACGACTCGCGAACACAACTTTGCTCCATGCTTTTCATTCCACACTCAAACACTTAAGTAACAGCTTTTTCAGCCGCACCTGTGCAGCATGTCTGAGTATTACAACATCTTACTTTAAGGTTATGTCGATCAATCTCAATCGCCAATATAATAACCTTAAAATTTATAGGCGAACATAACGCGATATGCATGCTAACTGCTGCGAAATGTCGCTAACTTTATCACTTTACCAAATGTTATCGAGCAGAGATAAGTGTTAATCACATCCCATAACTCATACTTTATAACCATTTGTTAGGATAGCTACTAAGTTTATGATTTTTAGCGCTCAAACACGTCAGATGAGTGCCTTTTTGGCCAATTTAACTGGGAAGGAAATTGTAACATTGTGTATAGTGGTGCAAGTATTTTTTAAAGGTTGTGAACGAAATGCCGGAAATAAAACAGCTATTTGAAAACAATTCCAAATGGTCAGAATCAATAAAAGCAGAGCGCCCTGAGTACTTTGCGAAATTAGAAGAAGGTCAAAGCCCGGGCTTTCTTTGGATTGGTTGTTCTGATAGCCGTGTACCGGCTGAACGACTGACCGGACTTTACTCTGGAGAACTGTTTGTTCACCGCAACGTGGCTAATCAGGTCATTCATACTGATCTGAACTGCCTGTCAGTTGTGCAATACGCAGTCGATGTACTTAAAGTGAAGCATATTATCGTATGTGGTCACTACGGCTGTGGTGGAGTTAATGCCGCGATTGACAACCCTCAACTGGGTTTAATCAATAACTGGCTATTACACATTCGTGATCTCTACTTCAAACATCGCACCTATCTGGATGAGATGCCTGCAGATAAGCGAGCAGATAAACTGGGTGAAATTAACGTCGCGGAACAGGTCTACAACTTAGGAAACTCAACCATTTTGCAGAATGCTTGGGAGCGTGGCCAAGAAGTTGAAATTCATGGTGTTGTCTACGGTATTGGCGATGGCAAACTTGAGTATTTGGGGGTTCGTTCAAGCTCAAGGGAGTCGGTTGAGACGTCCTACCAAAAAGCGATGGAATCGATTCTGAATACAGAGCATAACCTGCTTTGTCGTTAACAGGAACCAACAAAACGCCCGCAGCTGCGGGCGTTTTTTTGTCTTTTCAAGAGGAAAACTACTCTTGAGGAACAACCTTGCCAATGTATGGTAGGTGACGATATTTCTGTGCGTAGTCGATACCAACGCCAACCACAAACTCATCCGGGATTTCAAAACCAATCCACTTAACGTCAACATCAACTTCGCGACGAGATGGCTTGTCTAGTAGAGTACAGATTTCGATAGACTTTGGCTCGCGAAGGCTAAGGATCTCTTTAACCTTGTTTAGCGTGTTACCTGTATCGATGATATCTTCTACCAGTAGAACATCCTTCCCCTTGATATCATCATCAAGATCTTTAAGGATGCGAACATCACGTGAACTTTCCATCGTGTTGCCGTAACTAGAAGCTGTCATAAAATCAACTTGGTGAGTAAGCTCAATCACTCGCGCAAGATCCGCCATAAATACGAATGATCCACGTAGCAAACCAACCATCACTAGATCTTCACTACCTTTGTAGTGCTCAGTAATTTGTTTGCCTAACTCTTTTACTCGCTCGCTGACTTCCTGTTCAGAAATCATTACTTCTACTGTATGTTTCATACCAATCTCGTTTTTCACGTTCGCTGCACCGAACTCAATTATAGTCACAAGGGTACAGTCTGATGATTTAGGCGCGTAGTTTAACACCAGCCAGCGGTTAGGAAAAACGTTTGCCTAAAATAATAACCGACAAACTTAATGTTTCAGATTGATCTTTAGCACGATATTAACAAAAGTGATTATAAAATAAGCAAAAATCGTTGACCTCGCACATATGCACCATTACACTCATTAGAGCATTATGCTACTTATAAAATACTAAAATAGGGCTCAGCCCAGACAATTATATAAACAACTCATTTGGCAAGGAAATTAACTATGGACTCTATAGCTAAAAGACCGCGTACGCGTCTATCGCCTCAAAAGCGCAAACAGCAACTAATGGAAATCGCACTCGAAGTATTTGCCCGCCGTGGCATTGGTCGAGGTGGTCATGCCGATATTGCTGAGATTGCACAAGTCTCTGTTGCGACCGTTTTTAACTACTTCCCTACTCGTGAAGATCTTGTCGATGACGTACTAAACTACGTTGTTCGTCAGTTTTCAAACTTCCTTTCAGATAATATCGATTTGGATATTCACGCTAAGGAAAACCTAAACAACCTAACCACTAACATGGTTGACCTAGTAGTTAACGACTGCCACTGGTTAAAAGTTTGGTTTGAATGGAGTGCTTCAACTCGTGATGAAGTATGGCCTCTATTTGTTACCACCAACCGTACTAACCAACTACTGGTACAAAACATGTTTGTTAAGGCAATCGAACGTGGTGAAGTCTGTGACCAGCACGAGCCAGCTCACCTGGCAACGCTGTTCCACGGTATCTTCTACTCTCTGTTTGTACAGGCAAACCGCATTCAGGATGAAGTGGTAATGTCTCGCTTGACTCAAAGCTACCTTGATATGCTTTGCATCTACAAACACGCTGAGAATCCATAACAGACGCTGTTAAGGAACAACAAAGGCCTGCTCCAAGAGCAGGCCTTTTTAATGATTGAATACAAAACACAAAAAAACCGCTGACGAATCAGCGGTTTTTATTTATCCGGATGAAGAAATTACTTCTTCTTTCTTGCCTTAGGGTTTGGAAGGTCAGTGATTGTACCTTCGAACACTTCAGCTGCTAGACCAACAGACTCATGTAGAGTTGGGTGAGCGTGGATAGTTAGAGCGATATCTTCTGCATCACAACCCATTTCGATTGCCAGACCGATTTCACCTAGTAGTTCACCACCGTTCGTACCAACGATAGCACCACCAATTACACGGTGAGTGTCTTTGTCGAAGATTAGCTTAGTCATACCGTCAGAGCAGTCTGATGCAATTGCACGACCAGATGCAGCCCATGGGAATGTCGCTGTTTCGTAGTTGATGCCTTCAGCTTTCGCTTCTTTCTCAGTCTTACCAACCCAAGCAACTTCTGGCTCAGTGTAAGCAATTGAAGGAATAACTTTAGGGTCGAAGTAGTGCTTCTTACCAGCAATAACTTCTGCAGCAACGTGACCTTCATGCACACCTTTGTGAGCAAGCATTGGTTGGCCAACGATATCACCGATAGCGAAGATGTGAGGAACGTTAGTACGCATCTGCTTATCAACGTTGATGAAGCCACGCTCGTCGATTTCCAGACCCGCTTTCTCGCCGTCGATTAGCTGACCATTTGGTACACGACCGATAGCAACAAGAACTGCATCGTAACGCTCAGCTTCAGCAGGCGCTTTCTTACCTTCCATTGAAACGTAGATACCGTCTTCTTTCGCTTCAACTGCTGTCACTTTCGTTTCTAGCATCAGGTTGAACTTGTTCTTCACACGCTTAGTGTAAACTTTAACGATGTCTTTATCGGCTGCTGGGATAACTTGGTCGAACATCTCAACCACGTCTACTTTAGAACCAAGAGACTGGTATACCGTACCCATTTCTAGACCGATGATACCGCCACCCATGATAAGCAGTTTTCCAGGAACTTCTTTTAGCTCAAGAGCGTCAGTTGAGTCCCAGATACGTGGATCTTCGTGTGGAATAAACGGTAGTTTAATAGGACGAGAGCCTGCTGCGATGATAGCGTTGTCGAAGTTAACAGTTGTTGACTCGCCTTCACCTTCAACAAGGATAGAGTTAGGGCCAGTGAATTTACCGTAACCATTAACAACGTTAACTTTACGCATCTTAGCCATACCACCAAGACCGCCAGTAAGTTGGTTAACAACTTTCTCTTTCCAGATACGAATCTTGTTGATATCAGTTTGTGGCTCACCGAACACGACGCCGTGATCAGCCATCGCTTTAGCTTCTTCAATTACTTTTGAAACGTGTAGAAGCGCTTTTGATGGGATACAACCAACATTCAGACATACACCACCTAGGGTGCTGTAGCGCTCGATAAGTACAGTTTCAAGACCTAAATCTGCACAACGGAATGCAGCTGAGTAACCAGCAGGACCAGAACCAAGTACAACAACTTGGGCTTTAATTTCTTTGCTCATTGTGACCTCTTGTAGTCATTATCCCTAACAGGCTGAGTGGGTATTGATTTATTTGTTCAAGTCGATTTGTTTTAAACAGTTATTTTCAGACCGCCAACAGTTTACAGAGATGTTAATGGAGTGAAAAGTAAATCAATTTAGCCTGTGAGCTAGACAACAATTCGATGGAGAAAACCTTATTGAATCTAAGGTCTGCGATCAAATTGTCTGGTAATTATTATTAGCAGAGGCGGCTAGTTGCCGCCTCTTAATCGTCTATTCGAATTAAAGAACTAGACGACGGATATCTGATAGTGCACCGTTTAGGAACGTAATGAAGCGCGCACCTTCCGCACCATCGATCACACGGTGGTCGTATGATAGAGATAGTGGAAGCTGTAGACGCGGTTCGAATTCTTTACCGTTCCATACAGGTTTCATTTCAGACTTAGATACACCAAGGATACCAACTTCTGGTGCGTTTACGATTGGAGTAAACGCAGTACCACCGATACCACCAAGGCTTGAAATCGTGAAACAGCCACCCTGCATATCTGCAGCAGTCAGCTTACCAGCACGTGCTTTCTTAGAAACAGCCATTAGCTCTTCAGATAGCTCGTAAATGCCTTTCTTGTTCACGTCTTTAAATACAGGAACAACCAGACCGTTTGGCGTATCTACCGCAATACCGATGTTCACGTATTTCTTCAGAATTAGGCTCTCACCATCTTCTGATAGAGAAGAGTTGAACGCTGGGAACGCTTCAAGTGCTTTAGCAGCCGCTTTCATGATGAACACTAGTGGAGTGATCTTCATGCCAGTGTCTTTCTTCGCTTCAATAGCATTCTGTTCTTTACGGAATGCTTCTAGCTCAGTGATGTCTGCGTTATCCCACTGTGTAACGTGAGGGATCATTACCCAGTTACGGTGTAGGTTTGCACCAGAGATCTTCTTAATGCGTGATAGAGGCTGAGTTTCAGTCTCACCAAACTTGCTGAAGTCCACTTTTGGCCATGGTAGCAGACCAAGAGCTGCACCATCACCTTTGCCAGATGCTGCTGCACCTGCGCCAGACTCAAGACGTTTAAGCGCTTCTTTAACGTAAGACTGAACGTCTTCTTTCAGGATACGGCTCTTACGACCAGTACCTTTAACCTTAGATAGGTTAACGCCAAATTCGCGTGCCAGGCGACGAACAACTGGAGATGCGTGAGCGTACTCGTTGTTTTCCTGGAAATCACCAGTAGAGGCTGCCGGAGCTGCTGCCGCTGGAGCTTCTGCTTTAGGCGCTGACGCCGCAGGTGCTGCCGCTTGAGCTGGAGCCGCTGCAGGTGCCGGAGCTGCGCCCGCCACTTCGAATACCATGATTAGAGAGCCAGTTGACACTTTGTCGCCAGCCGCAATCTTGATTTCTTTAACTGTACCAGCAAATGGAGCAGGAACTTCCATTGAAGCTTTGTCGCCTTCAACAGTGATTAGAGATTGCTCTTCTTCCACTGTATCGCCAACCGCTACCATGATTTCAGTAACTTCTACTTCGTCACCACCGATATCAGGAACGTTCACTTCTTTAGCTGCAGATGCTGCCGGAGCTGCTGCTGGCGCTTCTACTGCTGCAGGAGCCGCTGCTGCGCCTGAACCTGCTACTTCGAATACCATGATTAGTGAGCCAGTCGTTACTTTATCGCCAGCTGCTACTTTTATCTCTTTTAGAGTACCTGCGAATGGTGCTGGTACTTCCATAGAAGCTTTGTCACCTTCAACAGTCAGAAGAGATTGCTCTTCTTCGATGCTGTCGCCGATAGCTACCATGATTTCAGTCACTTCAACTTCGTCGCCACCGATATCTGGTACGTGAACTTCTTTAAGTTCTGCCGCTGCTGCTGGAGCTGGAGCCGCTGCTGGAGCTGCTTCTGCCGCAGGAGCAGGTGCAGCTTCAGCTGCACCCTCGGCTTCGAAAATCATGATTAGAGAACCAGTAGAAACCTTGTCGCCCTCAGCGATTTTGATTTCTTTAACGATACCAGCTTGAGAAGCTGGAACTTCCATAGAAGCTTTATCGCCTTCAACTGTGATCAGAGACTGCTCTTCTTCAACCTTGTCGCCTACGCTTACAAGAATCTCAGTAACTTCAACCTCATCCGCACCGATGTCTGGTACATTAATTTCGATTGCCATTTCTTATCTACCTTCTCAATTAAGCGTATAGCGGGTTAGTTTTTTCAGTGTCGATGTCGAACTTAGCAATAGCTTCAACTACTACTGATTTCTCAACATCACCACGCTTAGCTAGTTCAGATAGCGCTGCTACTACTACGTAACCTGCGTTCACTTCGAAGTGACGACGTAGGTTTTCGCGGCTGTCTGAACGACCGAAGCCATCAGTACCCAGTACTTTGTAAGACTCAGAAGGCATAAACGCACGAACTTGCTCTGCGTAGTTCTTCATGTAGTCAGTCGCTGCGATTGCTGGTTCAGTACCCATTACTTGTGCAATGTAAGGTACTTTCGCTTCAGCTTCTGGGTGTAGCATGTTGTCACGCTCTACCGCTTGACCGTCGCGAGTTAGTTCGTTGAATGACGTTACAGAGAACACGTCAGACGCGATGCCGTACTCTTCGCTTAGGATAGTCGCTGCTTTACGTACTTCGTTCATGATAGTACCAGAGCCCATTAGCTGAACTTTAGACTTGTCACCTGCGTAAGACTCAAGCTTGTAGATACCCTTACGGATGCCTTCTTCAGCGCCTTCTGGCATTGCTGGCATTGCGTAGTTTTCGTTCATTACTGTTAGGTAGTAGAACACGTTCTCTTGCTCAGGACCGTACATGCGACGGATACCGTCTTGCATGATTACTGCTACTTCGTATGCGAACGTTGGGTCGTAAGAAATACAGTTAGGAACCGTACCCGCCATGATGTGCGAGTGGCCATCTTCGTGCTGTAGACCTTCACCGTTTAGCGTTGTACGACCAGCAGTTGCACCTAGTAGGAAACCACGTGCTTGTTGGTCACCAGCTAGCCATGCCATATCACCTACACGTTGGAAACCAAACATTGAGTAGTAGATGTAGAATGGGATCATTGGTAGATCGTTAGTGCTGTAAGACGTTGCAGCCGCTACCCAAGAAGCCATTGAGCCTAGCTCGTTGATACCTTCCTGTAGAACCTGACCAGATGTCGCTTCTTTGTAGTAAGAAACAATGTCGCGATCCTGTGGCGTGTAGTTCTGACCGTGCGGGTTGTAAATACCGATCTGACGGAACAGACCTTCCATACCGAACGTACGTGCTTCGTCACAGATGATAGGAACGATGTTCTTACCAATGTTCTTGTCTTTAAGCAGGATGTTAAGAGTACGAACGTAAGCCATTGTTGTAGAGATATCACGCTTCTGCTCGCTTAGTAGCGGTGCGAACTCTTCTAGCTCAGGTACTTTAAACTCTTGAGTGAACTTAGGTAGACGCTGTGGCGTGTAACCTTTTAGTTCTTTACGACGAGCGTGTAGGTATTCGTATTCCGCTGAACCTTCTTCAAGTTTCAGGTACGGAAGTTCCTTCACTGCTTCGTCAGTTAGGATGTCTTGTAGACCCAGACGATCACGTAGGTGTAGTACGTGAGTCATATCCATCTTCTTAACCTGGTGCGCGATGTTCTTACCTTCAGCCGCTTCACCCATGCCGTAACCTTTAACAGTCTTAGCTAGGATTACAGTTGGACGACCTTTAGTTTCCGCTGCGTTTTTGTATGCTGCGTACAGTTTAGAAGACTCGTGACCACCACGCTTAAGTGCGAAGATTTCATCATCAGTCATGTCTGCAACTAGTGCAGCTGTCTCTGGGTATTTACCAAAGAAGTGCTCACGTACGTATGCGCCATCTTTAGATTTAAATGTTTGGTAGTCACCATCTACAGTTTCGTTCATTAGCTGTAGAAGCTTGCCAGTTGTGTCTTTAGCAAGTAGTGCATCCCAGTTGCTACCCCAGATAACTTTAACAACGTTCCAGCCAGCACCTTTGAATAGGCCTTCTAGCTCTTGGATGATGCTACCGTTACCCATTACAGGGCCGTCTAGGCGCTGTAGGTTACAGTTGATTAGGAATGTTAGGTTGTCTAGCTTCTCACGCGCAGCGAAAGAAAGTGAACCACGTGATTCTGGCTCATCCATCTCACCGTCACCCAGGAAGGCATAAACACGTTGAGCTGAAGTATCTTTCAGACCACGGCCTTCTAGGTACTTAAGGAAACGCGCTTGGTAGATCGCAGAAATTGGACCTAGACCCATAGAAACTGTAGGGAACTGCCAGAACTCAGGCATTAGTTTAGGGTGCGGGTATGATGGGATACCTTTACCGTCTACTTCTTGACGGAAGTTGTCTAGCTGCTCTTCAGTCAGACGACCTTCAACGAATGCACGAGAGTAGATACCAGGTGAAATGTGACCTTGGTAGTAAACTAGATCGCCACCGTCCGTCTCGTTTGGAGCGCGGAAGAAGTGGTTGAAACATACTTCGTAGAATGCAGCAGAAGACTGGAAAGACGCCATGTGGCCGCCTAACTCTAGGTCTTTCTTAGATGCACGTAGAACGATCATGATTGCGTTCCAGCGGATGATAGAACGAATACGGCGCTCAAGTGTTGTGTCACCTGGGTAAGCTGGTTCTTGGTCTGCAGGAATCGTGTTGATGTAGTTAGTTGTGATACCTGTTGGCATATCAACACCGTCTAGACGTGCTTTGTCCAGAACTTGCTCTAATAGGAACTGAGCACGCTCTACACCTTCTTCACGTACAACTGACTCAAGTGCTTGTAGCCATTCTTGAGTTTCCAGTGCATCTACGTCATGCTTCATATCAGACATGGCGATCTATCCTTCTATTGGTTGGATCTACTTATTTAAGTAACCGTTTCTTGTTTTAAGAATCGTTACCTTGCTGAATTCGACGCAAAGAGCGCTCTCTGCGCGACTCTTCACGAGTCAAATCCAACAATGTTTCTTCAATATAAGCTAAGTGTGAGTGTGACATTTCACGCGCCTTTTCTGGCTGACCAGAAACAATCGCATCCACAATATTAGCTCGGTGTTTACTTACTTTTTCTACCACTTCATCGCGGCGATGTAAGAGCTTTAAATTCTGTAAGACATTTTGCTCAAGCAAAGGTGCCAGACTACGAACAATATGCAGCAACACTACGTTATGTGCCGCTTCTGTTAGTGCAATAAGGAACTGCATAACAGCGCCAGCTTCCGCTTCGACATTTTTCTTAGTCTGCTCTTCGCTGATATTTTTCAGGCAAGCCTGAATACGCGCAAAGTCTTCCTCGGTTCCACGAACTGCTGCAAAGTAAGCCGCAATACCTTCCATCGCATGACGCGTTTCCAGTAAGTCGAGCTGAGTTTCAGAGTGGCTAGACAATAAATTTAGCAGAGGATCTGAAAAGCTTGTCCAAATACTCTCACTAACAAATGTACCGCCACCCTGACGACGAGTAAGAAGACGCTTAGCTTCTAAGCGCTGTATCGCTTCACGGATTGAAGGACGCGAGACATCGAACTGCTTCGCTAGCTCACGCTCTGGTGGCAACTGCTGCCCCGGAGACAATGTTCCTTCCACAATCAGCCTTTCTAACTCTTGTTCAATCACATCAGAAAGTTTTGGCTGACGAATCCTTTGATAAGCCATAGTTGTTTTTCTTCTACTCTTTTGCAGGCAATTGGTATTACCAATTTTAAGTTGGCAAGAAAATTAACATAATTAAAACGCAAGTTCCAGTCAAAAATTGACCCAAATCATAGAACAGACCACACCCCAACACTTTGATAACAATAGGTGATTAAAACAGCAATCAAATTGGTATGACCAATTACAATTTATAAACAGATGGGCATGTAACGTGCTAGGGGTCACAGTTTATCTTTAGAGTTTTAAAAGAATATGAACGGGATGTGTCGGGAAAAGACAGCGAGAAGCGAGAAGCGAGAAGCGAGAAGCGAGAAGCGAGAAGCGAGAA
>NZ_AEVS01000029.1 GCF_000189255.1 Vibrio brasiliensis LMG 20546 | reverse complement strand
GCGAGGCGGTGCAGGAAGTCGAGGTCACTTTCACGGTATTGAACACAGAACTCGCGTTGAGCAGGCTCGCGCTCTAACGAGAAAGCGTAGTCATTAATGCCCATCTCTTGCAGTAGGGTCGCGATAATGTCGGGCGTGGTCTGATGCTGGAAGATACGGCTATTGTGACGCAGAGAGAGGCGCTCGAGAGCAGGCACAAGGGTCAATGAATAGAAGGTATGGTGATGACCAATATCCCCTTGAGTAAACGCGCGCGCGACACCGTGTACTCGTTGAACCAAGACCCGGTTGCGATACATGCGCAGCTCGACCGCCCGATCAACCACCTGCTCTGGGGTTAAGTTAGGCTGACGGCTGGCTAATTCAACCTGGTAGCAAAAGCCGTAGCAGGGCCTTTGGCCGAACATGCTGGCAGACAAGG
>NZ_AEVS01000030.1 GCF_000189255.1 Vibrio brasiliensis LMG 20546 | reverse complement strand
CAGGCTTTAAATTTATAAGAGAGCCCGTTTGAAAAAACGGGCTTTTTTAGTCCTGAAGGGACATCTTGATGCTGATATAGCTCAGGTGGTAGAGCGCATCCTTGGTAAGGATGAGGTCCCCAGTTCGAGTCTGGGTATCAGCACCATTTACTGTTTGTTTTGAGCTTTGCTTAGAGCTTAAAACAAAATGTAAAGAATTTTACTTGGCGACCATAGCGATTTGGACCCACCTGATTCCATGCCGAACTCAGAAGTGAAACGAATTAGCGCCGATGGTAGTGTGGGGCTTCCCCATGTGAGAGTAGGACATCGCCAGGTTCATTTTCTGTTTTTAGATTTTAGACCTTTTTATTAAGGGAAAGTCTGAAAGCAAAAAACTTAGACTCAAGAGTCTAACCAGTGCGGAGCGGTAGTTCAGTTGGTTAGAATACCGGCCTGTCACGCCGGGGGTCGCGGGTTCGAGTCCCGTCCGCTCCGCCACTTATTCCAGACCTCAGCAGAAATGCTGAGGTCTTTTCGTTTCTATCAGGTTATTTTGCTCTTCGACCAACGAGTCCCGGTTGCCTGCAACCCCAGACTAGGCGTCCCCGCCGTCCGCCATTTACTCAGAAAGCCTAGTCTTACGACTAGGCTTTCGTCGTTTTAAAAGCCCGTAGCTGACGCAACGGGCTTTTTGCGTGTTAGAACGCTTCGCTCCGAGACCGGGCTTCGCCCTGCGAGAATTTAGAACGGACTTCGTCCTTCGAGGTAACTAGAACGCTTCACCTTTCGAGAGGTGGGTGTTGGTCGTTAATTGATGGAATTATTGCTCTTGAAGGTGTTGACAGGATTTGTCCCTGCAAAGAGATAATATTCTCGCCTCTCGCC
>NZ_AEVS01000031.1 GCF_000189255.1 Vibrio brasiliensis LMG 20546 | reverse complement strand
GGATTTTAGACGTGAGTACCCAACAAAAAGCTCTGGTTCAGATACCTGCCTCACAGCTATAACGTGCACCTCTCGAAGGACGGAGTCCGGTCTCGATTCTCGGAGCGAAGCGTTCTAACATCTCGCAGGACGAAGTCCGTTCTCGAAGCGAAGCGTTCTAAACTCTCGCAGGGCGCAGCCCGCTCTTTCCCTACCTCCAGAACGCAAAAAAGCCGAGCTAATGCTCGGCTTTTTCGTTCTTACGAACCTGATTACTCAGCAGCTTCTTCAGCAGCTGGGCGATCTACAAGCTCAATGTAAGCCATTGGAGCTTTATCACCAGTACGGAAACCAGCTTTTAGGATACGAGTGTAACCGCCCTGACGAGCAGCAAAACGTGGACCTAGTTCGTTAAATAGTTTTGCAACTACTTCGTTGTCACGAGTACGTGCAAATGCTAGACGACGGTTAGCAACGCTGTCAGTCTTAGCTAGTGTAATCAAAGGCTCAACTACGCGACGTAGCTCTTTTGCTTTTGGCAATGTAGTCTTGATAACTTCATGACGTACTAGAGAGCTAGCCATGTTGCTAAACATCGCTTTACGATGTGAGCTGTTGCGGTTGAGTTGACGACCACTCTTACGATGGCGCATGACCTAATCCTTCTAACTTTATCGATTAATCTTCAGCGATAGACGCTGGTGGCCAGTTTTCTAGGCGCATGCCCAGAGAAAGACCACGTGATGCAAGTACGTCTTTAATCTCAGTAAGAGATTTTTTACCAAGGTTAGGCGTTTTAAGTAGCTCAACCTCAGTACGCTGTACAAGATCACCGATGTAGTGAATCGCTTCTGCTTTCAGACAGTTAGCAGAGCGAACTGTTAGTTCAAGATCGTCTACAGGACGCAGTAGGATCGGATCGAATTCTGGCTTCTCTTCCTTCTCCTCAGGTACACGTACATCACGAAGATCTACGAACGCATCCAATTGCTCAGCTAGGATAGTAGCTGCGCGACGGATTGCTTCCTCAGGGTCTAGAGTACCGTTCGTTTCCATGTCGATAACAAGCTTGTCTAAGTCTGTACGCTGCTCTACACGAGCTGCTTCAACAGAGTAAGCAATCTTGTCTACTGGGCTGTACGTAGCGTCAACCAGTAGGCGACCAATAGGACGCTCATCTTCTTCAGTATGGATACGAGCCGAAGCTGGAACATAACCACGACCACGTTCAACTTTGATACGCATAGCGATCTCAGCGTTGTCATCCGTTAGGTGACAAATAACGTGTTCAGGGTTAGCGATCTCTACATCACCATCATGGGTGATGTCACCTGCAACCACAGGGCCCGAGCCTGATTTGTTCAAAGTAATGAACACTTCATCTTTGCCTTCGGCAACGCGTACAGCAAGACCTTTAAGGTTAAGTAGGATTTCAAGAATATCTTCTTGAACGCCTTCTTTAGTGCTGTACTCATGAAGTACGCCTTCGATTTCTACTTCTGTTACAGCACAACCTGGCATAGAAGATAGAAGAATACGGCGAAGTGCATTACCAAGAGTATGGCCAAAACCACGCTCTAATGGCTCAAGAGTTACTTTTGCGTGAGTCGTGCTAACCTGTTCGATGTCAACAAGACGTGGCTTAAGAAATTCTGTTACAGAACCCTGCATTGTGTCCTCTCTTTAGTTTAAACCTTACTTAGAGTAAAGCTCGACGATCAATTGTTCGTTGATGTCAGCAGATAGATCTGAACGCTCAGGCAGACGCTTGAACGTACCTTCCATCTTACCACCATCTACTTCAATCCAAGTTGGTTTTTCACGTTGTTCAGCAACTTCTAGAGCCGCTTTAATACGAGATTGCTGTTTAGCTTTCTCGCGGATAGAAACAACGTCATTAGCCGCAACTTTGAACGAAGGAATGTTTACAACTTTACCGTTAACTAGGATAGCTTTGTGGCTAACTAGCTGACGTGCTTCTGCGCGAGTTGCGCCAAAGCCCATGCGGTAAACTACGTTATCAAGACGACCTTCAAGAAGCTGAAGCAGGTTTTCACCTGTGTTGCCTTTAAGGCGAGCAGCTTCTTTGTAGTAGTTACGGAATTGTTTTTCTAGAACGCCGTACATACGACGAACTTTTTGCTTCTCACGAAGCTGAACGCCATACTCAGATAGACGACCGCGACGAGCGCCGTGTACACCTGGTGCGTTATCAATTTTACACTTGGTATCGATCGCGCGTACACCAGACTTAAGGAATAAGTCAGTACCTTCGCGACGGCTAAGCTTCAGCTTAGGACCCAAATATCTTGCCATGATCTTTCTCCAGTAATCTAAAAAACGTTATACGCGACGTTTCTTAGGTGGACGACAACCGTTATGAGGGATTGGTGTAGCATCAACGATGTTTGTGATGCGGAAACCAGCAGCGTTCAGTGCGCGAACAGTAGATTCACGACCTGGACCTGGACCCTTAACCATAACTTCCAAGTTCTTTAGACCGTACTCTTTAGCCATTTCAGCACAACGCTCAGCAGCAACCTGTGCAGCGAACGGAGTAGACTTACGAGAACCACGGAAACCTGAACCACCTGCAGTAGCCCATGCAAGAGCATTACCTTGACGGTCAGTGATAGTTACGATTGTGTTATTGAAAGATGCATGGATGTGCGCAACGCCATCTGCAACTTGCTTGCGTACGCGCTTACGAGCGCGAGTTGGTTGTTTAGCCATTGTACTCTACCTTCCCGATTATTTCTTGATCGGCTTACGCGGACCCTTACGGGTGCGAGCATTGGTTTTAGTACGCTGTCCACGTAGTGGTAGACTGCGACGATGACGAAGACCACGGTAACAGCCAAGGTCCATAAGACGCTTGATGTTCATTGATACTTCACGACGTAGATCACCTTCTACAGTGTACTTAGCTACACCATCACGCAGTTGATCGATCTGCTCTTCAGTTAGTTCACTGATCTTAACATCTTCAGCAATACCCACTTCAGCTAGAATAGCTTGAGAACGAGTCTTACCGATACCGTAGATCGCAGTTAGTGCGATTACAGCATGTTTTTGATCAGGAATGTTAATGCCTGCAATACGGGCCATTATTCACTCCTAGTGTTTCATAAAAGAATTAGCCGCAGCAAAGCCCGTCTCGGATACGCTGCGGAATACTACTTCTTTTGCACGCAAAAGGTAGGCCGAGGAATATACTCGACACTACCTTATATTTCAAGTAAAAATTTCTGCTAATTAGCCTTGGCGCTGCTTGTGCTTTGGCTCACTGCAAATCACGCGAACAACACCGTTACGCTTGATAACTTTACAGTTACGGCAGATTTTTTTAACGGAAGCACGAACTTTCATTGCTAAACTCCGTAAATGAAACCTAAATTAACGGCCGTAGCCCTTTAGGTTTGCCTTTTTCAACACAGAATCATACTGTTGGGACATCAGATGAGTCTGTACCTGTGCCATAAAGTCCATAATTACAACAACTACGATTAGTAGTGATGTACCGCCGAAGTAGAAACGTACGTTCCACGCGACCATCATGAACTCCGGAATCAGACAGATAAAGGTAATGTAAAGCGCACCAGCAAGGGTTAAACGCGTCATTACTTTATCAATATACTTAGCTGTCTGCTCACCTGGGCGGATGCCGGGTACGAATGCACCTGACTTCTTCAAATTATCTGCTGTTTCACGCGGGTTGAATACCAACGCCGTGTAGAAGAAACAGAAGAAAATTATAGCTGCTGCATAAAGCATTACATACAGAGGTTGACCTGGGCTAAGAGCCAATGACACGTCAGTTAACCAACCGAACGCGCTGCTCTCACCATTCTGACCAAACCACTGAGCCAGTGTTCCTGGGAACAGGATAATGCTTGACGCAAAGATTGCTGGAATAACACCTGCCATATTAATTTTAAGTGGCAAGTGAGTGCTTTGTGCAGCAAATACCTTACGACCTTGTTGACGCTTCGCGTAGTTTACAACGATTCGACGTTGACCACGCTCCATGAAAACAACGAAGTAGATAACTGCAAAAGCTAGTACAGCAATCAACAACAGAAGAAGTACATGCAATTCACCTTGACGCGCTTGCTCGATTGTTTGACCGATTGCAGAAGGCAATCCAGCAACAATACCTGCAAAAATCAGTAACGAAATACCGTTACCAATACCACGCTCAGTAATTTGTTCACCTAACCACATCAAGAACATGGTGCCGGTTACTAAACTTACGGTAGCAATAAGCGTAAACATGGTTTGGTTGATAACAACCAGATTATCGACCATGTTTGGTAGGCCTGTTGCGATACCTATAGCCTGGAATGTTGCAAGTACAAGCGTGCCGTAGCGTGTGTATTGGCTGATCTTACGACGGCCTGCTTCACCCTCTTTTTTGAGTTCAGCTAACGCTGGATGAACTACAGTTAGCAGTTGGACAACAATAGATGCCGAAATATACGGCATGATGCCCAACGCTAATATAGATGCACGCTCAAGAGCACCACCGGAGAACATGTTAAACATTTCAACGATGGTACCTTTTTGCTGTTCGAACAAATCGGCAAGTACAGCAGCGTCAATACCAGGAATCGGCACGAAAGAGCCGGCTCGGAATACTAAAAGTGCACCAATTACGAATAACAAGCGCGACTTTAGTTCACTTAAGCCGCTCTGAGCACTACGAAAATCTTGTCCTGGTTTCTTAGCCATCTGTACCTCGTTCCTCGAGATTATTCCTCGATTTTACCGCCTGCAGCTTCGATTGCAGCTTTAGCGCCTTTAGTCACACGTAGACCTTTAACAGTCACTGCTTTGTTAATTTCACCAGATAGAACAACTTTTACAAATTCGATGTTCTTAGTGATAACGTTAGCAGCTTTAAGGCTGTTTAGATCTACTACGTCACCAGTTACTTTCGCTAGCTCAGCTAGACGAACTTCAGCAGACACTAGGCTCTTACGAGAAGTGAAACCGAATTTTGGTAGACGTTGTTTCAGAGGCATCTGACCGCCTTCAAAACCTGGACGAACTGAACCGCCAGAACGTGACTTTTGACCTTTGTGGCCACGGCCACCAGTCTTACCTAGGCCAGAACCGATACCGCGACCTACGCGTTTAGCAGCAGTCTTAGCACCAGCAGCTGGTGATAGAGTATTCAAACGCATTCTGATTACTCCTCAACTTTAACCATGTAGTAAACCTTGTTGATCATGCCGCGCACGCACGGAGTATCTTCAAGTTCTACTGTGTGGTTGATTTTACGAAGGCCTAGACCTTTAAGACACGCTTTGTGCTTAGGTAGACGACCAATTGAGCTTTTAGTTTGAGTTACTTTAATAGTTGCCATGGTGTTCTTACTCCGAAATAGATTCAACAGTTAGACCACGTTTAGCAGCAACCATTTCTGGCGACTTCATGCTACCTAGTGCATCGATCGTAGCACGAACGATGTTGATAGGGTTCGTAGAACCGTATGCTTTAGATAGTACGTTGTGTACACCAGCAACTTCTAGTACTGCACGCATCGCACCACCTGCGATTACACCAGTACCTTCAGCAGCAGGCTGCATGTAAACTTTAGAGCCCGAATGGCGACCTTTCACCGGGTGGTGAAGAGTGCCTTCGTTAAGCGCGATCGTAGTCATGTTACGACGTGCTTTTTCCATTGCTTTTTGAATCGCTGCAGGTACTTCACGAGCTTTGCCGTAACCGAAACCTACGCGACCGTTACCGTCACCAACTACTGTTAGTGCAGTAAAGCTCATGATTCGACCACCTTTAACCGTTTTAGAAACACGGTTAACTGCGATTAGCTTTTCTTGCAAATCATTCGCTTGAACTTGTTGTTCTTTAGCCATCTTCCAACCCTACCTTAGAATTTCAGACCAGCTTCGCGAGCAGATTCTGCTAGCGCCGCCACTCGACCGTGGTATTGGAAACCAGAACGATCAAATGCAACTGCGTCTACGCCTTTTTCAAGAGCGCGCTCAGCAACAGCTTTACCTACTGCTTTAGCTGCATCGATGTTACCAGTGTTCTTAACTTGCTCACGGATCGCTTTTTCTACAGTAGAAGCTGCTGCGATAACCTCAGAGCCGTTAGCTGCAATAACCTGAGCGTACACGTGACGAGGAGTACGGTGTACTACTAGGCGAGTTGCACCCAGTTCTGCAATCTTACGACGTGCACGTGTAGCACGACGGATGCGAGATGCTTTCTTATCCATAGTGTTACCTTACTTCTTCTTAGCTTCTTTAGTACGCACATTTTCATCTGCGTAACGAACACCTTTACCTTTGTAAGGCTCAGGCTCACGGTAAGAACGAATGTCAGCCGCAACCTGACCAACAAGTTGTTTGTCACAACCAGTGATCACGATTTCAGTTTGGCTTGGACACTCAGCTTTAATACCCGCTGGCAGTTCATGCTCAACTGGGTGAGAGAAGCCTAGAGTTAGACCTACAGCGTTGCCTTTGATAGCAGCACGGTAACCAACACCCTTAAGGGTTAGCTTCTTAGTAAAGCCTTCAGTAACGCCAACAACCATGTTGTTAACTAGAGCGCGAGCAGTACCTGCTTGTGCCCATGCGTTAACTACACCTTCGCGTGGACCGAAAGTAAGATTGTTTTCTTCCTGAGCTACAACTACCGCATCGTTAAGAACGCGTGATAGTTCGCCTTTAGCACCTTTTACAGTGATTTCTTGGCCGTTTAGTTTCACCTCTACGCCAGCTGGAATAGCGACAGGTGCTTTAGCAACACGAGACATATTCTACTCCTATTACGCTACGTAGCAGATGATTTCACCACCAAGACCTGCTTTACGTGCAGCGCGGTCTGACATAAGACCCTTGGAAGTTGAAACGATAGCAACACCAAGACCACCCATTACAGAAGGAAGTTCATCTTTCTTCTTGTAAACACGTAGACCTGGACGAGAAACACGTTTAAGTTGCTCGATTACTGGTTTAGCTTGGAAGTACTTAAGAGTAACTTCAAGCTCAGGTTTAACTTCGCCTTCAACAGCGAAATCAGTGATGTAACCTTCAGCTTTTAGTAGTGCAGCAATTGCAACTTTAAGCTTTGAAGAAGGCATTTTAACAGCAACTTTGTTTGCTGCCTGACCGTTACGAACGCGGGTCAGCATATCCGAAATCGGATCTTGCATGCTCATATGATTTACTCCAAATGATTAAGTGGCAATTACCAGCTAGCCTTACGAAGACCCGGAATCTCGCCTTTCATGCAAGCTTCACGAACCTTAATACGGCTTAGACCGAACTTACGTAGGTAACCGTGTGGACGACCAGTTTGGTTGCAACGGTTGCGCTGACGTGATGCACTTGAATCACGTGGAAGAGATTGCAGTTTAAGAACCGCATTCCAACGATCTTCTTCTGATGCGTTTACATCGCTAATGATAGCTTTAAGCGCTGAACGCTTTTCAGCGAACTTAGCTACAAGCTTCGCACGTTTTGCTTCACGTGCTTTCATTGAATTTTTAGCCATAACAGTAACCCTTCACCTTACTTACGGAATGGGAAGTTAAAGGCAGCCAGCAGAGCACGGCCTTCCTCATCAGTACCAGCAGACGTCGTAATAGTGATGTCTAGACCGCGTACTCGATCAACTTTATCAAAGTCGATTTCCGGGAAGATGATTTGCTCGCGAACGCCCATGCTGTAGTTACCGCGTCCGTCAAAAGACTTAGCGCTAACGCCACGGAAGTCACGTACACGTGGAAGAGCGATTGAAATTAAACGCTCAAGAAAATCCCACATACGTTCGCCACGCAAGGTTACTTTACAACCGATAGGGTAGCCTTCACGGATTTTGAAACCTGCAACAGATTTACGCGCTTTAGTGATAAGTGGCTTTTGACCAGAGATCGTTGCCATATCAGCAGCTGCGTTTTCTAGCAGTTTCTTATCGTTGATTGCTTCACCAACACCCATGTTTAGGGTGATTTTCTCGATTCTAGGGACTTGCATGACGCTTGTGTAGCTAAACTGTTTGGTCAGTTCAGCGACTACAGACGACTTGTAGTAATCATGCAGTTTCGCCATAGTAGAACTCCAAATTACTTCTATTAGTTAGAAACGATTTCGTTGTTAGATTTAAAGAAACGAACTTTCTTACCATCTTCAAAACGGAAACCGATACGGTCAGCTTTACCAGTAGCTGCGTTAAAGATTGCAACGTTAGAAGCATCAATAGCTGCTTCTTGTTCAACGATGCCACCTTGTTGACCTAGAGCCGGAACAGGCTTTTGGTGCTTCTTAACAAGGTTGATACCTTCAACGATAACTTTACCAGTTGCTAGAACCTTAGTTACTTTACCTTTCTTGCCTTTGTCTTTACCAGCAAGAACGATTACTTCGTCATTACGACGGATTTTAGCTGCCATTTCTACGTGCTCCTTACAGAACTTCTGGAGCCAGTGAAACGATCTTCATGAACTTATCGCCACGAAGCTCACGTGTCACAGGGCCAAAGATACGTGTACCGATAGGTTGCTCAGTATTGTCGTTAAGCAATACACAAGCATTACGGTCGAAGCGAATGACAGAACCGTCTGGACGACGAACGCCTTTGCGAGTGCGCACGACAACCGCCTTCAGAACATCACCTTTCTTAACTTTACCGCGAGGAATAGCTTCCTTCACAGTAACTTTGATGACGTCACCGATATGTGCATAACGGCGGTGTGAGCCACCCAGGACCTTAATACACATTACCTTGCGCGCGCCAGAGTTATCAGCTGCGTCAAGTGTACTTTGCATTTGGATCATTGTTAGTGCTCCGCTAAATATTAATAACTAGACCCATCACGGGTCGGGCTGCCTCTTTAAAAGGGACGCGAATTGTACCACCCTTTTTTGTGATTGGGTAGTCAAAAAATAAACGGCCCCAAAATAATTTTGGAGCCGTTTAATTTCATAGAATTAGCTAAGGATTAACCTTTCGCTTTTTCTAGAACTTTTACCAAAGTCCAAGACTTAGTCTTAGACAGTGGACGACACTCTGCGATTTCAACTGTGTCGCCTAGGCCACACTCGTTGTTCTCGTCATGTGCGTGTACTTTAGTCGTACGCTTTACGAATTTACCGTAAATTGGGTGTTTCACCATGCGTTCGATAGCAACAACGATAGACTTGTCCATCTTGTCGCTAACTACACGACCTTGTTGAGTACGTTTTACTTCGCTCATTATGCGCCTGCCTTCTCAGTCAAAACAGTTTTCACACGTGCGATATCACGGCGTACAGCTTTCAGAGTATGAGTTTGCTGTAGCTGACCAGTCGCAGCTTGCATACGCAAGTTGAACTGTTCACGTAGCAAATTCAATAGCTCAGCGTTAAGCTCTTCAACGCTTTTCTCGCGTAGATCTTGTGCTTTCATCACATCACCTGCTTAGTTACAAATGTAGTTTTGAATGGCAGTTTGCGAGCCGCTAGACGGAACGCTTCACGAGCCAATTCTTCAGGTACACCACCCATTTCGTACATAACCTTACCAGGTTGGATTTGGGCTACCCAGTACTCAACGTTACCTTTACCCTTACCTTGACGAACTTCAAGTGGTTTTTCTGTGATAGGTTTGTCTGGGAACACACGGATCCAGATTTTACCTTGACGCTTAACGTGACGTGTCATTGCACGACGTGCCGCTTCGATTTGACGAGCAGTTAGACGACCACGGCCAGTAGCTTTAAGACCGAATTCGCCGAAGCTTACATCAGTACCTTTAGCTAGACCACGGTTACGACCTGTCTGAACCTTACGGAACTTAGTACGTTTAGGTTGTAGCATCTGTCGACTCCTTACTTACGGCCTTTGCGCTGCTTCTTAGGCTTATCGCCTTTAGGCTCTACAGCGTTAGCTGCTGGCATACCGCCTAGAATCTCACCTTTGAAGATCCAAACTTTAATGCCGATCACACCGTATTGAGTGTGAGCCGAAGAAGTTGCGTAATCAATGTCAGCACGTAGAGTGTGTAGAGGCACACGGCCTTCACGGTACCACTCTGAACGTGCAATTTCAGCGCCGCCTAGACGACCACTTACTTCTACTTTGATACCTTTAGCACCTAGACGCATTGCGTTTTGTACCGCGCGCTTCATAGCACGACGGAACATAACACGACGCTCTAGCTGAGACGCGATGCTATCACCAACAAGCTGTGCGTCTAGCTCAGGCTTACGTACTTCAGCGATGTTGATTTGCGCTGGTACACCTGCAATTTTAGCTACAGCTGCGCGTAGTTTTTCTACGTCTTCACCTTTCTTACCGATTACTACGCCTGGACGAGCAGTGTGAATAGTCACACGGATGCTCTTAGCAGGACGCTCGATAACGATGCGTGAAAGTGATGCTTTTTTCAGTTCACTTGTAAGGAACTGACGTACCTTGAAGTCGCCGTCTAGGTTGTCAGCGAAATCTTTGGTGTTAGCAAACCATGTAGCATTCCAAGGCTTAACGATGCCTAGACGAATACCATTAGGATGTACTTTTTGACCCATTGCTTACTCTCCTAGTCTCTTAGCGATCTGCTACAACAACAGTGATGTGGCTTGAACGCTTCAAGATACGATCCGCACGACCTTTAGCACGAGGCATAATACGCTTCATGATCGGGCCTTCATCTACGAAGATTTTTGCGACATTTAGATCGTCAATATCTGCGCCTTCATTGTGCTCCGCGTTAGCGATAGCTGACTCAAGAACTTTCTTGATCAGATCAGCAGCTTTTTTGTTGCTGAAAGTCAGGATTTCTAGAGCCTGGTCTACAGATTTTCCACGAATTTGATCCGCAACTAAGCGAGCTTTCTGAGGCGAAATGCGAGCAAAGTTATGTTTAGCTAGTGCTTCCATCATCTACTCCTTAACGCTTCTTAGCTTTCTTATCCACGACATGGCCGCGGTAAGTACGTGTTGGTGCGAATTCACCCAGTTTGTGACCGATCATTTCTTCAGTTACAAATACTGGTACGTGCTGACGACCATTATGGACAGCGATGGTCAAACCGATCATCGTAGGGATGATCATTGAACGACGGGACCAAGTCTTAATAGGCTTTTTGTCTCCGCTTTCCACCGCTTTCTCTACCTTCTTCAGCAAGTGTAGGTCAATAAAAGGACCTTTCTTGAGAGAACGTGGCATGGCGATTCCTCTTTAATATAGATTACTTGTTACGACGACGTACGATGTACTTGTCAGTGCGTTTGTTCTTACGAGTCTTGAAGCCTTTAGTTGGCTGACCCCATGGTGATACTGGATGACGGCCACCAGAAGTACGACCTTCACCACCACCGTGTGGGTGATCTACCGGGTTCATTACTACACCACGTACGGTTGGACGTACGCCGCGCCAGCGTGAAGCACCAGCTTTACCAAGTTCACGTAGCATGTGCTCAGAGTTACCAACTTCACCGATTGTTGCACGGCCTTCAGAAAGTACTTTGCGCATTTCGCCAGAACGTAGACGGATAGTTACGTATGCACCGTCGCGAGCAACGATTTGAGCATATGCACCAGCCGAACGAGCTAGCTGACCACCTTTACCAGGCTTAAGTTCAACGTTGTGTACAGTTGAACCTACTGGGATGTTACGCATTGGTAGAGTGTTACCAGCTTTGATTGGTGCATCAACACCAGACTGGATAGCATCACCAGCTTGAACACCTTTAGGTGCTAGGATGTAACGACGCTCACCGTCTGCGTACAGAACTAGAGCGATGTTAGCGCTACGGTTTGGATCATATTCAAGACGCTCAACTTTCGCTGGGATACCGTCTTTAGTACGTTTGAAGTCAATTACACGGTAGTGGTGCTTGTGACCACCGCCGATGTGACGTACTGTGATACGACCGTTGTTGTTACGACCACCGTTCTTAGAGTTTTTCTCTAGAAGTGGTGCGTATGGCTTGCCCTTGTGTAGGTCAGCGTTAACAACTTTAACAACGTGACGACGACCAGGGGAAGTCGGCTTACATTTAACAATAGCCATTCTTAACTACTCCTGTTATTCCGCGCCGCCAACGAAGTCAAGATCTTGACCTTCTTTCAAAGTAACGTACGCTTTCTTAACGTCGCTGCGGCGACCTTGGCGTAGACCTTGACGTTTGGTCTTACCCTTAGTGATAAGAGTATTTACAGACTTAACTTCAACTTCAAATAGCTTTTCTACAGCTGCTTTGATCTCTTTTTTAGTTGCATCTTTAGCTACTTTGAAAACGATAGTGTTCGCTTTCTCAGCTGCCATAGTTGCTTTTTCAGAGATGTGCGGTGCACGTAGAACTTTTAGGATACGCTCTTCAGTGATCATGCTAGCATCTCCTCAACTTGCTTAACTGCGTCAGCAGTCATTACAACTTTGTCGAACGCGATTAGTGAAACTGGGTCGATACCAGCAACGTCACGTGCGTCAACTTTGTATAGGTTACGAGCAGCTAGGAATAGATTCTCATCTACTTCGCTAGTCACGATTAGAGCGTCAGTTAGCTCAAGCTCTTTCAGCTTAGCTACTAGCTCTTTAGTCTTTGGCGCTTCAACTGAGAAGTTATCAACAACGATTAGACGCTCTTGACGAACTAGCTCAGAAAGAATGCTCTTCATAGCACCGCGGTACATTTTCTTGTTTACTTTTTGGCTGTGATCTTGTGGTTTCGCAGCAAAAGTAACACCACCTGTACGCCAGATTGGGCTACGAATTGTACCAGCACGCGCGCGGCCAGTACCTTTTTGACGCCATGGCTTAGCGCCACCGCCAGAAACTTCTGAACGTGTTTTTTGAGCACGTGTACCTTGACGAGCACCTGCTGCAAATGCAACAACTACTTGGTGTACAAGAGCTTCGTTAAACTCACGTCCGAAAGTAGTTTCGGAAACAGTTAGTGCATCAGCACCTTTAACCATTAGTTCCATTACTTACTCCTGAGACGTTATGCTTTAACAGCTGGTTTAACGATCACGTTGCCACCTGTTGAGCCTGGTACTGCACCTTTGATAAGAAGCAGATTGCGCTCAGCGTCAACACGTACGATCTCTAGGTTTTGAGTCGTTACACGCTCAGCACCCATGTGACCTGCCATTTTCTTGCCTTTAAATACGCGACCTGGAGTTTGACATTGGCCAATAGAACCAGGAGCACGGTGAGACAATGAGTTACCGTGAGTCATATCTTGAGTACGGAAGTTCCAACGCTTAACAGCGCCTTGGAAACCTTTACCTTTAGATGTACCAGTAACGTCTACTTTCTTAGTATCGTTGAATAGTTCAACTGTTAGCTCAGCGCCAACTGCGAACTCTTCACCGTTTTCCAAACGGAATTCCCAAAGACCACGACCAGCTTCAACACCTGCTTTCGCGAAGTGACCTGCTTCTGGTTTAGATACGCGGTTAGCTTTCTTAGCACCAGTAGTAACCTGGATTGCTGCGTAGCCATCTGTCTCAAGAGTTTTAACTTGAGAAACACGGTTAGCTTCAACCTCAACAACAGTTACTGGGATAGAAACGCCTTCTTCAGTAAATACGCGGGTCATGCCCACTTTACGACCGATTAGACCAATCATTCTTCTAATCTCCCTTAACCTAGGCTAATTTGAACGTCAACGCCCGCAGCAAGGTCTAGACGCATTAGAGCATCAACAGTTTTGTCTGTTGGCTCAACGATGTCGATTAGACGCTTGTGAGTACGAATTTCGTACTGGTCACGTGCTTTCTTGTTAACGTGTGGAGAGATAAGAACTGTGAAACGCTCTTTACGAGTAGGTAGTGGGATTGGACCACGAACCTGTGCGCCAGTGCGCTTAGCTGTTTCAACGATTTCCGCTGTAGAAGCATCGATTAGTTTGTAATCGAAAGCTTTTAGGCGGATACGGATACGTTGGTTCTGCATGAGACAGAGCTCCAATATTAAAAATTACACAAACAATATCGCCACTCAAACTCGTCAAGACGAGAGAATGCCGATTGATTTATGTGAAACCGTAGCATCCAAGATTAGGACGCATTGTCAGTTAATTTTCGATTAACTATCCCTACATGTCAGAGTCACCTCTGGGAATAGTTATTCCGAAGAATAGATAGCTAATTGTATTAACCGCGAACATAAGCTGAGTTTACATTACCTGACAAATCAATAAGATAAGTCAGCTCCTCGCTGCTCATTGGTTCACAACTGGCTTAACCAGTGCGCTGCATTATACAGATCACAGTTTTAGTTGCAATAGGTTGTTTGAAAAATAAACGGGGGACGAGATGCGAGATGCGAGATGCGAGATGCGAGATGCGAGATGCGAGATGCGAGATGCGAGATGCGAGATGCGAGATGCGAGAAAATTTTGAAGGGTTGACAGTGTGGGTCAACCCTTTTTTAGATTCAGACAATTAGAGCAAAAGACTTGCCTACACTGCCTGCAACTTTCGACTCGCTCACCACAAGTTCCTCTCGAAGGACGAAGTCCGTTCTAAAATCTCGTAGGGCGACGAAGCGTTCTAGAAGTCCGCTCGTTATGCGAGTCTCTGTCTCACTGCTTCAAACAAACAAATGCCTGATGCTACCGATACGTTGAGGCTCGATACCGTGCCGGCCATAGGAATCTTGATTAGGTCGTCACAGGTTTCACGAGTCAGGCGGCGCATGCCGTCACCTTCCGCACCCATAACGATCGCAAGTGGGCCAGTCAGTTTTGCCTGATAGATGTCGTGAGTTGCTTCACCAGCGGTACCAACAAACCAGATGCCCTGCTCTTGTAGCGTGCGCATCGTACGAGCTAAGTTAGTCACGCGTACTAGCGGTACCATTTCAGCGGCGCCACAAGCCACTTTACTTACTGTTGCCGTAATGTTGGCAGAACGGTCTTTAGGAACGATAACCGCAGCAACACCAGCAGCGTCAGCATTACGTAGGCAGGCACCCAGGTTATGCGGATCGGTGACGCCATCTAATACCAGTAATAACGGAGACTCGTGCTGGGCAATAATGTCATCAAGGTCGTGCTCGTTAAGCTGCTTCGCTGGCTTAACTCGTGCCATGATGCCCTGATGGTTTGCACCACTCGCCTTTTCGTCGAGAGTCTTACGCGTCATCTGCTGAATAGAGACACCACAAACATTCAGTTCGTTTAGGATCGGCAGTAGGCGGTCATCTTGACGACCTTTCAATACGAACGCTTCGATAAAGCGCTCTGGTTCACGACTTAGTACTGCTTTAACTGCGTGAATACCGTAAATATATTCGTTACTCATTTAAAAACCTGTTCGTTTAAATCACTGCGCTGCTTTTTTAGTGCGCTTGGTTTTCTTAGGCTTATTACCAGCCTTTTTCTTGCGAGCTTTAGTGACCTTAGGCTTCTTAGCTGCCTCTTTAGGTTCTGGGCGCTTAGTCGGTTCAACTTCAGCCGATGCTTTAGCTGCTCTGCCACCCTTAGTCGCTGCGCGTTTCTTCTCTTTGGCTTTTCTCTTCGCCTCTGCGGCACGTTTCTTAGCCGTCTTTCCTTCGCCGCGTAGCTTACGACTAGTTTCGACTAATTCAAAGTCTATTTGTCTGTCATCCAGGTTTACCGACAGCACTTTCACTTTAACCGCATCGCCCAATCGGTAAATCGCCCCGAAGCTTTCACCGATAAGTCTCTGACCAATAGGATCAAATTGGTAGTAGTCATTTGCCAGCGCTGAAATATGCACTAATCCATCGATATGTAAGTCAGATAGACGCACAAAGAAACCAAAACCAGTTACATTAGCAATCACGCCGTCAAGTTCTTCGCCAACGTGGTCTTGCATATACTCACACTTGAGCCAATCTGAGACTTCGCGTGTTGCATCGTCAGCACGTCGCTCGGTCATCGAACACTGCTCACCGTAGAAATCCATATCATCAAATGAGTAATGGTAACCACCGGTTGGTGTCCAACGATCTTGGTTTCTGCCTTCTTCTTTAGCAATCAGGTATTTGATTGCACGGTGAAGTAACAAGTCTGGGTAACGACGAATTGGCGAAGTAAAGTGAGCATAACGTTTAAGTGCCAAACCAAAGTGGCCACAGTTATCTGCGTTGTACACCGCCTGCTTCATTGAACGAAGCAACATGGTCTGGATTAACTCTTTGTCCTGACGCTCTGCAATCTGCTTAACCAGATCCGCGTAATCTGTTGGCGACGGTTCAAGGCCACCGTTCAGGTGTAAGCCCAGTTCGCCCAGAAAATCACGGAAACCTTGCAGGCGCAGTTCACCCGGAGATTCGTGAATTCGGTATAGCGCTGCTTCTTTTGCTTTCTCAACCAGTGATGCTGACGCGATGTTAGCCAGAATCATACACTCTTCGATCAGTTTATGAGCATCGTTGCGAATCACTGGTTCAATACTGTCGATCTTACGTTCAGCATTGAAGATGAATTTGGTTTCGACTGTTTCAAACTCAATCGCACCACGGTTATCACGAGCACGTTTCAGCACTTTATACATTTTGTGCAGCTCTTCGAGGTGAGGAACCAGCGGCTCGTAGCGACTACGTAACTCTTCATCACCTTCGAGAATGTCGTGAACCTTGTTGTAGGTAAGACGTGCATGTGAGTTCATCACTGCTTCGTAGTGTTTGTAACCTGATAGTTTACCTGTCTCAGAGATTGTCATCTCACACACCATACACAAGCGGTCAACCTGTGGATTGAGAGAACAAAGTCCATTAGACAGAACTTCAGGTAGCATTGGCACCACCTGAGACGGGAAGTAGACCGAGTTACCACGATTGAGCGCTTCTTTATCCAAAGCGGTCTCTGGTCTTACGTAGTAGCTCACATCTGCGATGGCTACCCAGAGTCGCCAACCGCCACTTTTCTTCGCTTCACAGAAAACGGCGTCATCGAAATCTCGTGCATCTTCGCCGTCAATCGTAACCAGCGGCAAGTCACGTAAATCGACACGACCCACCTTCGCTTCTTCAGGCACTTCCTCGCCCAGATTAGCAATCTGCTTATCAACGGCTTCTGGCCACTCATGGGGAATCTGATGAGTTCGAATCGCAATCTGAGTTTCCATGCCTGGCGCCATGTTTTCGCCCAGAACTTCAACCACCTTACCCATCATGCCGCGAGAGCGTGAACCACGATCGGTAATCTCGATAACGACCACGTTACCCATACGCGCACCTGCACGTAAGTCATTAGGAATAAGAATATCCTGCGAAATACGCGAATCATCCGGCACAACGTACGAGTAGCCATACTCCATAAAGAATCGACCAACAATCTGTGTCTGACGCTCTTCTAAAACTCGAACTAATCGACCTTCCTTACGACCGCGTTTTGAGTTTTCTGTTGGCTGCACCAGTACGTAGTCACCATGAATGATATTTTTCATTTGGTGGTGTGGCAGCACTATGTCGTTGTCTTTACCAACACTGCCTTCTGGGCGCACCCAACCATGACCGTCTTTATGACCAATCACGTAGCCTTTCACCATCTCCAGCTTTTCTGGCAATGCGTAACACTGACGACGAGTAAATACCAACTGACCATCTCGCTCCATAGCACGAAGTCTGCGTCGCAGGCCTTCATAGTGTTCCTCTCCTTTTAACTGCAATGCATCAAAAAGATCGTTGCGATTCATTGGTACACCCGCTTGGCTCAAAAACTCGAGAATAAACTCTCGGCTTGGGATCGGGTTTTCGTAGTTTTCCGATTCACGAGCAGCAAAAGGATCGTTTGGGATAGTGTCTGACATAGGCGCGCCTAATATATAAGGAAGGTTATGACATCTAGTATATCTGAGTCCCGGTATAAGCTACAGTTTAGTAAGATCAAAAACGCGTTTTTTCATCGTCTTTTTCATAACTTAGCATCACTTATAACAAGCCTTCACATCATACGATAAAGATCACACTTCATTGCAACCCATAAAGCAAACGATTGCAGCGAGTAAAGAAAGAGGTATTATTCAGGAAAATTTTACTTCCCTTTTTACCGTGAGTATTACTATGAGTATTAAACGCTCTCTCCTTTCAGCAGCCATTGCTGGCTTATTTTCTTTCTCTGCGAATGCCGCTGACAAAGTCGATCTAATGATCACTGACGCAATGGTTCTGACTATGAATCAGGATAAAACCGTTTATCAAAACGGCACTGTGGTTGTAGACGGTAATAAGATCGTTGCTGTAGGTGATGATTCACTGGCACAGAAATACACGGCTCGTCAGGTTCTGGATGTGGACGGTGACATCGTGATGCCTGGTCTGATTAATACTCATACTCACGTATCGATGACTGTATTCCGCTCTCTGGCTGATGATGTGCCAGATCGCCTGCACCGCTACATTTTCCCACTTGAGTCTAAGTTGGTATCGCGCGACATGGTACGAATTGGCGCTAATCTGGGTAACGTTGAGATGGTGAAAGGTGGTGTCACTACTTACGCAGATATGTACTACTTCGAAGATGAAGTGGCTAAAACAGTTGATAAGATTGGTATGCGCGCCATCCTTGGTGAAACGGTCATCAAATTCCCAGTCGCCGATGCGGCAAATGCAGACGAAGGCATTAAGTACGCGTTGAACTTTATCGAACAATATAAAGACCATCCGCGTATCACTCCTGCGTTTGCCCCACACGCTCCGTACACCAACACAACGGAAACTCTGCAAAAAATCGCTAAGCTATCACTTGAACATGATGTTCCGGTAATGATTCATCTCGCCGAATCTCACCGAGAAGAAGAAAAGATTGCCGAGCGTGCCGATGGCATGTCACCCGTTCAGTACATGCATAGCATTGGCGCACTCAACAAGAATCTGGTTGGTGCGCACATGATTCTGGTTGATGATCAGGATATTCAATTGGTTAAAGAGTCAGGTATGGGCGTCGCTCATAACATGAGTGCTAACATCAAGTCGGCGAAAGGCGTATCGCCAGCACTTAAGATGTACGATGAAGGTGTACGCATTGGTCTGGGTACCGACGGCCCAATGTCTGGCAATACACTAAGTACAATCGACGAATTCAATCAGGTCGCTAAGGTTCATAAGCTGGTCAATAAGGACCGCGCCGCGATGCCACCACTTAAAGTGATTGATATGGCGACCATGGGTGCCGCGAAAGCGCTACAAATGGAAGATAAGATCGGTTCACTTGAAGTTGGCAAACTGGCTGACATCATTGTAGTCGATACAAAAGCGCCAAACATGATCCCAGTTTACAACCCATATTCAGCTCTGGTTTACTCAGCTAACTCTGCCAACGTTCGTCACTCTATCGTCGATGGTAAAGTTCTGATGAAGGACCGCAATATGCTAACTGTCGATGAAGCAGCAATTCGCCAAGAAGCACTTGAGTTCACCGACGTGGTTCGTAAGACAGTCGTCGAATCTGGTGAAGTGGTTCAGTAGCCAAAGTAAGAGACAAAAATGCCCAGCTTTTGCTGGGCATTTTTTTACAAACTACTCCGAGTGCAGGAAGAGTATGTTTGTGGAGTCTGTTTACCAGAATGTGTCGCGTTTCTTAGCTCGCGCAATAATGTTCTGTGGCATACGGCGTTCAAGACCCTGCCTTAACACGCTAATTCGCTTATGGGTACGCTGATCCGCCGTAACAGAGTTATACAACCAACGGTAGGCATCTTCATAATCCAGCGGGCTGCCGTAATCACGCAGCAGTAACTCAGCGAGGTGAATACGCGCATTGAGGTTGCCCATCGCCGCGGCCTCACGTAAGTAAGGAATCGCACGCTCTTTATCTTGCTGAACGAGTGTGCCGCGTGAATAGTAACGACCAATTTGTTCCAATGCTGCTGGTAAACCCTGATGAGCAGCATTTTCCATGTAGTAGAGACCCAACTCTACATCCTGATTGACACATACGCCCCACGCCAGCATATCCCCGTATAAAAATTCATACGCAGGTAAGCTGATGCGAGTTGCACGCGCAACAATATCCTCAACAAGCTGACAGTTATCGGCTTTAACACGCTCTAAATGCTGATTGTTGTTGATAAGTTTAATTAGTTCGGCTTCGGTATAAATAGGTATCGGCTCACCGATCTCAGGCTGTTCGTTTGCCTGTACCACTGAGGCACTTAACGCCAATACCATCGAAGCAGCTAATTTTCTTAGCTTCATTTTCTGCACTCTTAACTTCGACTATAGATACTGAACCTGGCTCAGTACCTGATTTGCCACAAACGCGGCAAGCTTGATACTAGTATCGGCAATCGTTGCTAACTCTTTAATCAAAATTGCCGCTCTATGGCAAATTGTTGCCGTAACTATCGAGAATCGCAAGAAAAATGGTTATAAAAAAACCGGCGCCAAAGCACCGGTTTTTTAAAAGCTCTCAACAATCAGAGATTAAGATTCAAATGGGTGAACCTTGATGATTGTTTCGTTACGGTCTGGACCTGTAGAAATGATGTCTACAGTCACACCAGTTAGCTCTTCAATACGTTTGATGTAGTCTAGAGCAGCTTTTGGCAGAGCATCGATTGATGTCGCACCAAATGTGTTCTCAGACCAACCTGGCATTGTTTCGTAGATTGGAGTTGCTTCTTCGAATGCTTCAGCAGCCATTGGAGAAACTTCTAGGATAGAACCATCTTTCATCTTGTAACCAGTACAGATTTTTAGTTCTTCCAGACCATCTAGAACGTCTAGTTTAGTTAGACAGAAGCCAGAGATTGAGTTGATTTGTACTGCACGACGCATAGCAACTGCATCAAACCAACCAGTACGGCGTAGACGACCTGTTGTAGCACCAAACTCTTGGCCAACATCACCAAGGTGCTTACCAACTGGGTCTTGCTTGTCTAGACCATCGTACAATTCTGTTGGGAACGGACCTGAACCAACGCGAGTACAGTAAGCCTTAGTGATACCAAGGATGTAACCGATATGGCGTGGACCAAAACCAGAACCTGCAGCAACACCACCAGCAGTAGTGTTAGAAGAAGTTACGTATGGGTAAGTACCGTGGTCGATATCTAGTAGAGTACCTTGAGCACCTTCAAACATGATCTTGTCGCCGCGCTTACGTGCTGCATCAAGTTCATCAGTTACGTCGATAACCATTGAAGTTAGTAGGTCAGCATAACCCATGCACTGCTCTAGTACTTCGTCGTAGCTTACTGGTTCAGCTTTGTAGAAGTGCTCAAGCTGGAAGTTATGGAATTCCATTACTTCTTTTAGTTTCTCAGCGAATACTTCTTTATCGAATAGGTCACCAACGCGTAGGCCGCGACGAGCAACTTTATCTTCGTATGCTGGACCGATACCACGACCAGTAGTACCAATTGCTTTGTTACCACGAGCGATTTCACGCGCCTGGTCAATTGCAATGTGGTAAGGAAGAATTAGAGGACAAGCTTCAGAAACGAAAAGACGCTCACGCACAGGAATACCGCGCTCTTCTAGAGGCTTCATTTCTTTGATTAAAGCTTCAGGTGAAAGTACTACACCATTACCGATAACACATTTGATGTTATCGCGAAGGATACCTGATGGAATTAAGTGAAGAACGGTTTTTTGACCGTCAATGACTAGAGTGTGGCCTGCATTGTGACCGCCTTGGTAGCGAACCACATATTTTGCATCTTCAGTTAAAAGGTCAACAATTTTACCTTTACCTTCGTCACCCCATTGGGTGCCTAGAACGACTACGTTATTTCCCATCTTTCCAGTTCTGATTGCTAGTTAAAAATGGATTCTAGCACTGAATCACATTTCTTGCAGTCATTTTTTAATCATGCAAGTGTAATATGGTGCAAATCCATTGAAGGTTAAAATAAGACCGAAATAAATCAGCCTGTTAGATTAAGTGTTAGAGCTATCGTCTCTAAAACGGCTATTCATCAGCATAGATCTTAACTGACAAATTGCCATTCACATCGATTCCAGCGCGGTACATACCCGAACTGTTCATAGCAAAATGAAGCTTACCCTGGCCATCAACAGCGATAAGGCCACCTTCTCCACCCATCTCTTTTAGCTCACCCTGAATGACTGTTTCACTCGCGGTATGCACATCTTCTTTGAGATAACGCATTCGAGCTGCAACATCTCCGGCGACAGTTTTACGGATGAAGTATTCACCCATACCTGTGGTAGAGACCGCAACATTACCATTTTCAGCGTAAGTACCGGCCCCAATGATTGATGAGTCTCCTACCCGACCATATTTTTTATTGGTCACACCGCCGGTACTGGTTGCAGCAGCCAGATTGCCATGTTGGTCTAACGCTACCGCGCCAACTGTGCCGTACTTTTTGTCATCAGGGTATTTGGACTCAGACAGGGCAAACAACCCCTTCTCTTTCATCGATAACAACTGCTCATAGCGACGCTCAGTAAAGAAGTAATCTTGTTCTGTGTACTCATAGCCCAGTTCAAAAGCAAACTCTTCCGCCCCTTCACCGATAAGTAGGACATGGTTACTCTTATCCATCACATCGCGGGCTAACTCGATTGGGTTGCGAATATGGCGCACACCAGCCACTGCACCAGCATTGAGCTCTTTACCGTGCATGACCGAAGCATCCATTTCGACCATCTCTTTGTTAGTCAGCACCGAGCCTTTACCAGCATTAAAGTTGGCTGAGTCTTCGAGAACTTTCACCGCAGAAACGACAGCCTCTAACGCATCACCGGATTCAAGCAATATCTTGTGGCCTGCGCGAACCGACGCTTCGAGATCAGCCAGGATAGACGCCTTAAGTTCTTCACTCATCTGTTCACGTAAGATGGTTCCGGCTCCGCCGTGTATGGCAATCGAGAAAGGTTGAGTCATTGTTTGCTCTCCATTACAACCTGACAGGGTTAGTGATCAAAAAAGGCGCTCCCCACACCAGCAGGAAACGCCTTTTGAATACTTAGCTAAACACTAATAATTAGTGTGAGCCGCAGCTACCGCCACCGCAGCAGCCGTCTTTTTTCTCTTCACCGTGGTCATGGCCTTCGCCACCACAGCAACCACCTTCGTGATCGTGGTCATGACCACAGCCACCAGCCTGGTGTACGTGACCGTGTTCGATCTCTTCTGCAGTCGCTTCACGTAGAGCAACAACTTCTACGTCGAATGTTAGTGTTTGACCAGCAAGCATGTGGTTACCATCAACAACCACTTCATCACCGTCTACTTCTGTAACTTCAACAGGGATTGGGCCCTGGTCAGTATCAGCCAGGAAGCGCATACCAACTTCAATCTGATCAACACCTTGGAATACGTTAGCAGGAACGCGTTGTACAAGTGCGTCGTTGTGCTCACCGTAAGCTTCTTCAGGAGAAACTGTTACAGAGAACTTAGCACCCGCTTCTTTACCTTCTAGAGCAGTTTCAAGACCAGTGATTAGGTTGTTGTTACCGTGAAGGTAATCTAATGGCGCGTCAGCTGTAGATTGATCAACGACCACACCGTCTTCCAGTTTTACTTGGTAAGCAAGACTTACAACTACGTTCTTTTCAATTTTCATATTGACTCCAAGGAGGATAAAGGACTCTGACAATCGTCAGAGCCGGCAAACTTTCTATGGGGCATATTATGGGGATGATTTAGAGAAACTCAATCAATCCGGCTTAAAAATACCAATCATATCCTGACCACCATGATCGCTGGTGTCCACAGATTCTGGTGCTCGCTTATCTTGATGTCCGCACTCAACGCACTCTACTAATTCAATATTGTTCTCTATCCACCAGCGCAAAGTGTCTTGCTGAGAGCACTTTGGACAGCTGGCGCCTGCGATAAATCTTTTTTTCATCTCATTTATTTCACTAGTTAATCCCAGAAGTTTTTCGATTGCTGATCGTTCTCTAACTCACGGCCAAAAATCTCTTCCAGTTCTTTACGGGCTTCTTTGGCTCTTTGGGCCAATTGTTTATCATCATTGTGCTGAGGAAGCAGCTCCTTCAGCATAGCATTATCAAGTTTTCGAAAGTGCGCTTCAGCTCTCTTTGCCTGATAAGGGTGCATCCCTAAATTGACCAGAGCTTGTCGACCTAAATCTAAAGCACCTAAGAAGGTCTCACGAGAATAGCTCTCTACTCCATGACTGAGTAGCTGATAAGCTTCAACACGGCTACGAGCACGCGCTAAGAGTTTCAAGCGAGGAAAATGGGTCTGACACAACTCAATAATCTTCATGATCTCATCAGGCGAATCCGTACAGATAATCATTGCCTCAGCTTTATCTGCTCCTGCAGCACGCAACAGGTCGAGTTGCGTCGCATCACCATAAAACACTTTATAGCCGTACTTACGCAACAACTGAATCTGGCTGGCATCGCTTTCCAATACCGTCACTTTGATTTTGTTGGCATACATCAGACGACCAATGATCTGACCAAAACGACCAAAGCCAGCAATAATCACTCGTGGCTGCTTGTTAATGACATCACTTTTCAAACCTTCCGCCGTCTCTGCATTCAGTCCTCGTGCGTACCACTTACTTTGTGCCATCAGCAACAATGGCGTCGTCACCATAGACAGACTGACCACGACTAGCAGAAACGCGGTCTGTGGCGGGTCTAACAGACCTTCGCTGCTTGCTGCAGTAAAGATAACGAAAGCGAACTCACCACCCTGACTCAAAATCGCAGCGATCTTACTGCGAGATTTAGCGCGACTACCGGACAAACGGGCAAGCAGATAAATAATCAGGCCTTTTACAACCACCAGACCAATCACCGCTGATAGCACAGCAAGAGGTTCCAGAGCCAACAAGCCAAGGTTTACTGCCATACCGACAGCGATAAAGAATAAACCGAGTAGAAGCCCTTTGAATGGTTCAATAGCAATTTCCAATTCGTGTCGGTACTCGCTTTCAGCAAGTAGGACACCCGCTAAGAAAGTTCCGAGTGCCATCGACAGGCCAAGCTGTTTCATTAGCAAAGCGATACCGATGACCAGTAACAGCGCCGCCACGGTAAATAGCTCTCGTACACCACTGAGGACGACGTATCGGAAAAGAGGTCTGAGTAAGAAATGGCCACCGACTAAAAGTCCACCAACACCTGCCAGCATCCATAGCGCATCTAACCAGTCCCCGGCGGTATTGCCAGCCAGAATAGGCAGTAATGCCAACATCGGAATAACGGCTATATCCTGGAATAACAACACCGCAAAACCAGACTGACCCGTTTCACCGCCTCCCAAACCTTGTTCTTCGATGACCTTCAGTGCTATCGCCGTAGAGGAAAGAGCTAAGCCCATGCCAATAACCACACTGGTTTGCCACGTAGTGCCCGCGATATAGGCGACACAGGCTATCACCAAAGTGGTTACCACAACCTGAGCACCACCCAAGCCGAGGATCGGTCCCCGCATCTGGAAAAGCTTTTTAGGATTCAGTTCAAGGCCAATTAGGAACAGCAGCAGGACTACGCCAAATTCGGCGAAATGGAGAATAGCTTCGACGTCACTGATTAATCTCAGCCCCCAAGGACCGATTGCGACACCCGCTAATAAATAGCCCAGTACCGATCCCAAACCAAGACGTTGTGCAATTGGAACTGCTACTACTGCAGCAGCAAGAAAAATGACTCCACTCTGTAGAAAATCACTTTCAAGCGCCATTCTCACCTCCTACTACATCAGGCAAATCAATTTGCAGAGGATCATTTAGCCACTGTCGGTAACGCTCAGCATGCTGATAGCGTTCCATTTCAGATACATTTCGCGCCCAGTACAAGACCAGCGGTTCTATCCAATGCATCTGACACAGCGCTGCTGTCAATTCGAATGGTTGAAGGATTTCCGCTAACGGATAGCGGTTATAACCTGTTTTTGCAAAAGCCCCTTCCTGGCCACCTGTGGTAATAACACTTCGCCAGTATTTACCTTTTAAAGCTTCCCCTTTACCAAAAGCGAAACCTTTACCTAGAACTCTATCTAACCACTCTTTAAGTAATGCCGGGCACGAATACATAAACAGTGGATGGTGGAAGACGATAACATCATGCTCGTTGAGCAGTTGGTGTTCTGCACTGACATCAATAAAGAAGTCAGGATAATGTGCATATAGATCGTGCACGGTGACGTGATCAAGCGATTCAATTTTCTTGATCATGATTTGATTAGCCACAGATGTCTGTGACTCTGGATGGGCATACAACACCAGTACCTTGGGCTTGTCGGATGATAGATTCTTCATTCGTTCGACAGCAATCCTTTTATTATTTATAGCCTACTCAGCGTTATTTATCGTTATCAGTTTGTTATACGTTGTTAGCCGCGATAACGCAATGATCGACATAGCTTGTTAAGTGCCCTACTATTCGACGCAATACGAGTAAAGACAAAGCAAAAGATTATGATTACCTTCTCTGGCATACAGCTTCTTCGTGGTGGTAAGCCACTTCTTGAACAAGCTTCTGCAACTATCCAGCCTGGCGACAAAGTCGGTCTGGTCGGCAAAAACGGTTGTGGTAAATCCACGCTATTCGCCTTGATTAAGGACGAGCTTTCTATTGATGCAGGTAACTTTAGCAAGCCTGCACATTGGGAGATGGCGTGGGTAGCGCAGGAAACACCCGCTCTAGAACGCAGTGCTCTTGAATATGTCATTGATGGTGACCGCGAATATCGTCGCCTTGAGTCTGAGTTACTCGAAGCCGAACAAAAGGATAACGGCACACTGGTTGCTGAGATCCACGGGAAGATTGAAACCATTGGCGGCTACAGTATCCGAGCCCGCGCCGCAGAACTTCTTGATGGTCTGGGCTTTAGCCAACCGCAGATGAGTTGGAACCTGACCCAATTCTCTGGTGGCTGGCGTATGCGTCTTAACCTGGCTCAGGCACTTCTGTGTCGCTCTGATCTACTGCTACTCGATGAGCCTACTAACCACTTGGATCTTGATGCTGTGATGTGGCTGGAGCGCTGGCTACAAAACTACCCTGGCACATTGGTGCTGATTTCCCACGACCGTGACTTCCTCGATCCAATCGTTGGCCGGGTCATTCATGTTGAGAACCAGCAACTCAATGAGTACACAGGTAACTACTCATCATTCGAAGAACAACGTGCACAAAAGCTCATCCTGCAACAAGCTCAGTTCGAGAAGCAGCAAAAGCAGATGTCGCACATGCAAAGCTACATTGACCGTTTCCGCTACAAGGCATCTAAAGCCCGTCAGGCACAAAGCCGTATCAAAGCACTGGAGCGTATGGAAAAGGTATTGCCGGCTCAGCTGGATAACCCATTTAGCTTCCAGTTCCGCGACCCGGATGCGCTGCCAAACCCGATCATCATGATGGACGAAGTGTCTGCTGGCTACGACGACAACCTAATTCTGGAGAAGATTCGCCTTAATCTGGTTCCGGGCAGCCGCATTGGTCTGCTTGGCCGTAACGGTGCTGGTAAGTCGACACTTATCAAACTGCTTTCTCGTGAGCTTAAGCCACAAGGCGGCGATCTGACTTACTCGCAAGGGGTTAAGATTGGCTACTTTGCTCAGCACCAGCTTGAGACCCTTCATCCAGAAGAGACGCCATTGCAGCATATGATGCAGATTGCGCCGGACAAAAATGAGCTTGAGCTGCGTAATTACCTCGGCAGCTTTGGCTTCCAGGGAGACAAAGCGTTAGAAAAAGTGGCGCCTTTCTCAGGTGGAGAAAAAGCGCGTCTGGTTCTGGCATTAATCGTGTGGCAAAAGCCGAACCTATTGCTCCTCGATGAACCGACCAACCACCTTGATCTTGATATGCGTCAGGCACTCACCCTGGCACTGCAGACATTTGAAGGTGCTATGGTCATCGTATCGCACGACCGTTACCTACTCCGTGCAACGACCGATGATCTCTATCTGGTTCACGACCGCCAAGTCGCACCATTTGATGGAGACTTAAATGACTATTACAAATGGTTGACTGAGCAGCAGAAAACTGAGCGCCGCGAAGCTCAGGCACAGCAGCCAGAGAAAAAGTCCGAGAACAGCGCAGCAGCGAAAAAAGACCAAAAACGTCGTGAAGCAGAATTTCGCAAACTGACGGCACCTATTCGCAAAAACCTGACAAAGCTAGAAGAAAAAATGGATAAGTTGGGGGAAGCCTTAGCTCAGGCAGAGGCCCAATTATCAGATAACTCACTTTATGACGCCGAAAATAAAGCTAAACTTAACGAAGTATTAGCACTTCAAGCCGACAGCAAAGGATCGCTTGAAGAGGTAGAAATGGAGTGGATGGCTCTACAGGAAGAGCTAGAGCAGATGGAACAGGAGTTCAATAGTCAATGAGTTCAAAGCGCGCCTCAATCTCTTTAACCCTCGAACGCTTATGGCAATTTAGCCTGCAGTACTACAGCGTGCGAGAAGTAAAAGAGGCGTGCTTAAATCTGCAGAACCAATTTAAAGGTAACGTAAACCTGCTGTTGTTACTCAAGTGGCTTGATGAACAGCAGGTCTGCTTCGGCGAAGAGGATTGGCACCGAGTCGAAGAGTGCCTTGGCCGTTCTGAAGCCTTACTGCTCTCCTATCGTGAGCTACGACGTAAACTTAAACTCCACCTTCCTGATACACTTTATCGTGAGTCGCTCCAGTTTGAGCTGCAGTTGGAAAAGCAGCAACAGTCAGACTTAGTCGACTGTATCAACACCATCGAGCTAACTGTTAATCACGGTGAGCCTCTGACTTTGCGCTACTGCCGCCAACTTGGTGGAGAACAGCTCTATTCAGCCTTTGCTGAACCAATAGATAATATTGCCAACCTCTAGAGAGCCTTTATGACTCAATTTGTTGCCGCTAAAGGATTAGCCAATCCACACCTACAAACACTTGCTCCGCGTTTTATCCGCAAGAAAGCTCTGTTCGAGCCAGTGTGGCAGACCCTAGATACGCCTGATGGTGACTTTCTTGATATCGCCTGGAGTGAGGATATTGATGAGCAGTCAAAAGCTGACAAGCCTATTTTTGTTCTGTTCCATGGTCTGGAAGGCTGTTTCTATAGCCCTTATGCCAATGGCCTCATGGATGCGTTTGCCAAACAGGGTTGGCTTTCGGTCATGATGCACTTCCGCGGTTGTAGCGGTAAGCCAAATAAGCTGGCAAGAGCCTACCATTCCGGAGAAGTGGAAGATGCGCGTTTCTTCCTCGAGTACCTCGATCAGACATTCCCTAACCGCACAAAAGTGGCGGTAGGTATTTCTCTGGGCGGTAATATGCTCGCCAACTACCTGGCCAAATACAACAGTCAGCCACTACTCGATGCTGCAACCATAGTATCTGCGCCGCTCGACCTGTCGGCTTGTTCAGAGCGTATCGAACAAGGTTTCTCTAAGCTGTATAAGAACTACTTACTGTCATCACTAAAGAAGAGTGCGCTGCAGAAACACCATCTGCTCAAAGGCGAACTGGGACTGAGCTACCAAAACATCAAACGCGTGACCAGACTGTACGAATTTGATGACCTTATCACTGCGCCACTGCATGGGTTTAAAGATGCTGAAGATTACTATCATCAGTGTTCAGGCATTCATCGCCTCAAAGAGATTACTCTGCCAACACAGATCATCCACGCTAAGGATGACCCATTTATGACCGAAGAGGTCATTCCCAAGTATGTGCTTCCTGATAACATCGACTACCGACTGTTTGAACAGGGCGGCCACGTTGGATTTGTAACCGGAAGCGCCCTAAAACCTAGATTCTGGCTAGAAGAAGCACTCCCTGCCTACTATGAAAGTCTCGCGGCTTCGGCATAATAACGCTGCTCAATACACCGAACATAAAGTGAAGAGGTATTTATGATCGTCCCATGGCAACAAATTGAACCAGAAACACTGGATAACTTAATTCGTGAGTTTGTTCTCCGCGAAGGTACTGACTACGGCAATGTAGAAGTCTCATTGCAAGACAAGGTAGACCAAATCCGCTCTCAGTTAGAGTCAGGTGAAGCCGTCGTGGTTTATTCAGAGCTGCACGAAAGTGTCGATATTCAGCTCAAGAACCGCTTCTGATTTAGAGAACTGCGTACAGTCAATGTCTGCTAAAGCATGTTATAGTGGGCTTTGATTCATGGAATGTTATTAACAGACAAGGTTTGTCATGTCAGCTAAACACCCAATTATTGCCGTGACTGGTTCATCAGGCGCTGGCACCACAACTACCTCAGAAGCCTTCCGCAAGATGTTCAATATGATGAACGTTAAAGCGGCGTGGGTTGAAGGGGATAGTTTTCACCGTTTTACTCGCCCTGAAATGGATGTCGAAATCCGTAAAGCGCGCGAGCAAGGTCGTCACATCAGTTACTTTGGTCCGCAAGCTAACGACTTCGGTGGTCTGGCAGAGTTCTTCCGTAAGTTCGGACAAGAAGGTACGGGTCAGGTACGTCGTTATCTGCACACTTTTGATGAAGCCGTACCTTACAACCAGATGCCGGGTACATTTACCCCATGGCAGGATCTGCCTGAGAGCTCTGACGTACTCTTTTATGAAGGTCTGCATGGCGGTGTCGTGGATGGCGACGTCAACGTTGCTCAACATGTCGATTTTCTGATTGGCATGGTACCGATCGTTAACTTAGAGTGGATTCAGAAGTTTGTCCGTGACACTCGTGACCGAGGCCACTCGCGTGAAGCGGTAATGGATTCGATCGTGCGTTCAATGGACGATTACCTCAACTACATTACCCCGCAGTTTTCGCGTACCCACATCAACTTTCAGCGTGTTCCTACGGTCGATACCTCTAACCCATTAAATGCAAAAGGTATCCCTAGTCTGGATGAGAGTTTCGTTGTAATTCGACTGCGCGGTATTAAAAACGTCGATTACCCATACCTACTAGCAATGATTGATGGCTCATTCATGTCACGCCACAACACCATTGTTGTGCCGGGCGGTAAGATGAGTTTTGCGATGGAATTAATTGTTCGCCCTATCCTGCAGCAATTAATCGAAACGGGCAAAATAGGTTAAAGCTCACAACTAGAACACGATTACTTTTCATACCGTGATCATGTGCACAGTTTTGCGTACTAAAAACCCTATTGTACCCGATTAAAATCAAGAAATAATGCGCGAAAAAGGATACTATTTGTAGCCGACATACAAGTTGGCTTGCAGCATTTAAAAAGTGCTCTTATCCTAGTAGGTCTTAATTAAGGCTTAGCTAAAACATGGAAAGCGGCAAGCGTACCCTGCAGAGGAAGTGAGATATTATGGTTCTAGGTAAACCTCAAACCGACCCAACATTAGAGTGGTTCCTTTCACATTGTCATATTCATAAGTACCCTTCAAAAAGCACGCTAATTCACGCGGGCGAGAAAGCAGAGACTTTGTACTACATCGTTAAAGGTTCTGTAGCGGTTCTTATCAAAGACGAAGAAGGTAAGGAAATGATCCTTTCTTACCTAAACCAAGGTGACTTCATCGGCGAACTTGGTCTATTCGAAGAAGACCAGGAGCGTACCGCATGGGTTCGTGCAAAATCTCCTTGTGAAGTTGCGGAAATCTCATTCAAGAAATTCCGTCAGCTTATCCAAGTGAACCCGGATATCTTAATGCGTCTTTCAGCGCAGATGGCAAGTCGTCTACAAGTAACTAGCCAAAAAGTGGGCGACCTTGCATTCCTAGACGTAACTGGTCGTATTGCTCAAACGCTACTTAACCTAGCGAAGCAACCAGATGCAATGACTCACCCAGACGGCATGCAAATCAAGATCACTCGTCAGGAAATCGGTCAGATCGTTGGCTGTTCTCGTGAGACAGTTGGTCGTATCTTGAAGATGCTTGAAGAGCAGAACCTGATTTCTGCACACGGTAAGACAATCGTTGTTTACGGCACTCGTTAATTTCGATTAACCGATAAAATTATAAAAGCCACCAATGGAGACATTGGTGGCTTTTTGTTTTCTATCTTTTAGACATAAGTCCCTACAAAAATTCGGTGTCAGAGACTTACTCATCAGCTATAACGCGCACCTCTCGAAGGACGAAGTCCGAACTCGATTCTCGGAGCGAAGCGGTCTAGATTCTCGCTTCTGCTCTTTACCCGTTAGTACTTTCGAAGATCTTGTCAGCAGACGCTGCGACAAATCCTGGGTAAAGTTCACCGTTACTCATTGGGTAACGCTTAGCAAACTCGTAGAAACCGCCTGGGATGATTTCACTACCTTCAGTAAACTGAACGGCAACTTTGTCAGCCATTGTAGAAGACTGCTCTAGTAATACGTCAGGAGAGCCTTTCACTTCGCCACCAAACTCGTTGATAGTAAAGCCAGCTGAGCGAAGGTGATCATTAACACCTTTCACCTCATCAAACGCATTAAGTTGGTTAACACTGACAGTAAAGTGGTTCGCACCGTAACCATGGGCAGCTAACCAGGAAGCGTACTCGCTCTCTTTAGCCAGCGTCTGGAAATCAGCGTAGCTTAGATCCCACAAACGACCGCCATACAAGAACTCATGACCTTTTAGCTTATCGCTGTCTACTTGCTCTACTAGCTTGGCAACGATAGCTTGTAGCTCACTAGAGCACTCATCAACTTTAAGTTCACTGATGAAGACTTTTGGCTGTTTTGGATCTGGGTGTTCGAAGTGTTTCGCAGCAAGTTTTTTGCTTTCAAAAACATACTCACCACAAGGTTTATAACCTGCATCCAGAAATGGCTGTGCAAGAGTTGCGATACCTAGTGGCTCTACATTGAAAGTACGTAGTGCGATGTGGTCATTGATCAGTGCTTCATTTTCTTGCAGAAGTTGATGCACTTTTTCAGCAGAGGGACACAAGCGTTGAATATAGTCATTCCATAACTGTTGGAATAGAACATCTGGCGTCATAACGCCTCCTTGTATAGAGGTTGTTTACGTTTTAGGGATACTCATTATTGTTATAAAAGAGGCCACCTGACCAAAAGTGTCCAGAAATCTGATCAGACAGCCGTCAAGCTTGACGTTTAAAAATGCCTCCCGGCTCAGGGAGGCAAAAAGGGAAAACTTTAAACGAAGTTATCTTCCTATAGCTCAACGCCCGGGCTTAAGGTCGCTGGAAGAACAGTTTCTCCCCCTTCCATTGAAGCCATAGGGTAAGCACAGTAATCAGCTGCGTAGTACGCACTTGGTCTCAGGTTGCCAGAAGCGCCCGGGCCGCCAAACGGCGCATCACCACTTGCACCTGTCAGCTGACGGTTACGGTTCACGATGCCCGCGCGAATGTGGTCAACAAAGTAGTCCCACTCGCTGTCATCCGTTGATACAAGACCAGCTGATAGACCAAAGCGTGTATCGTTAGCCAGTTCAACCGCTTTCTCAAGACCTTGGTAGCGGACAACCTGAAGTAGTGGACCGAAGTACTCTTCATCAGGTAATTCAGCAATCGCAGTTACGTCGATAATACCCGGAGTAACGAATGCTGCTTCTCCCGCTTTCGCTTCGATGAGACTCTCACCACCAAGCTTTTGCAGGTTCGCTTGCGCCGCAAGAATGAAATCAGCAGCCGCTTTTGAAATCTGTGGGCCCATAAATGGTGCTGGTTCTGCAAATGGCTGGTCGACACGAATCTTATTGGTTGCTTCAACGAGCTTGCTGACTAACAGATCGCCCTTCTCGCCAACAGGAACATACAGACGACGTGCACATGTACAACGCTGACCGGCACTGATAAACGCAGACTGAATAATGGTGTACACCGTCGCATCCACATCGCCATAGTTATCAGAGATAACCATCGGGTTGTTACCGCCCATCTCAAGCGCCAACATTTTACCCGGCTGACCAGCGAACTGACGGTGAAGGATGTGACCAGTATTTGCACTACCAGTGAATAGGACACCGTCCAGACCTTTTGAATCAGCCAGTGCGATACCAGTCTCTTTAGCACCCTGAACCAGGTTGATAACGCCTTTTGGCAGACCAACCTGATCCCATAGTTTCATTGCAAACTCACCGGTCAATGGTGTCTGCTCGGAAGGTTTGAAGACTACCGTGTTACCAGCAAGTAGTGCCGGTACGATGTGACCATTTGGCAGGTGACCTGGGAAGTTGTATGGACCAAACACAGCCATCACGCCAAGTGGGCGGTGACGCAATACGATTTGGTTACCGGCAGCTTCACGCTGAGCTTCACCAGTACGGTCATGATAAGCACGGATAGAGATAGCGATTTTACCTGCCATAGCAGCGGCTTCAGTACGCGTTTCCCAGATAGGTTTACCCGTCTCTTTAGCAATGATCTGCGCGATCTCTTCACTGTTCTCTTTCACTTTCTCGGCAAAAGCCAGAACCAAAGCTTCACGTTCAGCAAAGCTCATTTTCTTCCAGCCAACAAATGCGCTGCGAGCAGCAGATACCGCTTGCTCAACCTGCTGTGGCGTTGCACTCACGCCCTGCCAGATTACTTCATTGTTATATGGACTGATTGAGTCCATAGACTCGCCTTGGCCCGCAACCCAATCTCCGGCAATCCAATGTGTCATAATTTGTTCCTTCACACTCTTCTAAATACTTGGCTTTACTGAGCCAACATACGAACGAATTCGCCTTCACTTACTTTCAGTGCTTGCGCTACTTCAGGAGAAAGAATCACTGTCTCTGAAGCCTGGTCGTAAGCACCTTTAGCTGCCGCAGCACGGAAATCTTCAAACGATGTGTTTGAGATTAAGTAGTCTTGAGAACTTGTATGCTCCGCGATGGTCACTTTAGCTCGGAAAGAGTGGCGTACCGACTCGATGTTACGTACATCACACTCAACTGTAGGGCCACCATCGAAAATATCGACGTAGTTACGGCAAGTGAAACCTTCTTTCTCTAGTAAGCGTAGAGCAGGTTTAGTGTTGTCATGTACCTGACCAATAACCGCCTGAGCTTCTTTGCTTAGTAGGTTGATGTAAATTGGTAGCTTAGGCATAAGATCGGCGATGAAACCTTTCTTACCAATACCTGTCAGGTAGTCAGCCATAGTGAAGTCAATTGAGAAGAAGTGCTCTTGCAGCCATTGCCAGAACGGTGAATTACCTTCTTCGTCTGAAACGCCACGCATTTCAGCAAATACCGTTTTTGAGAAGCGGTGTGGGTGCTCTGCCATCATTAAGAAACGACACTTAGACATCAAACGACCGTTGAGACCACCACGGAAAGTTGGTCTTAAGAACAGAGTACAGATTTCACTACAACCGGTGTAGTTATTACCAAATGTCAGTAGTTTCACCACATTGTTTACACCTAGCTTCGCTGATGAGTGAACAATGGTACTGATATGGTATGAGTAAAAAGGAACATCCCAACCGATAGAGGCTTCGATACCTGTACAACCAGCGACTTCGCCAGTTTCACTATCAAAGCCCACCATTAGGTAACCTTCATCACCTGGTTCAGTGACGTCTGGTTTAGTAAAGCTGTACTCTGAATGAGTAATTCGGTTTGTTAACAGTTCTTCGTTAACTGGTAGAGATGTGAATCCGTGACCTGACTCTACTGCACATGTATGCAGCGCATCGTAGTCCGACATTGCGATAGGGCGAACAACCAGCATCGATACTCCCTCCTGATGCAGGATACCAATGCTACCGGTCATCTATTCGTTCTTGCTGGTTAAAATCGCTGATAACTGCGTTGCAGCTTTTGAAGTTAGGCCCGCTAGCTCGCTGCAAGCTGCGCCTTGTTCTAAGCGATTTTTCCTGCGCAATTACCCGAACATATGACAGGTAGCACTGGTATAGGGGAGAGCTATTGAAAACAGCCCCCCCGGTTTGTTGAATTATTATTTAACTAGTGTAGATAGTGCTTTATCTAGTCTTGCTAGACCTTCTTCGATCTCTTCTTTGCTGATCACTAGTGATGGTGTGAAACGAACAACATTAGTACCAGCAACAAGAACCATCAGGCCCTCTTTGCCCGCAGCAACAAGAACGTCACGAGCTCGACCTTGCCACTCATCGTTCAGTGCAGCACCAAGTAGCAGACCTTTACCGCGTACTTCAGCGAACATGTTGTACTTGTCATTCAGTTTAGCTAAACCTTCACGGAACATTGCTTCACGCTCAGCAACACCGGCTAGTGTTTCAGGAGCGCTAACCACGTCAACCACAGCTTCAGCAACAGCACACGCTAGTGGGTTACCGCCGTACGTAGAGCCGTGAGTACCGACTTTAAGATGCTTAGACAGCTCTGTAGTTGTCAGCATTGCACCGATTGGGAAACCACCACCTAGTGACTTAGCAGTGCTCAGAATATCTGGCGTTACACCCAGACCTTGGTACGCGTAGAAGTTACCAGTACGACCGTTACCTGTTTGTACTTCATCAAAGATAAGTAGTGCGTTGTGCTTATCACACAGCTCACGAACAGTTTGAACAAACTCGTCTGTTGGTGAAATGATGCCACCTTCGCCTTGTAGAGGCTCCATCATGATCGCACATGTACGATCTGAGATGTGCTCACGAAGTGCTTCAACATCGTTGTATGGTAGGTGAGTTACATCGCCTGGTTTAGGACCAAAGCCATCTGAATAAGCAGCCTGGCCACCAACAGTTACCGTAAAGAATGTACGGCCGTGGAAACCCTGTTTAAATGCGATGATTTCTGATTTTTCAGGACCAAACTTGTCAGCTGCGTAACGACGAGCAAGTTTTAGAGCTGCTTCGTTAGCTTCTGCGCCTGAGTTAGCAAAGAATACTTTCTCAGCAAAACATACGTCTGTTAGCTTTTTCGCTAGACGCAGCGCAGGCTCGTTAGTCATAACGTTACTCAGGTGCCAAAGCTTTTGACCCTGCTCTGTTAGTGCATTCACCATTGCTGGGTGACAATGACCTAGACAGCTCACGGCGATACCACCAGCAAAGTCGATGTATTCTGTACCTTGCTGATCCCAAACACGAGCACCCTCGCCTTTTACTGGGATCATTTCCATTGGGTTATAACAAGGTACCATTACCTCATCAAACAAACCGCGTTCTACTTTATTTTGTTCAGTCATTGCACATTCCCTCTAGATACCGCATGCATAGCGAATATGGTGTCCTTACTTTCAATCAATGAAATAAGATATTGTTTTGCCATTAAGCAATCACGGCATTGTATTTACATTTAATTAACCATTTCAATAGTGATTTATTCTTTTTAGCGCCCATTACGGAGTCCAATACTCACTACCTCTGAGTATTTATGCATCACGCCACTACTTTTATGAAGCAATATATTCTTATAGCTAAGATAAGCTATGGTTAATCATAGTCTGGATAAGGGCTCTAGCGTAGGTACGACAGACGTCGCGCATACTTTTTCACAAAATATCCGCCGCCAGAATTATGAAAGAAATGTTAAGAAAAGTGATCTAAGTCCACTTTAACGAGGACGATAGGAGGAAAAGAGCCCGTTTAAATTGGTCGACGAGCGAGAAAGTTAGCCAGAATCTGGTGTCCTTGCTCTGTTTTAATCGATTCAGGGTGAAACTGTACCGCATCAATTGGCAAGGTTTTATGTTGGTAGCCCATGATCTCATCCATCGAGCCATCTTCCAGCTCTGTCCATGCTGTCAGTTCAAAACAGTCAGGCAAAGTCCCGTTTTTAACAACCAGTGAGTGATAGCGGGTTACCGTCAACGGATTATTCAGGCCAGAGAAAACACTGTGATCATTATGACGGATTGGTGATGTTTTTCCGTGCATTACCTGACGGGCACGCACAACCTCACCACCAAACACCTGAGCGATCGCCTGGTGACCTAAGCAGACACCTAAAATCGGTAGCTTATCGGCAAAATACTCGATGGCTTGCAGCGACACACCAGCCTCGTTCGGGGTACATGGGCCCGGTGAGATAACCAAGTGAGTCGGAGCCAACGCTTCTATCTCCTCGACTGTGATTTCATCATTACGCACCACTTTCACCTCTGCACCCAGCTCACAGAAGTACTGGTAAAGGTTGTAAGTAAAAGAGTCGTAGTTATCGATGATCAGCAGCATGACTTCAGGACTAGCGTTGATAAATTTCTTGGTTAAGGGCGGGTATTGTGCAATATGAGCAAAGAAAGGCAAGCGGAAACGATAAAATAAGGCCAGCTTTCACTGGCCTTAATCATTTACAGTATCAATTTAGATCTACTTACGACGACGCCATAGAGCCAGACCAAACAGTGACATCATGGCACCAAAGCCAAATGAACCTGCCATGTTTAGTTCCAGAACCGCTGGATCGTGGTCAGAAGAACGGAAGTGGTCGTTGTACTTAGGTAGGTCACCCTTGTACTCTTCGTTGTAGTCAAACAGCTTCGACTCACCACCATTGATATGCCAGTCAGTTGCATCAACAAAGTGCTTCTCTAGGCTTGGGCTCATTAGCAGGTGATCGAGAGCGCCCACTTCATCATTGTATGAGTAGCTCCAGCTGTTTGGATGCGCTTTCGCTACTGCATTGATGTAGCCGTAGCTGTCTGTGATTACCGCACCTTCGTCACCGAACTGAACCTGACCATCGATGTAGGTATTACGTGCAGCTTTGATCGTCTTACCGTATTTCTCTTCACTGTAATCTGTCAGCACTAGCAGTGGATCTTCCATACCATAAGCGTTCAAATCACCAAGAATCACTTTGTGACCGTCGATTTCATTCAGAGCATCGCCCAGAGCAACCGCTGCTGCCACACGGAAGTTCTCACAAGAACCCTGCTTATCGAGATCCTGACCACCTTGACCACCCTGCTCTACAGGTGCTGCATCTTCCCAACACTTAGAACCTTTCGATTTAAGGTGGTTGATTGCCACAGTGATCTTCTCTTTAGTACCTTTAACTTTAAAGGTTGGCGCTAGTGAGTCACGTTGGTAGTTCTTACCATCTTCAATCACTTTACCGTTGTCATCCAATACTTCAGGAGCTTGCTGACTTGGCATAGGGATAACGCGAGACTCTTTTAGCTTAACTACTTTCGGACGGTAAATTACGCCTGTTGTAATGACGTCAGTACCGATGTAGTCGTTCTCGTCTGTCACTTTGTCGCCATTAGAGTCGATCGCAACGATATCGTAACGGTCTTTCTTCTTCTCAATACGCGAGTTTAGTTGGTCAACCAGCTGACGAATTGCACCACTATCACCAAAGCCGTTGTTTTCAATTTCCATCAGGCCAATGATGTCAGCATCCAGACGTAGAATTGCGTTAACGATCTTCGCTTGCTGTACTTCAAACTCTTCGTAACTATTCGCACCACGGTTATCACCATGCGGATTCGCATCGCCACCAAATGGCGAGTTGAAGTAGTTCAATACATTAAATGTAGCGATACGTAAGTCACCCTCTTTCATCTCGATATCATCAGTACGAGGGTCGTTACGAATAAAGTTTTCGCTGGTTAGGGTATTGGTTGGAATCAGACGGTAGTCACCGTAGCTGTAGGTAATTACACCCTCAAGACCAACAATCGTATCGTCGATACGGATGTAATCTTCTGTCGAACCATCTTGATCTACATCTGTACGACCAAAGTCTGGGTAGTACGGGACTTCACCGTTCGCTGCTTTCGCATCTGACTCTACGTACAGGCGACGCTCTGCGTTTTCGATACTTTGCTGTTTAGCTTCTTCAGAACCTGCTGCGAAGTTCTGGTTTGGCTGCATGCTGATACGGCCCTGAGCAAGTACCATGTTGTTTCGGCGAGCGGCGTAATCATAGCCGAACGTACGAGTTACACGCATATCCAATGCTTCAGTCGTTCTAACTAACATGCCTTCGTAACGCTCTAGAGTGCGGTCAAAGTTTGCGTCAGTCGATAAAATTTCGATATCAGTTGCACTTGGTGCTGCTTGCTCACCCTGCTTCACCCAGTTGTTGTTTTCAGCTTTTAGCTGCGTATGGTTGTAGTACTCTTGTACCTTACCTTTGACACAAACAACATCGCCAGCCTTCAGGTCAGAACTAGACTGGTTAGTGTGTACAAACAGACCTTCTGATGTTTCCGGGTTGTAGTCGTCCGTTAGCGCTTGTAGGTAGAAGCCTTTTGTCAGACCTGTTGTTACTGCACTTACAACACCTTTAACAAAGAACTCTTCGTCAGTGATGTATGGGTAACCGTTAATAAATGGAGAGGTATCACCTTCACCTTGAATCTCCTGAATAGAAGTAAAGGTTGGCTGCGCTCCATCCTGAGTACAGGCAAACGGCTCAGGTGCTGTACCACCATCCAGAACGCCAAGGCCTTCAATACTGTCTTTCGGTAGTGATGACCATTGAGAAGCGTCATAAGTAGAAGATGGCGTCATCGCATCCGAATTACGAACTAATGTTACGTCTTTAGCAAAATCAACGTCATTCATTACACCCAGAACATCGTGTTCAACGCCGTCTTTTAGCAATGCAACAGGATCATCACCGTTAAAGGTAAGTACAGAACCGTTTAAGATATCAGCGATATCTTTAATATCTTGACTAGCTTGAGAGTTCGCTACGACCAGCACACTTTCAGCTGCTAGTACCTGACCACTAAGAGATAGATGGCTATTCCAGTCGCCTTTACCATTCGTCTTTTTCGCCAGCTCGTAGCCATCTAGAGAAACGGCGCTATCACCAGTGTTAGCAATTTCAATCGCCTTGTTGTTGCTACCACCTTCTACATACTGAGAAATAATTACGTCTGCCATTGCTGGAGACGAGAGAGCACCTGCTACCACTGCTGCGAGTAGCGTTGGAGTAAATTTTTGTTTCATGTTATCCACCATGCATCGCTTCCAATGTCGAACAACAACTAGAAAGCGTGTTCCAAATCACTATTTGTGTGATTACTTATTAATAAATCATGTCCAGTGTTGACGTTTTTTATGAAACAAAAAATTACATTCAGTGACAGTGAGATTTCGATCTCATACACATGATGAATAATTGAAGCACTATCAAATTTTCAACAAAACGGGATAACAGAAGTTTCATTTTTGAGACTAGAAGGCTGAATTACTTAAGCTTTTGCTAATTAATAGCATATTTACTCTAATTTATGTCACTGGTAGCAGGCATAAAAAAAGGCGCTATTTCAGCGCCTTTATTAACATTCATCCCGACTATTTCAGTCTGTTGTGCTCATCGTCGTCTTTACGTTCATACTCACCCTCAAACGTCGAGCCCTGCTTCGGGTCATCATAGTGAGAACGACCATGGTCAAATGGGTTATGGCCAAACTGGTCGCCATGGAAGCTGCCGTGGAATCCACCACCTACAGACTTGACTACCATTTTGCTCATTAGGTACTTGGCGATAACCGCTCTAGGTGCTGGTAGCAGAACCAGCATACCCAACGCATCTGTCATAAAGCCTGGAGTTAGCAACAGCACACCTGCTACAGCCAACATCACACCTTCGAAGATTTGCTGAGCTGGTAATTCACCCTGCTGAAGGCGCCCTTGTACAGACATTAATGTCTGAATTCCCTGACTACGTACCAAAGAAGCACCGACAAAAGCGGTGATTAACACTAATGCGATTGTTGGCCACAAACCCAGATAGCCACCAACCTGAATAAACAGGCCTATTTCAATAATAGGAACGAAGATAAACAGCAATAATAAGATAGGAAACACGAGCCCTCCTTTGTTGGCTTCAGTGTACGTGCTCTGCTGAACGAGCTCAAATCAAAGCAGTAAAAAAACGTGACAAGGATGTGATAAAACACTCAATAAACCCCTACTACTAAAGGGTTATTAATACCCTGTTCATATCTTGCAAAACTTTAACTAAACAAAAGCAAAAAAGGTGATCAAGTTACTATTTTTAAATGCTAGGTACAGTATTATGTGCCACATAAGTCAGGACGGATTATACAGCCAAAAATTCTGCCGAATGGATTCCTTAACTACAGAATGGCTAGAATTAAACTTCATTATCAGAATAAATCTCTAAGGATCCTGTATGGCTACCCTAACTGATGCCCCTCAAAAGGCTAATCCAGCTACTCGTATCGAAGAAGACCTACTAGGTGAACGTCACGTACCTGCTGACGCTTACTACGGTATCCACACTCTTCGCGCAATCGAAAACTTCAACATTTCTAATACTACGATCTCAGATGTACCTGAATTTGTTCGCGGTATGGTCATGACGAAGAAAGCTGCAGCGCTTGCTAACAAAGAGCTTGGCGCAATTCCTAAAGACGTTGCTAACTACATTCTAGAAGCGTGTGATTTGATCCTTGAAACAGGTAAGTGCATGGATCAGTTCCCTTCAGACGTATTCCAGGGCGGTGCAGGCACGTCAGTGAACATGAACACTAACGAAGTTATCGCTAACGTTGCACTTGAACTTATGGGCAAGGAAAAAGGCCAATATGAGTTCATCAACCCTAACGATCACGTGAACAAGAGTCAGTCGACTAACTGTGCGTACCCAACAGGTTTCCGTATTGCGGTATACAACAGTGTTCATCAACTGATGGAAGCGATCGAGTACCTAAAAGGTGCATTCGAGCTAAAAGCACAAGAATTCAAAGACGTATTGAAGATGGGTCGTACTCAGCTTCAGGACGCAGTTCCTATGACCGTAGGTCAAGAGTTCCACGCATGGGCAGTGACGCTAAACGAAGAAATTCGTGCGCTAGACTACACCTCTAAACTACTACTAGAGATCAACCTTGGTGCAACGGCTATCGGTACTGGTCTGAATGCTCCTACAGGTTACCAGGCTCTGGCAGTTAAACACCTGGCTGAAGTAACTGGTCTGGAAGTAGTTCCTGCTGAAGACCTAATCGAAGCGACTTCAGACTGTGGTGCTTACGTAATGACCCACGGTGCGCTTAAGCGTTTAGCTGTGAAGCTATCGAAGATCTGTAACGACCTGCGTCTACTTTCTTCTGGCCCACGCGCTGGTCTAAACGAGCTGAACCTTCCAGAAATGCAAGCAGGCTCTTCTATCATGCCTGCTAAGGTAAACCCTGTAATCCCTGAAGTAGTAAACCAAGTTTGCTTTAAAGTTCTGGGTAACGACAACACGGTTTCTTTCGCGGCAGAAGGCGGTCAGCTACAGCTAAACGTTATGGAACCAGTAATCGCACAGAGCGTGTTTGAGTCAATTTCTCTGCTTCACAACGCATGTGTCAACCTACGCGATAAGTGTATTGATGGCATCACGGTGAACAAAGAAGTTTGTGAGAACTACGTTTACAACTCAATCGGTATCGTTACTTACCTAAACCCATACATCGGTCACCATGAAGGCGATATCGTCGGTAAGATCTGTGCAGAAACAGGTAAGAGTGTTCGTGAGGTTGTCCTGGAACGTGGTCTGCTAACTGAAGAAGAGTTAGACGATATTCTTTCTGTTGAAAACTTTATGCACCCAACGTATAAAGCGAAACGCTACGAGTAATCGCAGCGAAAAAGGGCTCCCAAGGAGCCCTTTTTTAGGCTCTCATACGGTTAACCATACTTTAAGCAAGGTTTTTTCAATTCCTATTATCTAACCACTTAGACACTGAGTCGTTAGATAATCAGAATTATCATTTACATTTATGAGGTATCAATATGGTGGCAGTCGAACTATTTGTCGTCCTGCTCTTTATCTATTTAGGGGCAAGAATCGGCGGTATCGGAATTGGTTTAGCAGGTGGTGCGGGCGTGATCGCGCTGTCTCTGGTTCTTGGCGTACCTACTAGCCAAGCCTTTATCCCGGTCGACGTTATTCTCATCATCATGTCTGTAATCACAGCTATCGCAGCAATGCAGGTTGCCGGTGGTATGGACTGGCTAGTGCAAGTGGCAGAAAACTTTTTGCGTAAACACCCTGAGCGCATCACCTTTTATGCGCCAATTGTAACTTTCGTCATGACGCTAATGGCAGGTACAGGACATACTGCGTTCTCAACACTGCCTGTCATTGCTGAAGTCGCTAAAGGTCAGGGCGTTCGTCCTTCTCGTCCACTATCGATTGCTGTTGTTGCTTCTCAGATCGCGATCACTGCATCGCCAATTTCTGCTGCAGTCGTTGCTTTCGCAGCAATGCTGGCGCCAATGGGCGTTGACTACCTGACACTGTTAGCGGTATGTATTCCAACGACATTTATTGCCTGTATGATTGGTGCTTTTGTGGCTAACTTCATGGGAAGTGAGCTTAAAGATGATCCTATCTATCAGGAACGTCTTGAAAAAGGTCTGATTAAGCTAGCGACAGAAACTAAACGCGAAATCCTGCCAACAGCTAAGACGGCGACTTACATCTTCCTTGCTGCAATCGGCTTTGTTGTCTGCTACGCAGCCGCTATCTCAGGTTCAGTAGGCCTAATCAAAGATCCAGCCCTTGGCCGTAACGAAGCGATCATGACTGTGATGCTTGCCGCTGCTGCTGCAATCGTACTGATCACTAAGATTGATGCCTCTAAAATCCCATCGGCTGCAACATTCCGCTCTGGTATGACAGCTTGTGTGTGTGTTCTTGGTGTAGCATGGCTTGGTTCTACATTTGTAAACGCACACGTTGATGGCATCAAAGAAGTGGCTGGTGAGCTTCTGGCTGACTACCCTTGGATGCTAGCAATGGTACTGTTCTTTGCTTCAATGCTGCTGTACTCACAAGGTGCAACTACCGTAGCTCTAATGCCTGCGGCACTGGCTATTGGTGTTGCTCCACTAACGGCAGTGGCTTCGTTTGCTGCAGTAAGTGCATTGTTCGTTCTGCCTACTTACCCTACTCTGCTTGCAGCTGTAGAGATGGACGATACGGGCTCAACGCGCATTGGTAAGTATGTGTTTAACCACCCGTTCTTCATCCCTGGTGTGGTCACTATTGCTTCAGCGGTTGCACTTGGCTTTACGTTTGGCGGTTTATTCATCTAATAAATACCCATGTTAGAAAGGGAGCTTCGGCTCCCTTTTTTATTTTGTTTAGTGTAAAAAATTCAGATCACATTTTATTTTTGACTTTAATCAATAAAGTGTTCGAAAACTCTTTATGCATTTTAATCCCAACGTTTGAATAAAATTCCCGTCAAATCAAAAACAGCCAATAAGTGCTTGTTCCACCCTAGTTCCAGTCAAGCACATAAGAATATTAATCCGCCTATTTCAAACAAATAACCCGAGTAAAATCTAGCTCTAAATCCAAGCTGCTTTTATCTGAATGTTTTTGTGAAGATCACCAAGGTTAATTCCACGTTATTGCTTATAAAATAATGCCAAAGGGCAGTAAATATAACGTCCTAATCATTAAGTCGAATACCAATAACTTACCCTACCAATAAGTTATTTAATTATTAATAACAATTAGTCGCTGATTCACTTTTATTTATTGGTATATAAATAAAAGTAAGGAGATAGCCATGACAACCCAAACTGTACCGACTGAAGAAAAAAAAGGCGGCTTCTTTGCCAACTTTAAATTCCCTTCTGCATACACCATTCTTTTTGTCTTAATCGCGCTGGTCGCTATGCTGACCTGGATCGTTCCAGCAGGCCAATACGACCGAGCAATGAACGAAGATCTGGGTCGTGAAGTCCCAGTAACAGGCACCTATCAGGCGGTTGAAGGAAACCCTCAAGGTGTTATCGATGTACTGCTTGCACCTATCGATGGTTTCTACGACCACAACAGCTACGAAGCAGCGGCTATCGACGTTTCGCTGTTTATTCTAATCATCGGTGGTTTCCTGGGTCTTGTAACTAAGACGGGCGCGATTGATGCAGGTATCGAGCGTGTTACTCATCGTCTACAAGGGCGAGAAGAGATGATGATACCTATCCTGATGGCGCTGTTCGCTGCAGGTGGTACTGTCTACGGCATGGCTGAGGAATCACTACCGTTTTACACCCTACTTGTTCCTGTCATGATGGCTGCACGTTTTGACCCTCTGGTTGCAGCAGCGACAGTACTGCTAGGTGCAGGTATCGGTGTACTAGGCTCTACAATCAACCCGTTTGCGACCGTTATCGCAGCAAACGCTTCAGGTATTCCTTTCACTGACGGCATCATGCTACGTGCCTTTATGCTGGTTGTTGGCTACGGTATCTGTGTTGCTTACGTGATGCGCTATGCTCGCATGGTTCGTGAAGATCAGACTAAGTCTATCGTTTACGACAAATACGAAGAGAACAAAGCACACTTCCTTGGCAACCAATCAGACGAAGGTCTGGAGTTCACAACAACTCGTAAGGTGATTCTGACTATCTTCGGTGGTTCATTCGGTGTGATGATCTACGGCGTATCAGTTGCCGGTTGGTGGATGGCAGAAATCTCTGCAATGTTCCTTGCTGCTACAATCCTGGTAGGCTTGGTGGCTCGTATGAGCGAAGAGGACTTCACTAACAGCTTTATTGATGGTGCTCGTGACCTACTCGGTGTTGCTCTAATCATAGGTATTGCCCGCGGTATCGTGGTAGTAATGGACCGAGGTATGATTACCGATACTATCCTGTTCTCTGCAGAGCAGATGGTAACTGGCCTATCATCAGTCGTCTTCATTAACGTGATGTTCTTCCTCGAAATCCTACTGTCATTCCTTGTACCTTCTACTTCTGGTCTGGCGGTACTAACAATGCCAATTATGGCGCCACTAGCAGACTTTGCTGGCGTTGGTCGAGACCTGGTTATCACTGCATACCAATCAGCATCAGGCTTGGTTAACCTTATTACCCCGACCTCTGCTGTCGTTATGGGTGGCTTAGCTATCGCTCGTGTTCCATATGTTCGTTGGGTTAAATGGGTTGCTCCACTACTCGCTATCCTAACGCTGTTCTGCATCGTAGTTCTAAGTGTCGGTGCTCTAATCTAATAGGATTCTTTCCTAACTCTGGCTCACAAGGTAGTGAGCCCACCAAAGCCGCCTTCGGGCGGTTTTTCTGGTTTTAAGAGGCGAGAATATTGTCTCTTCGCAGGGGCAAGCTCTGTCAACGTCTTTAACACTAAAGGTTCTATCAATTCACTACCCACCCCACCTCTCGAAGGACGTAGCCCGTTCTAAATTCTCGCAGGACGAAGTCCGTTCTCAACTCTCGAAGCGTAGCGTTCTAGCTCTCCATCGGGCGCAGTCCGCTCAGCTTTCTTGTAATTAAAAAATCTATCAAACTTAATAAATTATATTTATCCGCTTTATCAAAGCCACCAAATAATAAATCAAACCTTAATGTGATCGAGGTTACATTTATCATCAAATATTTTGTTATAAAACGATTAATTCACTCCCTAAAATCACTTATCTAGGAAGATTTAGTGCATATTTCAAACTTATTCAGATAATACTCAACATATTTTTAATGCATATTCTTCCTAATAATTAATGTTTATCTAGCATCTTGAATAATTCACTGCATAAAGTTCCGTACCAAACGGCTTTTTAGGGGTGTTACAGCTCAATAACAACTGCATAGATATTGTTAAAAGCCTTATATAACAAGGGTTGGAGCATAAAAAACGTTCTGTGATTGACCTCTAAGAAACCTGTGCCAACAGGCGTAATATGAATTCCAGAAACAAAATAAGTGAATAAATAAATTCACACCTTTATTCCCTACAAATTAATTATTAGTTTTTAAATAAAGACTAATTATAAAATAAGAGAGATACGATCATGAGTAAGTTATACGTAGGTTCTGAAATCGGTCAATTACGTCGCGTTCTTGTTCATCGCCCAAGACGAGCTCTAACTCACCTGACGCCTTCTAACTGTCACGACCTGCTATTCGATGACGTATTGGCAGTTGAACGTGCTGGTAAAGAGCACGACGTATTCACTCAAACTTTACGTGACCAGGGTGTTGAAGTTCTTCTTCTTACCGATCTGTTGGCTGACACATTAGCGGTTCCAGAAGCAAAAGACTGGCTACTAAACCGTCAGGTTTCTGATTACCGTCTAGGTAAAACATTCGCTAACGACGTTCGCTGCTACCTTGGTGACCTACCAAACCTAGAACTGGCTAAGATCTTAACTGGTGGTCTTTCTTACGCAGAAATGCCAATGAAATCTTCTTCAATGATGCAAGGCTTACACGCTCCAACGGATTTCATCATTGAACCACTACCAAACCACCTATTCACTCGCGATACCTCTTGCTGGGTTTACGGCGGTGTGTCTATCAACCCTATGGCGAAACCGGCTCGTCAACGTGAAACCAACCATGTTCGTGCTATCTACCGCTGGCACCCAACATTCGCTGGTCAGGACTTCATTAAGTACTTCGGTGACGACGAGAACATCAACTACGACAACTCAACAATCGAAGGCGGCGACGTATTGGTTATCGGCCGTGGCACAGTTCTTATCGGTATGTCTGAACGTACAACAGCGCAGGGTGTTGAACACTTAGCATCTGGCCTGTTCAAACACGGTCAAGCGAAGCAAATCATTGCAATGGAGCTACCTAAACACCGCTCTTGCATGCACCTAGATACAGTAATGACGCACATGAACGAAGACACCTTCTCTGTTTACCCAGAAGTTGTGCGTAAAGATGTTAAGTGCTGGAGCCTAACTGGCGATGAGTCTGGTGCCGTAAACGTGAAAGAGGAAGGCTACTTCGTTACTGCTATCGAGAAAGCACTTGGCGTAGACAAGCTAAACCTAATCACAACAGGTGGCGACAACTTCCACGCAGAGCGTGAACAGTGGAACGATGCGAACAACGTTCTAACCGTGAAACCTGGCGTAGTTATCGGCTACGAAGGCAACACTTACACCAACGAGAAATACGACAAAGCAGGCATCACTGTTCTACCTATCCCAGGTGATGAGCTAGGTCGTGGCCGTGGCGGTGCTCGCTGCATGAGCTGCCCAATCGAGCGTGATGGTATCTAAGTAAATAACGTGTCGGCAGGAGCCCAATCGCTCCTGCCCCTGCAGAGAGATTAAAGCAATGACTAAACAAACAGTAGTTGTAGCACTAGGCGGCAACGCCCTACTTCGTCGCGGTGAGCCGTTAGAAGCAGAAGTTCAGCGCCAGAACATTGAAATCGCGGTTAAGACCATTTCTCAGATTGCTCAAGAGTACAACGTAGTACTTGTGCATGGTAATGGCCCACAAGTTGGTTTACTGGCTCTACAAGGTCTGGAATACAAAAAGGTTTCTCCTTACCCACTTGATGTATTAGGCAGTGAGACTCAAGGCATGATCGGCTACATGCTGATGCAAGAGTTCAAAAACCAGATGCCAAACATCAACGCAACTTGCATGTTAACGCAAATGACGGTTGACCCGAATGACCCGGCATTTGCAGACCCGACTAAGCCTATCGGTCCTATTTACGAAGAAGCTGAAGCACGTGAACTGGCTGAGAAGTACCGCTGGACAATCAAACCTGATGGCCAACACTTCCGTCGCGTAGTTCCTAGCCCTCAGCCTACTGGCATCATCGAACACGAAGCGATCACTAAGCTTATCGACGAAGGCCATCTGGTTATCTGTACTGGCGGCGGTGGTATTCCGGTTAAGCGTGAAAACGGCAAGCTGGTTGGTGTTGAAGCGGTAATCGATAAAGACATGTCTGCTGCATTCCTGGCTAAACAGCTAGATGCAGATGCACTGCTTATCCTGACTGACGCTGATGCTGTTTACCTTGATTGGGGCAAACCAACTCAACATGCATTACGCAGCACTAACCCGAGCGAACTGGCTAAATATCAATTTGATGCTGGCTCTATGGGTCCAAAAATCGAAGCGTCATGTGAGTTCATCAAACAAGGCGGAAAAGTGGTTGGTATCGGCTCTCTAGAAGATGGCCTACGCATCCTACAAGGTACTGCGGGCACCAATATCACTAAAGGTTAATTACTGTCGGAAGTTTGGAAAGATCAGAAGCCTTATATCTCGTTGAATTAAAGAGGCTTCTGCTCCTCCAGCGGCGACAAAACTAAAACGAACAATCAATTTATTACTGCGCTTTCTACCCCTTACCCTGCAACCAGAAAGCGCCCACTAATAAGAAGGAAAACATCATGGCTTTCAACCTACGCAACCGTAACTTCCTAAAACTATTAGACTTTACTCCACGTGAAATCCAACACCTACTGGACCTTTCTGCGGAGCTTAAAAAAGCGAAATACAACGGCTATGAGCAACCTCGCCTAAAAGGCAAAAATATTGCTCTAATCTTCGAGAAAACGTCTACTCGTACTCGTTGTGCATTTGAAGTTGCAGCATTTGACCAAGGCGCTCAAGTTTCTTACTTAGGCCCATCTGGTTCTCAAATCGGTCATAAAGAATCTATGAAAGATACTGCTCGCGTTCTTGGCCGCATGTATGACGGCATTGAGTACCGCGGCTTTGGTCAAGAAATCGTTGAAGAGCTAGGCGCTTACGCTGGTGTACCGGTATGGAACGGTCTGACTGACGAATTCCACCCAACTCAAATTCTGGCAGACTTCCTGACTATGATGGAACACGGTCGCGGCAAGCAACTACACGAAATGAAGTTTGCTTACCTTGGTGATGCACGCAACAACATGGGTAACTCACTAATGGTTGGCGCAGCTAAAATGGGCATGGACATCCGCCTGGTCGCTCCAAAAGCATTCTGGCCAGAAGAAGAACTCGTTGCTCAATGTCGCGAGATCGCTGAAGAAACTGGCGCGAAAATCACTATGACTGAAGACGTTCAAGAAGGCGTACAAGGTTGTGACTACCTATACACTGACGTTTGGGTATCTATGGGTGAAGCTAAAGAAGCATGGGCTGAACGTATCAACCTAATGATGCCTTACCAGGTCAATATGGAGATGCTAAAAGCAACAGGTAACCCACATGTGAAATTCATGCACTGTCTGCCAGCATTCCACGGTGAAGATACCACAGTAGGTAAACAGCTTGCAGCGGAATACCCTCAGCTAAAAGACGGCGTAGAAGTTACTGACGAAGTGGTTGAGTCTAAACACTCTATCGTATTCGATGAAGCTGAAAACCGTATGCACACTATCAAGGCTGTAATGGTAGCGACACTAGGTGACTAATCACCATTGTTGCTGCTAATACTCAAAATAATTGCTGCTGTAGCGAAATAACCAGATAGACGTTAACGTCGCTACAGTTGCAAATGTGAAGAGTATTCTGCAGGGGAATGCGGGTGGCATTCGGGAAGGAGCCTGAAATCCCCCCCTGAATAAAGCCCGCATTTTTTTTCACACAGTTTGATACAAAATTGCCAACAAGGCGCCTTCAAGCAAGATCTCACAAAGGGTGAGAAAACATAGCGAAAATATGCGAACTTCGCATAAAAATCCAATTTCTGGATAGTTTTCGCAAACGCTTGCAAGGCGTTTTTTTGTACGTATAATCCTCCGCAATTTGTCTAAGGAGAACAAAAATGACTCGGCTAACATCCACCCAGCGCTGTTACAAAGCACGCCCAGAATCGGGGATGTTGTCTGTTTCTTTTTCTCCATTAATTCTATTTTGAAGCCTCCTATTTTTAGGGGGTCTTTTTTTTGTCTGTAATCCTGATTCGAGACGAGGAAAACTGCTATGGCGCATTCGTTATTTAACAAGCACATCATCTCCATCCCAGAACTCAGCCGCGAAGAGTTAGAGCTGATTGTCGATACTGCGACAAGACTGAAAGCTGAGCCTAACCCAGAGTTACTGAAGAACAAGGTTGTTGCTAGCTGCTTCTTTGAACCTTCAACCCGAACACGTCTTTCATTCGAAACAGCCGTGCAACGTTTAGGTGGCACAGTGATTGGCTTTGATAATGGTGGTAACACTTCACTGGCTAAAAAAGGCGAAACTCTGGCTGACTCAGTGCAGGTAATCTCGTCTTACGTTGATGCCTTTGTCATGCGTCACCCTCAAGAAGGTGCTGCGCGCCTCGCATCTGAATTCTCTAACGGTGTACCAATTGTCAATGGTGGTGACGGTGCTAACCAGCACCCGACTCAGACGCTGCTCGATCTGTTCTCGATTCATGAGACGCAGGGGACGTTAGATAATCTTAATGTGGCATTCGTTGGTGACCTTAAATATGGCCGCACTGTCCACTCTCTGACTCAAGCACTCGCCAAGTTCGATAACGTACGTTTCTTCTTCATTGCACCTGACGCGCTCGCAATGCCAGATTACATCTGTGAAGAACTCGAAGAAGCGGGAATTAAGTTCAGCACTCACACCAATATCGAAGAGGTTGTTCCAGAACTAGACGTCCTCTATATGACTCGCGTACAGAAAGAGCGTTTTGATGAGTCTGAATATGCTCATATTAAGTCAGCATTTATTCTGACGGCGGAAACACTCAAAGAAGCGCGTGATAACTTGAAGGTTCTGCACCCGCTTCCACGTGTGGATGAAATCACGACTGATGTAGATAAGACCAAACACGCTTACTACTTCGAGCAGGCAGAAAACGGTGTTTACGCTCGCGAAGCCCTATTAGCCCTAGTTCTTAACGAAAACATTTAATAAGCAGGAGAGACATCATGGTGAAAGAAACTCAACTTCAGGTAGAAGCGATTCGCAACGGCTCTGTTATTGACCATATTCCTGCGCATATCGGTATTAAGATCCTAAAGCTTTTCAAAATGCACAAAGCTAATCAGCGCATCACAATTGGTCTGAACCTACCTTCCTCGGCTCTCGGCTCAAAAGATCTGATCAAGATTGAGAACATCTATCTGACCAAAGAGCAGGCTAGCCAACTGGCACTGTACGCACCAAAAGCGACAGTGAATCAGATTGAAGAGTATAAGGTCGTTAGCAAGCTTAACCTTACCCTGCCAGAAAGCATTGAGAGTGTCTTCGAGTGTCCGAACAGCAACTGTATTTCACACGGTGAGCCAGTGGAAAGTCACTTTAAAGTGCAGCAAAAACAGGAAAGCGTACAGCTAAAATGTCACTACTGTGAAAAAGTATTCTCTCGCGAAATCATGACCGAAGCTCGCTAAATTAGTCACCTCGCACCCTATCGATTTTTCTCAAAATCATTGCTGGATATTTATTCCCTATGCGGAATAAATATCCACACTTCAACAGAATTTCACACAATAAAACAGCCAAAAGACCAGTTGTTTGTTTGGCGATCTCTTTCACAATGCCACACAAAATTTGGTGTTAATCTATTCCATAGACTAAAAATGAAATCACCAAAGAAGTGATTGCTCACGAATAGACAGCACTTATATGGAGTTATGTGCTGGTAGCCGCATGGACGAATCGTATCCCTACGTCATGTTTTTTTGAGGAGTTCCCATGAGTGAAACTCTAACCTCGGCCACAGTTGATTACAGCGAAGATAAGACTCTGACTGCCGCCTGTAAACGCCTTCTTCAGCAGCAGAGCTTTAGTACCCAAAATGAACTGCGAGAAGCATTAGTTAGAATTGGTTTTGAGGGTATCAGCCAGTCAACTGTGTCACGACTGCTTTCGCAATTAGGCGTCGTGAAAGTCCAGAACGCTTGCGGTAAAAAGGTTTACTGCATAACGGTAGAAACCGCACCAGTGCGTGTTGAATCGTCAATTTCTTCACAGATAGAGTTCATTACTCACAACCAATCTATGGTCGTGGTTAAGACCCACCCGGGGAGTGCACAACTTGTGGCTCGCCTAGTTGATATTGATCCGCACACCGAGATTCTCGGAACCGTAGGTGGCAATGATACTGTGCTGGTTATTCCTAAAGATACCGACCATATTGATGCCTGCGAGCAAGTTGTCCGCGCTCGTTTAGGCGTTTCATAAACCTCTTTCTTACCCCACACCCCGAACTATCTGCTTTGGGGTGTGGAGACTGGTTCAAGAATATCGGCAATAATTCCATCCAGTTGAAACTTATTCGCGCTTTCTCGTGTCTGATTGAGTTAAAATGAATCAAATTTAACTTTGTGGCTGTTTTATGCGCGTCGTCTTATCTCTTTTCGTCTTGTTGTTTTCTGTTATTTCAATGCCAGCGATGGCGTTGTTTGGTAATTCAAACTCTGCCCCAAGTTTTGGCCAGAACAACAATACTTTTGTCCCTGTCGACCAAGCCTTTCCTTTCAATTCTTATCAGCAGGGCGATCGCGTTTTCCTCGACTGGCAAGTCAAAGACGACTACTACCTGTACCAACATCGTATTTCAGTCAGTGGCGAAAATGTCACTCTGGGCGATATTGAGATGCGCGATGGTGAACCCCATAAAGATGAGTTCTTTGGCGAAGTAAATATCTATACCACTCCACTGTTTGTCGAAGTTCCGCTGGCCAATTACCAAAATGGCGCGCGCCTTATCGTTCAGTATCAGGGTTGTGCCAAAGCTGGGTTTTGTTATCCACCTGAAACCCGTGTTATTGACCTGACAAGTTTTGACTTCCAGGACAGTGCCGCAGTTATCCCGCAACAGACAGCAACCACCACACCAGTTGAGCAAGCGACCGCTTCAACAACGGCAGTCAAGCCAGTCTCTAGCGAATCAAACTTAGCAGCAAGCCTGAGCGACAACTGGTGGACACCTGTTCTCTTTCTAGCTTTGGGTGTTGGCTTAGCCTTCACCCCTTGTGTTCTGCCTATGTACCCGATTCTGACCAGTATCGTTTTAGGTAGTGGCAAACTTAGTCATAGTCGAGCACTTGGTCTGGCATTTATCTATGTTCAGGGCATGGCACTGACCTACACCCTACTCGGACTGGTCGTAGCCTCAGCAGGGATGCAGTTTCAGGCGGCAATGCAGCACCCTTATGTTTTAATTGGTCTGAGTGTCCTCTTCGTCGCTCTTGCACTTTCGATGTTCGGCTTATACAGCCTGCAGCTACCTAGCTCAGTTCAAACCTGGCTTAACAACCTTAGCAATAAACAACAAGGTGGCAGCTCGTTAGGCGTGTTTGCAATGGGCGCAATTTCTGGTCTGGTTTGCTCTCCATGTACCACGGCCCCGCTTTCAGGTGCCCTGTTGTATGTAGCGCAAAGTGGCGACTTAGTGACTGGCGGCGTTGCACTTTATGCGCTGGCACTCGGTATGGGTATTCCACTGATGTTAGTGGCGGTATTTGGCAACAAATTGCTGCCAAAAGCGGGCAACTGGATGGATCGTGTGAAGACCCTGTTTGGTTTTGTTTTACTTGCCGCACCTATCTTCCTGCTTGAACGAATCTTACCTGAAGTATGGGCTACGGGCTTATGGTCAGCACTTGGTCTGGCAGCATTTGGCTGGCTATACCACGTCAAGAACTCACTGCCTTTCGGCGGCTGGAAACAGAGTGTAGTTGGCATCGTTGCGGTACTCGGCTTATTCGCTTCAGCTCAGCCCGCGCTTAATTACTACTTCGGTAATAGTGCCAGTGAGCAGAAACAGAGTCAGATCGAATTTATCCGTATCGAGAATGTTACCCAACTGGAGCAACAACTCGCTCTGGCAAAACAAGCTGGCAAACCTGTAATGCTCGACTTCTATGCTGACTGGTGTGTGGCTTGTAAAGAGTTTGAGAAGTACACCTTCCACCAGCAGGACGTCGAATCACGACTGAAAAACTTTGTCCTGCTGCAGGCTGACGTAACACGTAATCAGCCTCAGGACATCGAGTTGCTAAAAGAGATGAACGTTTTAGGTCTGCCAACCATTGAGTTCTGGGATGCCAATGGAGAGTCTGTTTCAAACGCTCGCATCACCGGATTTATGGATGCAGAGACCTTTCTCAGCCATCTGAACAACCACCAGCTTTAAGCTCATCTTAGTGCCTCTGGTTTTACCAGGGGCATAGTTAAACGTGCCACTTAGCACTTCTTACATCGCATCTATATGCAATATCGCTAATAAAACCCGATACACTTCAGACTTTTAGCGCATAAATATTGTCCACACATGCAAAGATGTTAATAATTCTATTAACCAAACAGTCATAAGTAGTTAACGTCATGGATTCGACCTACACCATAATCATCGCTGATGATCACCCGCTGTTTCGCAATGCCCTGTTTCAATCTGTGCATATGGCGGTCAGTGGTGCGAATTTGCTTGAAGCAGATTCACTTGATGCTCTTCTTTCGTTACTGGCGAAAGGGGATGAGCCAGACTTACTACTTCTCGATCTAAAAATGCCCGGAGCTAACGGCATGTCTGGTCTGATCCAGCTGCGTGCAGAATACCCTGATTTACCAATTGTGGTTGTCTCAGCCAGTGAAGAACCTGCAGTCGTGACCCAAGTGAAGAGTCATGGTGCATTTGGTTTCATTCCTAAATCGAGCGACATGCGTGAATTGGTGAGCGCTTTAAACCAAGTGCTTAATGGCGAACCGTTCTTCCCAGAAGGCTCTATCACTAACAATGCTGCCTGTAATGATTTAGCTGAGAAAATTGCCACTTTGACACCTCAACAGTACAAGGTTCTTGGAATGTTATCTGATGGTTTGCTAAATAAGCAGATTGCTTATGAATTAAATGTTTCAGAAGCAACAATAAAAGCTCATATGACCGCGATCTTCAGAAAGTTAGGTGTAAAAAATAGAACTCAAGCAGTTATTTTGCTCCAACAGCTAGAATCAGAAGCTTAATTCACACTTACATAACACTAACGGCACCGATTTTTTGCTAAAATGCTTTTATCAGGCAACAATCTGATTTACCCCTCTGTTCACTAACTCTGGGAGTACTTCTCTTGCTAAGCATTTTAATCACCCAATTTGTCGTCCTATGGGCGGTCATTGATCCAATCGGTTCGGTGCCAGTTTATCTCTCTCAAACTCAGCACCTAACCGCAAAGCAGCGTCGTCTGGTCGCACTTAAAGCGGTTGCTATCGCAACCGGCGTCTTACTCTTCTTCCTCGTAGCAGGTCAATTGTTACTCGAAGCTATGCAGATCCCCCTACCGGCATTTCAAGCGGCTGGCGGACTGGTACTACTGCTGTTTGCCTTAACCATGATTTTCGGTGAATCCAAACCAGAGCAAGAAACCAAGTTATCTGAAGAAGTGAGCCACTCCGACTTAGCCGATCTGGCCGTCTATCCACTGGCTATTCCTTCCATCGCCTCGCCAGGGGCAATGATGGCAATCGTCATGCTGACAGATAATCACCGCTATGCCGTTGTTGATCAGAGTATTACCGCCGCAGTGATGGTCGCTGTACTGGTTATCACTCTGCTGCTGTTGCTAGGCGCGACACATATTCAAAAATGGATTGGTAACGTTGGTGCTGCCATCATCAGTCGAGTAATGGGGCTGATTCTGGCGGCTGTAGCAGTCAATAATCTGCTGATGGGGATCAAAGATTTCTATCTTGGCTAGAAAAATTCGCCTGGTCTGAGTCGAAAACGTTAGACTTTAGGCTAATTTAACACAACGTTAACATCACATAATTATCACTAATTCCTTTAAGCGCCTTATTTTTAGGCGCTTTTTGTTTTTCATGCCCCGACTAAAGTTGAAAAGAGTTCTTGCCCCACCCTTGCTAGTGTAGATATTGAAACATTTTCTTAACAACAAAACCAATCGTAAGGAGGCGGCAATGGCGTTTGAAAGTCAAGATAAAGCCAAAGCCTATTGGGATAAGAACGTAAAACTGATGATCAACCTAATGGTGGTTTGGTTTGTCGTTTCTTTTGGCTGCGGCATCTTATTTGTCGACGTACTTAATCAATTTCAACTAGGTGGTTACAAGCTGGGCTTCTGGTTCGCACAGCAAGGGTCCATCTATACCTTCCTAGGTATTATTTTCTACTACGCGTGGAAAATGCGCCAAATTGACCGTGAATTCGGCGTAGATGAGTAAGGAGTAACTCAGATGGATTTGAAAACTATCACTTACCTCGTTGTTGGTGCGACCTTTATCCTTTACATCGGTATTGCGATTTGGGCACGTGCTGGATCAACTAAAGAGTTCTATGTTGCAGGCGGTGGTGTAAACCCAATCGCTAACGGCATGGCAACAGCAGCGGACTGGATGTCAGCAGCATCATTTATCTCTATGGCTGGTCTGATCGCCTTTATGGGTTACGGCGGTTCCGTATTCCTAATGGGTTGGACAGGCGGTTACGTACTTCTAGCACTTCTACTTGCACCTTACCTACGTAAGTTCGGCAAGTTTACTGTACCAGAGTTCGTAGGTGAGCGTTTCTACTCAAACGCGGCACGTATCGTGGCGGTTGTTTGTCTTATCATCGCGTCGGTAACTTACGTTATCGGTCAGATGAAAGGTGTTGGTGTTGCGTTCGGTCGTTTCCTAGAAGTTGATTACTCTACTGGTCTTCTGATTGGTATGTGTATCGTATTCATGTACGCAGTAATGGGCGGCATGAAAGGGATTACTTACACGCAGATTGCTCAATATTGCGTACTCATTTTAGCTTACACTATTCCAGCAATCTTTATCTCTCTGCAGTTAACTGGTAACCCTCTACCTCAGATTGGTCTGGGTAGTACTATCCAAGGCACCGATGTGTATCTGCTCGACAGGCTCGACCAGGTGGTGACCGAACTCGGATTTAGTGAATACACCACGCAAGTCCGTGGCGATACACTGAACATGTTCGTTTACACTATGTCACTAATGATCGGTACTGCAGGTCTACCACACGTAATCATCCGTTTCTTCACTGTACCTAAGGTTCGTGACGCACGTACATCAGCAGGTTGGGCTCTAGTATTCATCGCTATCCTATACACTACTGCTCCAGCAGTATCTGCAATGGCTCGTCTAAACCTAATGGATACTGTTAACCCAGCTCCAGGTCAGCATCTTGCTTATGATGAGCGTCCAGACTGGTTCAAGAACTGGGAGAAAACAGGTCTACTTGGTTTCGAAGATAAGAACGGCGATGGCAACATCCAATACACTTCTAGCGCAGCAACGAATGAGCTAAAAGTTGACCGTGACATCATGGTACTGGCTAACCCTGAGATTGCGAAGCTACCAAACTGGGTAATCGCTCTAGTGGCAGCAGGTGGTCTGGCAGCGGCACTTTCAACCGCAGCAGGTCTATTGCTGGCGATATCCTCCGCGATATCACATGACTTAATCAAAGGCGTTATAAATCCGAATATATCTGAGAAGAAAGAACTGCTCGCCAGTCGAATCTCCATGGCGGTGGCGATTGCAGTGGCTGGTTATCTGGGCCTCAACCCGCCAGGCTTTGCAGCAGGTACGGTAGCACTGGCCTTCGGTCTGGCCGCATCGTCCATCTTCCCTGCACTGATGATGGGTATCTTCAGCAAAGGTATCAACAAAGAAGGTGCAATCGCAGGTATGGTTGCGGGTATCAGTATCACTCTATTCTACGTATTCCAGCACAAAGGCATCCTATTTGTCGCTGACTGGAAATACCTAGAAAGCTGGGGTAGCAACTGGTTCCTAGGCATCGAACCAAACGCATTTGGTGCAATTGGTGCGGTATTTAACTTCCTAGTAGCGTTCGCTGTATCGAAAGTAACAGCTGAAACTCCACAAGAAGTTAAAGATCTGGTTGAACACGTACGTGTACCAGCAGGTGCTGGCGGCGCTGTTGACCACTAAAATCTAATCTAAACCACAAAAGCCCCATCTGGGGCTTTTTTATTCGCTTAACTTATTCTAATAATTAAAGATTCTCTGAACAGTAGCAAGGACGTATACCAGTGCCATTGATTCTATGTTCAGAGATTACGCAGAAAAAATCGCTTAGAACAAGGCAAAGATTGCAGCAAGCTAGTTGCTTTACCTTCTAAATCTTTAACGCAGTTATTAGCGATTTTAGCCAGCACGAATGAACAGATAATTGATGGAACTAGTATTTTATGTTCAAGAACAAGCACTTTCTGATTGCACTATTGATAGCCCCTATTCTTTCTTTGATTGCCTACTTTGGGACAGATATGGCACTGAGTGAAAAACCTCACGCCGCTAAAGAAGGGGAAACATATAAGCTGGCAGCCAAATCTAACTGTCGCTATACCAGTGGACTATGTGATATGACCAACGGCGATTTTAAGGTGCAGTTCCGTTCAGAAAAGCTAACGGCGCAGGGACTAGATCTATCACTAAAAGCCGCTTACCCGCTCGATGGTGTAAAACTATCATTGGTTAATGGACAAGATCAGGATGCCCAGCCAATTGACATGCAACCTGCCGACAGCAGCGGTAAACAGTGGATGATTTCACTGCCTAAGCCTCAATCAGAAGAGAGTTGGTTGAGAGTAGCAGTTCAGTCTAACGGCACTCTTTACTATGGAGAAACACAGACTGCGTTTGTGAAGTACGAAACGTTGTTTACGGAATAGAAGAGAGAAAATTTTGGAAGGTTGACGTTATAGGGCGTCAACCTTTTTTCTGTATTTTAGACGTAAGTTCTCAACAAAAAGCTCTGGTTCTGATATCTACCCAGCAGCTATAACGCGCACCTCTCGAAGGACGGAGTCCGGTCTCGATTCTCGGAGCGCAGCGTTCTAAATTCTCGCAGGGCCCAGCCCGCTCTCAATTATCCGAGCGAGGCGCCCTACACCCGATTCAATACCGCCCTTAGCTTGAGCGGTTTAACTGGCTTAGGAATAAAACTAAACCCATTCGACTTAATGCCATCAAGCATATCGTCGGTACGATCAGCACTAATGATGACACCAATAAAGCTGTCGCCTAAGCGCAATCGGCACTGTTGCAGGACCTCTAGTCCGGTTCGGCCATTATCGAGACGATAGTCAGACAGAATCACGTCAGGCACCCAATGTTCATCAATCAACTGCAGGCTACCCACGAGATCAACGGCAGTCCGCACATCACAACCCCAACGACCAAGTAAGTTTTCCATACCAACCAGAATATCCTGCTCATTGTCGACACACAGAACCCTGAGATGGCTAAGGTCAGATGCAACGGTAGTAACGCTCTCTTTAACTGGCGCTAACGCTTCTTCGCTACGGTCTAAAGTAATCGAGAACACGCTACCCTGACCTGGCCAAGAACGCATAGTGATTTGATGACCAAGTACATGAGCAATCCCTTTCGAGATTGCCAAACCAAGGCCAAGCCCCTGATCTGATCGCACCTGACTACCGCGGTTAAACTCTTCGAAGATCTCTTGCTGCTTATCTTCATCGATCCCCATGCCGTTGTCCCAGACATCGATCCTTGCTTTACCGCCGATACGCTTAACTCCTAGTACCACCTTGCCCCTTGGGCTATAACGGAATGCATTGGTCAAAAAGTTCTGCACAACCCGACGCAGTAATTTAGGGTCTGATTGAACTAACAGCTGACTCGGAATCATGGAGAACTCAATGCCCTGTTGCTTGGCAAGCGCACTAAATTCAGCATTGAGGTTAGACAGAACATCATTGATGGCAAAGCCGTGGACGTTGATATCCAGTTTGCCCGACTCGAGGCGTGAAATATCAAGCAGGTCACCAATCAAGTCTTCTGCTGCGCCTAAAGCACTTTCAATATGTTTGGATAGCTGTTTGGTTTCCGGCTCGTTGGCAACTTCTGAAAGTGAAGAGGCAAAGAGTCGCGCTGCATTGAGTGGTTGCATCAAATCGTGACTGACCGCCGCCAAGAAACGGGATTTAGATTGAGACTCGTGCTCCGAACGCTGAGTCGCTGACACCAACTTTTTATTCAGTTGTTCCAGTTCTTTAGTTCGCTCCTGAACTCGCTCCTCCAGACTCTCGTTGGCATCTTTTAGCGCCTGCTCGGCATCGCGGAATACGGTGATATCAGTAAAGCTCATTACAAACCCACCGCCAGGCATTGGATTACCCTGAACCTCAATAACCCGCCCATCAGGACGCACTCGCGATGATGTATGGCGAGTACCTTGCTCTAAATGGAATACACGGCGGCGAACATGTTGTTCAGGGTCGCCCGGGCCACATAATCCCTGTTCTGCATTATGACGAATCACATCGGCTATTGGTCTACCGACCTGAATCAAGCCCGCAGGGAATGTAAACAATTCGAGATAGCGCTGGTTCCATGCCACCAGCCTTAGCTGTTTATCGACAACAGCAATGCCCTGACCGATATGTTCAATTGCACCCTGCAACAATCCTCGGCTGAAGTCATACAGCTCTGAAGCTTCATCAACAATGGTCGCCACTTCTTCCAGCTGCATGTTGCGCCCCTGTAGAGCAGAAGTTAGTACTAACTTTGCCGATGACGCACCAAACACACCGGCTAGTACACGCTCTGTGTGACGTATCAGTGTCGAGGGAGCTTGTTGATTGGGTAGCATGGTCTCGCGCTGCTGCTGCCAATACTGTCTGAATGCATTACGAACCCTTTGTCGGCCAACAAAACGTGAGGCGAGCATTTCCAGTTCACCAACCGTCACGCGGCTTTGGTACAGACTCATGTTCTCACTTTCTGGTAATGGGGTACCAACGAAAGCAGCGGACTGTAAACGCTCACTGAGACTAGCGCGAGTAAACAGCGACACGACTACGTAACACAGGGCGTTTAGGGAAATACTCAGTAATATTCCCCAATCCGAGTTGGTTACGTCCCAATTCTGCAGTAACTGCGGCGGCGTGATCAGCCACAGCAGCAAGTTGCTGTCCGCACTGCCGGCCAGCATATCGGTCTGACTCATTAGGGTTATCAGCCACACAGTAAAGCCGACCGCTAATCCGACATAGACACCTTTGCGATTGCCCTGACGCCAGTACATCCCCCCTAACAGCGCCGGAGCGAATTGGGTAATTGCGGCAAATGAGAGGAATCCGATTGCTGACAGTGAGTGAATACTTCCTAACGCCTGATAGAAAGCCCACGCACCAAGCAGTAGTAGCAAGATCAATCCACGACGAATAACCAACAGTAAACCAGAAAAGTGGCGATGATTACGCTGAGACAGACGCATCCTACGCAGCAACAGTGGCATGACTAAGTCATTGGATACCATGATTGCCAATGCAATTGTCGAGACAATAACCATACCACTGGCAGCGGATGTACCACCTAAGAACGCCAACAACGCAACGTCCTGAGCACCAACTGCCATCGGCAAGCTAATCACGTAGGTATCCGGGCTGGCGTTGCTCAACAGAGATTGCCCTACCCAAGCGATAGGCAGGACAAACATTCCCATTAAGATCAGGTAAACAGGGAACAGCCAGCGGGCAGTATGCAGATCTTGAGCACGTTCGTTTTCTACTACCATAGTGTGGAACTGACGCGGCAGACAGACAATCGCCAGCATAGTAAGAACAGTATGAATCAGTAACGTAGGAACATTCGGTGACTGATAAGTCTGGCGAGCGATCTCAACCAGTTCAACATCACTGCGATTAACGGCCAGAAAAAGGATAAACAGACCAACGGCGAGAAAGGCCACCAGCTTGATAATCGATTCAAACGCGATTGCCATCATCATACCGCGGTGGTGCTCGGTATTATCGATATGGCGGGTACCAAACAGCATGGTAAACACCGCGAGTGCCACCACGACAAACCATGAGACATCAAAGCCCGAGCCTTCAAATTGCGCTGGCAAATCCGGGGCAATTATCTCTAAGCCCATGGTGATGCCACGCAGTTGCAGGGCGATATAAGGAAGAATACCGGCGACAGCAATGAGGGTCACGACTACCGCCAATCCTTGTGACTTGCCGTAACGGGCAGCGATAAAGTCGGCTATTGAAGTGATATGTTCGCGCTTAGCGGTAATGATAAGCCTGGCAAGAATACGCCATCCTAAGGTGAATACCAGAATCGGGGCAATATAGATTGGCAGGAATGACCATGGGTTACTACTCGCCTGACCCACCGTGCCATAGAAGGTCCACGAGGTACAATAAACCGCAATTGACAAACTGTAGACCCAAGGTCGCCATTTGGCTAACCAAGAGTGTTGTTTATCGCCGTACCAGGCAATGAGAAACAGTAAACCGAGATACAACAGTGATACGGTGATCACGAGCCAACCCTGCATCAGATATCCTTATCCATTTTCGTCCATGTCGTTTGCTTTACTCATAAAACAAAAAACCTCTTCATATTGAAGAGGTTTCATTAAACTCATTAAAGCATCTGAACTCAATCAGAGAGGCTTAATTCTGTGCTTTGGGCTCGGCTTTAATCACATCGTTAACACTATGAGCCTGTGGTTCGACTTTGATAAATAGTGCCAGAACACCCATTACCGCCATCGCCCAGAAAACGTTGGCACCCCAGTTTTCATAACCCCAGCCACTCAAAGTCGTCATCAGAGCAATAAACGCCCCGAGTGGAATCGCATTATATAACGCTTGCAGAGCGACCATTTTACGCTGCTCTGAATGCTGAATATATTGAATTGCAGCAATATGTGCGATCGCGAATGTCACGCCATGCAGCAACTGAATCGCAACCAGTGCAAGCAGTGCTGTTGTTGAGGCAGTGAGTCCCCAACGAACAACCACACCTAATGCTGCAACGACAAACAGCGCACGTAAACTCCAGCCAGAGAACAGACGTTTACTTAAAGCGAATACCGCTACCTCTGCCGCAACACCTAAACTCCACAGATAACCGATAATGTCTTCCGAGTAACCCGCCCCTTTCCAGTAAATAGAACTAAAACTGTAGTAAGCAGCATGACTACCCTGAATCAGGGCGACCAGCACGAGGAACTTAATCACTGGTAGTTCACGCAGCAGCTCTGTTAGTTTCGGACGCTCAGCATCGTGCTCAGAAGTCGTCACTGGCATCGGGTTGATGCTGCGAGCCGAGAAGATTAATGCGGCAATCACCCCGGCTAGCGCGGTATAGAGAATCATATCGGAACCGTACTGAGCAACCAGATAACCCACCACGGTAGAACCTGCAATAAATGCTAACGAACCCCAAAGACGCGTGCGGCCATAATCAAGCATTTTAAGACGCGCATAGTAGTTAGCCATTGCATCTGACAACGGAACCACTGGACCACAGCAAAGGTTAAATAGCACAGTCGCCAGCGCCATTAACCAGAAGCTTCCTCCAGTGAAAAAGTGGAAGCCGACAAACAGGATAGAAGCAAAGCTCAGCCAGCGTAATGCCGGCATTAAATGCTCGACTTTATGAATACGCGGCGTCAGTACCATGTTCGCTACGCAGCGAGTCGCAAAACCGATACCTACTAACAAACCGATGTCAGTTGCTGAAACGCCCTGCTCTTCAAACCATAGTGCCCAAAACGGCAGGTAGACACCGTAGGCAAAAAAGAAGCCGACAAAATACTGGGAAATCCAGCCATATGGAGAAGGGGTTAGCATTTAAACCTCGGAATGCATCAAAAAAGGGCAAGGTATTATCGTTTGCTCTGCGCGGAATAAAAAGGGAAGAATTATCACAACTGAGTTTCCCTATTGTCATAACAAAGAGCAGCTTATCCCTTCAGATACGACCAAAGTCGTCTGGCGCAATTGTCAAAATATTGCACACTAAGCAGATGTAGAGATCGCATGAGTCAGTCGCTATGCCAGATAAGTTCAATATGCACTCCCCGCCCTTTGACCGTTTAGACCCTGAGCAGCAGAACAAACTGCGCAGTTCATTAGACGTGGCCTACTTTCGTGCCAAAGAGACCCTGCTTCAGCCAGGGATAGCCAGTCAACACCTACATATACTTATCAAAGGTGCGGTAGAAGAACGCTCGCAAGACGACAAAGAGATCTTTGCCCATTACGCTAATGATGACCTGTTTGATGTACGTGCTCTGTTTGAAGAGAGTGTCAAACACAGATACGTAGCCCTGGAAGATACCCTCTCATATCTGCTGCCTAAGTCTGTCTTCCTTGAGCTATACAACGAAAATGGTCAGTTTGCTGCCTACTTCGATAACAACCTCGCGCGTCGTCAGGAGCTCATTGAAGCCGCGCAGCAGCAGCAAAATCTGGCAGAGTTTATTCTGACTAAAGTCGACAGTGACATTTATCACCCACCTATGCTGCTCTCCCCGGAACAACCGCTTAATGAGGTCACTCAGACCCTGAAACAGAACGGTATTGATTCGGCCTTGGTGCGCCTTAATGACGACGATGAGCGACTTGTGGAAGATCCTCATTCACTCCCTTATGGCATCATTACCCGAACCAATATGCTCCATGCGGTCATGCTGGAAGGGCACCCGCTTGATACCCCTGTTGGCGATATAGCAACCTTTCCGGTTATTCATGTCGAGAATGGGGAGTTTCTGTTCAATGCGATGATCAAAATGACGCGTAATCGAATGAAGCGCGTGATGGTATCCGATGGTAAAGAAGCGGTCGGCATGCTGGATATGACTCAGATTCTGAGTGCTTTCTCAACCCATTCGCATGTACTGACACTGAGCATTGCCCGCTCTTCGAGTATTGAAGAGTTAGCGCTGGCTTCGAACCGCCAGCGTCATCTGGTCGAAAGCTTACTCAATAACGGCATTCGTACTCGTTTTATCATGGAGCTTATCTCAGCGGTTAATGAACAAATCATTGAAAAAGCCTTTGAACTGATTGTTCCTCCCGCCCTTCACGACCAGTGCTGTCTGGTTGTTTTAGGCTCAGAAGGGCGTGGAGAACAGATCCTGAAAACCGACCAGGATAACGCGCTAATTATTAAAGATGGAGTGACCTGGCATCAGTGTGAAGCAGTCATGGAGCAATTAACTCACACCTTACAACAGCTAGGTTACCCACTCTGCCCTGGCAATGTGATGGTCAACAACCCTAAATGGGTTAAGACTCAGGAAGCATGGAAAAACACCATTACTGTCTGGTCTAAACCTAACTCGGCTGAACAGGTGATGGATTTAGCGATCTTCACTGATGCTCACGCCGTCGCAGGTAACAAATCACTGCTGGAGCCGATCACTGAACATTTGAAACAGACAATGTTTAATAACATGCTGGCGCTGCAAGACTTCTCTCGCCCGGCACTACAGTTCTCCCTACCATTAACTCTGTTTGGTAACGTTAAGAAAGATAAGCAGGGAGTCGATGTCAAAAGTGGTGGTATTTTCCCGATTGTGCATGGCATCCGTACATTAGTGCTGGAGTATGGCATCGAAGAAAAAAATACTTTCGAACGTATTGAAGCTCTGCGTAACAAACGGATTCTCGAACCAGACACAGCAGATAACCTCAGCGAAGCGCTCAAGTTACTGTTTAAACTGCGCTTAAATCAGCAATTGAGCAACCAGCACAGCCACAACCGCATTGACCTCAGTCAGATAGACCGCACCGAGCGCGACTTATTACGCCACAGCTTACATGTAGTGAAAAAGTTTAAGCAGTTCTTGGGCTATCATTATCAGATAAGAGATTAAGGTGTCGCGATGAACTGGTTAATGCGCCGCTATTGGTATTACAAGCTTAAAGGCTCTCCTTATCAGCCTCTATTTGCCTCGGTTAAGAAAGGCGAATATGTCTCGCTCGACTGCGAAACCACCAGCCTGGATCCTAACCGCGCAGAGCTTGTTACTATTGCGGCAACCAAAATCATCGACAATCGTATTATCACCAGCAAGCCGTTTGAGGTGCGTTTACGAGCTCCTCAGTCTCTTGATTCTGGTTCGGTAAAAATCCATAAAATACGCCATCAGGATCTGGTCGATGGTATTGATGAAAAGCAGGCTCTGATCCAGTTATTGGAGTTTATTGGTAACCGACCTCTGGTTGGTTACCACATTCGCTACGACAAAAAAATTCTCGACCTGGCCTGCCAGAAACAACTTGGATTTCCCCTACCAAATCCTCTAATTGAGGTCAGCCAGATTTACCATGATAAGTTGGAAAAACACCTCCCCAACGCCTATTTCGACCTCAGTCTGGACGCAATTTGTCGTCACTTAGATCTGCCAATGCAAGATAAGCATGATGCTCTGCAGGATGCGATCTCCGCCGCATTAGTCTTTGTGCGACTGACAAAAGGTGATCTACCTAGTCTTAGTTTACCCTACAGAAGCTAGTATAAAGACATTACATCAGTCCCATTTTCAAACATAGATCGCTAATTTTTAAGCAGATTTCTTCCTATCATCCTAAAGTCTAATTGTCGAATCTACTCCTGTGATTGAAAGTTATAGGCATAAGGATTTTACAACGTCGGGGTCAGGTGACCTCATCGTTTTAAACGGACACTTGCTCAATTCATAACGAATTAGGCAACAAGGAGATCAGCAATGAGTGAAGCCCATATTTATCCGGTTAAAGAGAACATCAAGAAAAACACACACGCGGATAACGATACTTACCAAGCCATGTACCAACAATCTGTAACAGACCCTGTTGGCTTCTGGAGTGAGCACGGCAAAATCGTCGATTGGATCAAGCCATTTACTCAAGTTAAAAACACCTCTTTCGATACTGGCCACGTAGACATTCGTTGGTTCGAAGACGGTACTCTCAACGTTTCTGCTAACTGTATTGACCGTCATCTGGCTGAGCGCGGTGATGACGTTGCTATCATCTGGGAAGGTGATGATCCAAACGATGACAAAACACTAACGTTCAAAGAGCTGCACAAAGAAGTGTGTGAGTTCTCTAACGCACTTAAAGAGCAAGGTGTACGTAAAGGTGATGTTGTTTGTCTTTACATGCCAATGGTGACTGAAGCAGCGGTTGCTATGCTTGCTTGTACCCGTATCGGTGCGGTTCACACTGTGGTATTTGGTGGTTTCTCACCAGAAGCACTTTCTGGTCGTATTATAGATTCTGACGCTAAAGTGGTGATTACTGCTGACGAAGGCGTTCGTGGCGGTCGCGCGGTTCCACTGAAGAAAAACGTTGATGAAGCTCTGACTAACCCAGAAGTAAAAACCATCGAAAAAGTCATCGTAATGAAGCGTACTGGTGGTGATATTGACTGGCACGAGCATCGCGATGTTTGGTGGCATGAAGCTACAGCGAATGTTTCTTCAGACTGTCCACCAGAAGAGATGAAAGCAGAAGATCCACTATTCATCCTTTACACATCTGGTTCTACTGGCAAGCCAAAAGGTGTTCTACACACAACGGGTGGTTACCTAGTGTATGCCGCGATGACGTTCAAATACGTATTTGACTACCAGCCAGGTGAAACTTTCTGGTGTACAGCAGATGTGGGTTGGATCACTGGCCACACTTACCTTATCTACGGACCACTGGCAAACGGTGCGAAAACTATCCTGTTTGAAGGTGTGCCAAACTACCCAAGCACTAGCCGCATGAGCGAAGTGGTTGATAAGCATCAGGTAAACATTCTATACACTGCTCCGACAGCAATTCGTGCTCTTATGGCGAAAGGTAATGAAGCCGTAGAAGGCACGTCTCGTAGCAGCTTACGCATCATGGGTTCAGTAGGTGAACCAATTAACCCAGAAGCGTGGGAGTGGTACTACAAAACTATCGGTAACGAGAACTCGCCAATCGTTGATACTTGGTGGCAAACAGAAACAGGCGGCATCCTTATCGCACCACTTCCAGGTGCAACGGATCTAAAACCTGGTTCGGCAACTCGTCCATTCTTCGGTGTTCAACCTGCTCTTGTTGATAACATGGGTAACATCATCGAAGGTGCAACGGACGGTAACCTGGTTATTCTTGACTCATGGCCTGGTCAGATGCGTACTGTTTACGGTGACCATGACCGCTTTGAGCAAACTTACTTCTCTACCTTTAAAGGTATGTACTTCACGAGTGACGGTGCTCGTCGCGATGAAGATGGTTACTACTGGATCACAGGTCGTGTCGATGACGTACTGAACGTATCAGGTCACCGCATGGGTACTGCTGAGATTGAATCAGCACTGGTTGCTCACGATAAGATTGCAGAAGCAGCGATTGTAGGTATCCCACACGATATCAAAGGTCAGGCAATCTACGCTTACATCACGCTAAATGATGGTGAGTTCCCAAGTGCAGAGCTACACGCAGAAGTGAAGAACTGGGTTCGTAAAGAGATCGGCCCGATTGCAACACCAGACGTACTACACTGGACAGATTCACTACCTAAGACTCGCTCAGGTAAGATCATGCGTCGAATTCTACGTAAGATTGCAACTGGCGATACCAGTAACCTTGGTGATACATCGACACTGGCAGACCCAAGTGTTGTTGATAAGCTCATTGCAGAGAAAGCAGAGCTAGCGTAACACCAAAACCACCTCCCCCTTAATAACAAAGCCGTCACATCGTGGCGGCTTTGCCGTTTTCTGCGCTAGACAGCGTACTTTTAACCGCTTCAATCGAACAAAAAATGTTACCTCGGTTACAAAAACCGACGACCAAGGTGGGAGATTAGACCAGTAAATTGCTGCGATTTGCGCTGAATTGGCTATAATCTGGGTCTATTTCAAAGATCCAGCGATATTTTTGACAAAATTAGTATGCTGAATCAGCGATAATATGGGAATATTCCAGTTCATATCATGAAGTAGGAAGATGGCAGCATAATGACAGCAAAATCACGCATTCTTGTCTTAAATGGTCCAAATCTAAACCTGTTAGGTCTACGCGAGCCCGCACATTATGGCTCTTCGAGCCTGACACAGATTGTTGATACCTTAACCAAGCAAGCTCACGAAGCAGGCGTTGAACTCCAACACCTTCAATCGAACCGTGAATATGAACTGATCGAAGCTATTCATGCTGCTTACGATAATGTCGACTTTATTATCATCAACCCGGCAGCCTTCACTCACACCAGTGTGGCTCTGCGTGATGCACTACTCGGCGTCGCTATCCCATTTATCGAAGTACATCTATCAAATGTACATGCACGTGAGCCTTTCCGTCACCACTCTTATCTATCAGATAAGGCTGAAGGCGTGATTTGTGGTTTAGGTGCGCAAGGTTACGAATTCGCTCTGTCTGCTGCCATTAACAAGTTGCAGGCAAAGTAACTTAATTACTATCAAAGTAAATAAACACTCTGCAGCTCACTTTGAGCTGTCTTATTCACAAGATAAAAGAGAAAGAAAAGATGGATATCCGTAAAATCAAGAAGCTTATCGAGTTAGTAGAAGAGTCTGGCATTGCTGAGCTAGAAATCTCTGAAGGTGAAGAGTCGGTACGCATCAGCCGTAACGGCACTGCAGCGCCTGCGCCAGTTCAATATGCAGCAGCACCTGCTCCTGTAGCGGCTGTAGCTCCTGCGGCAACAGCGGCTCCTGCACCTGCAGCGACTGAAGCAGCAGCTCCTGCAGTACCTGCGGGTCACCAAGTTCTTTCTCCAATGGTAGGTACTTTCTACCGTTCTCCAAGCCCAGACGCGAAATCATTCGTAGAAGTTGGTCAAACTGTTAATGCTGGCGACACTCTATGTATCGTTGAAGCAATGAAGATGATGAACCAAATCGAAGCTGACAAGTCTGGTGTTGTTACCGCTATCCTAGTTGAAGACGGCCAGCCAGTTGAATTCGACCAACCACTTGTTGTTATCGAATAATAGAGGCTCTCTCTTATGCTAGATAAATTAGTCATCGCGAACCGAGGAGAGATTGCTCTTCGAATCCTTCGCGCATGTAAAGAACTAGGTATTAAAACGGTAGCTGTTCACTCAACAGCTGACCGTGACCTAAAACACGTACTGCTTGCAGACGAAGCAATCTGTATCGGTCCTGCTCGTGGTATCGACAGCTACCTAAACATTCCTCGTATCATTTCTGCTGCAGAAGTAACTGGCGCGGTGGCTATCCACCCTGGCTACGGCTTCCTGTCAGAAAACGCGGATTTTGCTGAGCAAGTTGAGCGTAGTGGCTTTATCTTCGTTGGCCCTAAAGCTGACACTATTCGCATGATGGGTGACAAAGTGTCAGCAATCACTGCGATGAAGAAAGCTGGCGTACCTTGTGTACCAGGTTCTGACGGTCCGCTGGACGACGACGAAGCGAAGAACAAAGCACACGCTAAACGTATTGGCTACCCAGTAATCATCAAAGCCTCTGGCGGCGGCGGTGGTCGTGGTATGCGTGTTGTACGTTCTGAAGGCGAGCTGGTTGAAGCTATCGCTATGACTCGTGCAGAAGCAAAAGCGGCATTCAACAACGATATGGTTTACATGGAGAAATTCCTGGAAAACCCTCGTCACGTTGAAGTTCAGGTTATTGCTGACGGTCAGGGCGGCGCTATCCACCTAGGTGAACGTGACTGTTCTATGCAGCGTCGTCACCAGAAGGTTGTTGAGGAAGCTCCAGCACCAGGTATCACAGAAGAGATGCGTAAATACATCGGTGAACGTTGTACACGTGCATGTCTGGAAATCGGTTACCGCGGCGCAGGTACGTTTGAATTCCTATACGAAAACGGCGAGTTCTACTTCATCGAAATGAACACGCGTATTCAGGTAGAGCACCCAGTAACTGAAATGGTAACTGGTGTTGACCTAATCAAAGAGCAGCTTCGTGTTGCCGCTGGCCAGCCTCTGTCATTCACTCAGGATGACATCAAGATTCGCGGCCATGCGATTGAGTGTCGTATCAACGCTGAAGACCCAGAGCGCTTCCTACCTTCACCAGGTAAAATCGAACGTTTCCACGCTCCAGGCGGTATGGGCGTTCGTTGGGAATCGCACATCTATACTGGCTACACTGTACCACCTCACTACGATTCAATGATCGGTAAACTGATCACATTCGGTGAGAACCGCGACGTAGCGATTGCTCGTATGAAGAACGCACTAGGTGAGATGATCGTTGAAGGCATCAAAACTAACGTTCCTCTACAGGAAAGCATTATGAATGATGAGAACTTCCAGCATGGTGGTGCCAACATTCATTACCTAGAGAAAAAACTAGGTCTGCAATAGTCTCTAGTGACCAGGTCGAGGAAATATCCTCTCTAGGAACCAGGGTCTAGAAACTCTTCCAAAATGCTCACTTCGGTGAGCATTTTTTGTTTACGTCTATAATCTCAGCAGAGATCTGATAAACTCTGCGCAAATTTTACTTTTAAGAGCACATACCCATGCCTTGGATTCAAATTAAACTCAACGCGACGAATGAAAACGCTGAACAGATCGGCGATATGCTAATGGAAGAGACTGGTGCACTGTCTGTGACCTTTCTAGACGCTCACGATACGCCTGTATTCGAGCCTCTACCGGGCGAAACACGTCTTTGGGGTGACACTGATATCCTGGCGCTGTATGACGCTGAAGCGGACAGCAACTTTATCATTGAGCAAACCAAGCTTAGTGGCTTGCTTCCTGAAGGCTTTGCCTACAAAGTCGAGCAACTTGAAGACAAAGACTGGGAACGCGAGTGGATGGACAACTTCCACCCAATGAAGTTTGGTGAGCGTTTATGGATCTGTCCAAGCTGGCGTGAAATTCCAGAGCCTGATGCGGTCAACGTAATGCTTGATCCAGGTCTGGCATTTGGTACAGGTACTCACCCAACGACGGCACTATGTCTTGAGTGGCTTGAAGGTTTAGACCTAAGTGGTAAAACAGTTATCGACTTTGGTTGTGGCTCAGGCATTCTCGCGATCGCTGCGATCAAACTAGGTGCCGAGAAAGTTATCGGGATCGACATTGATCCTCAAGCTCTGCTGGCTTCTAAAGACAATGCAGAGCGTAATGGCGTTGCTGATCAGCTTGAAGTCTTCCTTCCTCAGGATCAGCCTGAAGGGCTAATCGCTGATGTTGTGGTCGCAAATATTCTTGCTGGCCCGCTACGTGACCTGTCTCCAATTATTAAGTCATTAGTGAAACCAAATGGTGAGCTGGCGATGTCTGGTGTACTGGATACTCAGGCTGAAGATGTTGCTAACTATTACCGTGATGAGCTTCACATTGATCCTATCAAAGAGCAAAGTGAATGGTGTCGCATCTCTGGTCGAAAGCAAGGCTAGACAAGACTTTGCAAGCTAATTGACTGATTTTTGGGCGTTTTACTAAAACAAATTGTAAATGCTCAAATATTAGTCTTTTCACAGCGCTAAAAAATGCGTAAAATGCGCGCCCTTGCTGGTACTAAGCTGTGAAGACGTTTTGAAAATCGGAAAACACCAACTTAAGAACAATCTCATCGTTGCCCCAATGGCTGGCGTGACGGATAGACCATTCCGCGAGTTGTGTCTCCGTTATGGTGCAGGAATGGCCGTCAGTGAAATGATGTCGTCAAATCCTAAACTATGGAAAACGTCTAAATCGAAGCAACGCATGGTACATGAAGGCGAATCGGGCATTCGCTCTGTACAAATTGCTGGTGCTGATCCACAGCTTATGGCCGACGCTGCTCAGTTTAGTGTTGAAAACGGTGCGCAAATCATCGATATCAACATGGGCTGTCCGGCAAAGAAAGTGAATAAAAAGCTGGCTGGCTCTGCTTTACTCCAGTACCCAGATATCATCGAAGATATTCTGAAAGCTGTAGTTAACGCAGTAGATGTCCCTGTGACATTAAAAACCCGCACTGGCTGGGATACAGACAATAAAAACTGTGTCCAAATCGCTAAATTAGCCGAAGACTGCGGCATTCAGGCCTTAGCCCTACACGGGCGCACAAAGGCATGTATGTACAAAGGTGAGGCCGAATATGACAGCATTAAAGCGGTTAAACAGGCGATCTCTATACCGGTTATTGCTAACGGTGATATCGATAGCCCAGAGAAAGCTAAATATGTACTGGAATACACCGGTGCAGACGCTTTGATGATTGGACGCCCTGCCCAGGGTCGTCCGTGGATTTTCCAGGAAATCCAACACTTTTTGGAAAACGGCACCACGATGCCTGATCTTCCTTACTCGGAAGTGAAAGACATCCTGCTTGGTCATGTGAATGCCCTGCATAGTTTCTATGGAGAGTATTTAGGTCCTCGTATCGCGCGTAAGCACGTTGGCTGGTACCTGAAAGAGCATGAGCAGGCAAGTGAGTTTCGCCGTACCTTCAACGCTATTGATGTAGCTGAGCTACAGCTTGAAGCGTTAGAAGAGTATTTTGATAAAGCCTAAATAGTTGAAGCTACGGCTTCAGTTATAACGGGTAAACGTTGCATCATAATTAAGAGAAGAGCTAGACCGAATATGTTCGAACAAAATCTGACTTCAGAAGCATTAACAGTAACTACAGTAACGTCACAAGACCAGATTACTCAGAAGCCTTTACGTGACTCTGTTAAAGCGTCTCTTAAAAACTACTTGGCTCAATTAAACGGTCAAGAAGTAACAGAACTATACGAATTAGTTCTAGCTGAAGTTGAACAGCCACTACTAGATACCATCATGCAGTACACTCGCGGTAACCAAACTCGCGCAGCAACTATGATGGGTATCAACCGCGGTACTCTTCGCAAGAAACTTAAGAAATACGGCATGAACTAATCGTTCATTTCGATTCTTGATTTCAAAAGCCGGGCTCACATTGTGGGCCCGGCTTTTTTGTTATGACCAGTAAAATGCAGTGATTAAACATTCGTCAATCTGTGATCCAATACGATTGCTAACTAAAACGTGCTAGATATAATGAAAAATTACGTTTTCGTTCGGACTAAGCTACATGGCTGATATGCAAAGGGAAGAATGGCTAAGCCTGATGCTACGAGAGCTACCTGACCGTCTGCTGATTCTTGATCAGCACGGACGAGTTGTGGAAAGCTTTGGTGGTGCGGTTCAAGCTCCTCCTTACAGCGCAGATAAACCAGAGCAAACCCTGAGTGACCTGGTTCCTTCATCTGTTGCCGAACAACTTCAGCAAAGCCTAACGCAAACGATTAAGTCTGGTGTTTTGACCAAGCTTCGCTACTCCATTACTCCTTGTCAGCTATTAATGTCTTCCATTGAAGAACTTGAAGCATGGAGCGGTGTCGAAGAACGATGGTTTGAAGCGACGTTAAAACCTATTACCCTCTCCAACGGTTCTAAATATGTTATGTGGCAGGAGCGTGAGATTACCATTGCCCGCCAGCAAGAACTTGAACTGAGAAAGCTGGCTGATACCGATGAGCTTACTGGTATTTTAAACCGCCGCGCTTTTACACTGCAGTTAGAGCAGGATTTCAATAACCCGTCAGGTAAAGGGTTATCCTGTTTGATGATCGACATCGACCACTTTAAGGAAATCAACGACCAGGTCGGCCACCTTTCTGGTGATGAGGTGATCACTCAGGTAGCGCATATCTGCCGCGATACTATTCGTGGTAGCGACTACATTGGCCGCTTGGGTGGTGAAGAGTTTGGTGTTGTATTAACCCATACCAATGCGATTCAGGCCTATGACATTGCGGAGCGAATCCGTGAGTCAATTGAATCCACCCCTTGTCACGTGGATGAGCACATTATCTTACCTACCGTCAGTATCGGTATTGCGGAGCTCAATTCGCAGGTTTCGTCAGTTCGTGAACTGATGGTTCAGGCAGACAAAGCGATGTACTACTCAAAACAAACTGGGCGTAATCAGGTTACTCTCTATTACGACAACCTTCCTCAGATTAAGAGCACGACAGAGCTCAAAGCAAATATCCGTCGCGCGTCTTAAGCCGAGCTTTTTTCATCTCCGCAGCAAGACTTCTCTTCACTAGCCAAAGCCCCAAGAATTGAACAGTGGCTGGCATCATCATCCACATGCCCACAGCAAGCATCATTAATCTTTTTTAATGCGGTGCGGATACGCTGTAGTTCATTAATCTTTTCGTCGATTAGATTCAGTTTCGCACTGGTAATCGCTTTTACTTCAGCGCAGCTATGCTCTGTCGCTTCAAGTTTTATCTCCAGTAACTCGCGAATCTCATCCAAACTGAGCCCAAGATCTTTCGCTTTAAGGATAAAGCTCACCTGACTTTGATTCTGTTGGTTATACAGTCGATAGCCGGACTCGCTGCGGCCAGCAGGTTTAATTAGTTGGTTTTTCTCATAAAAACGCAGCGTGTCTGCGGTGACATTACAACGCTTCGCCAGTTCACCGATCTGAAACATAACTTTTCCTATTAACTGTTTCGTTACTTTTTAAGCTAAAACTCAAGCTTTTTGCAATTAATTTTGCGATGCCAAACGATTGCGCGAGCTTTTTTGTAATAAATTAGTTAGAATGTGCGCCATCAAACTCAGAGACTAGTTTATCACCAGCAAATGCTGGAAAGGTCTTTACCAAAACTGGCCAATATTTTACTGCTATCTACCTAGTAAAGCGTAAGAACAAGTTCATTTTTGGCAAATATCTTTATTTTATATATTAACTCTGTGACTTTGAGGAAATGGAAGCATGACTAACGCTCGTCCTATTCGCCGCGCTCTAATCAGCGTATCAGACAAAACTGGTATTGTTGAGTTTGCCCAAGCTCTAGCTAACCGTGGCGTTGATATTCTATCCACTGGTGGCACTGCTCGCCTATTGGCAGAGAAAGGTATCTCTGTAACAGAAGTATCAGACTACACTGGTTTCCCAGAAATGATGGACGGTCGTGTTAAGACTCTGCACCCTAAAGTTCACGGTGGTGTACTTGGTCGTCGTGGTCAGGACGATGAGGTAATGGAAAAACACGGCATCAATCCAATCGACATGGTTGTGGTTAACCTTTACCCATTCGCAGAGACCGTCGCTAAAGAAGGCTGTACTCTCGCTGACGCCGTTGAGAACATCGATATCGGTGGTCCGACCATGGTTCGTTCTGCAGCGAAAAACCACAAAGACGTCACTATCGTTGTTAATGCTCACGACTACGACCGCGTTATCACAGAGATGGATGCTAACGATAAGTCTCTAACGCTAGAGACTCGTTTTGACCTTGCTATTGCGGCCTTCGAGCACACGGCATCTTACGATGGCATGATCGCCAACTACTTCGGCACTATGGTTCCATCTTACGGTGAGAACAAAGAAGGTGATGAAGAGAGCAAATTCCCTCGCACTTTCAACCAGCAGTTCATCAAGAAGCAAGATATGCGCTACGGTGAGAACAGCCACCAGGATGCCGCTTTCTATGTAGAAGCGAACCCAGAAGAAGCGTCTGTTTCAACAGCTCGCCAGATTCAGGGTAAAGCCCTTTCTTACAACAACATCGCTGACACTGACGCTGCACTTGAGTGTGTTAAAGAGTTCGACGAGCCGGCATGTGTCATCGTTAAGCATGCTAACCCATGTGGCGTTGCACTAGGCAGCAACATCCTCGAAGCTTACGACCGTGCATATAAAACTGACCCAACATCAGCGTTCGGTGGCATCATCGCCTTCAACCAAGAGCTAGACGCTGAAACAGCAACAGCAATCGTTGAGCGCCAGTTCGTTGAAGTTATCATCGCACCATCGGTATCGGCTGAAGCCATCGAAGTCGTTGCAGCGAAGAAAAACGTTCGTCTGCTTGAGTGTGGCGAATGGTCAGCGAAGACAACTGGCTTTGACGTTAAACGCGTTAACGGTGGCCTGCTAGTTCAAGACCGTGACCAGGGTATGGTAAGTCTGGATGACCTTAAGGTTGTTTCTAAGCGTCAGCCGACAGAAGAAGAGCTAAAAGATGCCCTATTCTGCTGGAAAGTAGCGAAATACGTTAAATCAAACGCGATTGTTTACTCCAAAGGTGACATGACTATCGGTGTAGGCGCTGGCCAAATGAGCCGCGTTTACTCAGCTAAGATCGCTGGCATCAAAGCCGCTGACGAAGGGCTACAGGTTGAAGGCTGTGTAATGGCTTCAGATGCGTTCTTCCCATTCCGTGATGGCATTGATGCGGCAGCAGAGGCTGGCATCAAGTGCGTAATTCAACCGGGCGGCTCTATGCGTGATGACGAAGTTATCGCAGCTGCTGACGAGCACGGTATGGCGATGATCTTCACGGGTATGCGTCACTTCCGCCATTAGAGAGATACGAGAGCGCTTCGCGCAGAGTCGAGAGCAGCGAGTGCTGCCAACAGTAATCACTCGAAGCTCTCTACTCGATACTCGAAGCTAAGCAATTTGATTTAAGGATTAAAAATGAATGTATTGATTATTGGTGCCGGCGGTCGTGAGCATGCACTAGGCTGGAAAGCAGCTCAAAACCCAAACGTTGAGACTGTCTTTGTTGCACCAGGTAACGCAGGCACTGCTCTTGAGCCTAAACTTGAGAACGTAAACATCGGCGTTGAAAGTATTTCTGAGCTGGTTGCTTTTGCTAAAGAGAAACAGGTTGAGCTGACTATTGTTGGTCCTGAAGCACCATTGGTTATCGGTGTGGTTGACGCTTTCCGCGAAGCGGGTCTGCCGATCTTCGGTCCTACTCAAGCGGCGGCTCAGCTTGAAGGTTCAAAAGCATTCACTAAAGACTTCTTAGCTCGCCACAATATCCCTACTGCGGCTTACGCTAACTTCACTGAAATCGAGCCTGCACTGGCTTACGTTCGTCAACAAGGCGCACCTATCGTGGTTAAAGCCGACGGTCTGGCTGCTGGTAAAGGTGTTATCGTTGCAATGACACTAGAAGAAGCCGAAGACGCAATCAAAGATATGCTGGCGGGTAACGCTTTTGGTGAAGCGGGTAGCCGAGTGGTTATCGAAGAGTTCCTTGATGGCGAAGAAGCAAGCTTCATCGTGATGGTTGATGGCGCAAGCGTGTTACCTATGGCCACCAGCCAAGACCATAAACGTGTTGGCGACAAAGATACCGGTCCTAACACAGGCGGCATGGGCGCATACTCGCCAGCTCCGGTGGTAACACCTGAAATCCATAACCGTATTCTTGAAGAAGTTATCTACCCTACCGTTCGTGGTATGGATGCAGAAGGCGCACCATACACAGGCTTCCTATACGCGGGTCTGATGATCGATAAAGACGGAACACCAAAGGTTATTGAGTATAACTGCCGCTTTGGTGACCCAGAGACTCAGCCAATCATGATGCGCATGGAGTCAGATCTGGTTGAACTGTGTCTGATGGCTATCGACGAGAAGTTAGATAAAGCGGAATCTAAGTGGGATCCGCGCGCGTCTATCGGTGTAGTACTGGCAGCAGGTGGCTACCCGGCGGATTACGCTAAAGGTGACGTTATTTCTCTACCTGAAAGCGAGCAGGACGGCGAAAAAATCTTCCACGCTGGCACGGCTAATAACGCTGCTGGTGAAGTTGTGACAAATGGCGGTCGAGTTCTTTGTGCAACAGCACTAGGAAACAGCGTCTCAGAAGCTCAGGAGCGCGCTTACGCTCTTGCTAAGCAAGTTAGCTGGAATGGTATGTTCCACCGCAATGATATCGGTTATAGAGCGATTGAGCGCGAGAAAGCGGAATAGAAGCGTGAAGCGTGAAGCGTGAAGCGTGAAAGTTTTGGAGGGTTGACGTGAGAGCGTCAACCCTTTTGTTTTATCAGAAGAGTAATCAGAAGGTTTCCTTACTGAAACCTATTCCTCGATTAAGCTTGGACGTTCCATACAGTCGTGACTATCGTCCGCTAACATCAGCAACTCGTTCACCACAATTCGATTACCCCTGGTGGTACCAAGAAAAGCGGCATAGCTATCAATCGTAGACAGTCGGTTAACAACAAAGCTCGGCAGGGTCTCGTTAAATTCTACCTCTGTGTAACTCTTACCCGCGCAGGTATCAAAGGTTGAACCGTCCCAGTAACCCTGGATCAGTTTGAGATTTTCTCTACTCTGTTCTTTCGTCACATTCGAGATATTAGCGGCTTCTTGTTTCAACCATGCCAGCTTGTCTGATTTCAATGGCAGCACACGGCCATCAAGTCGATATTGCTGATATACCGCCTCGCCGTCTTTGTTGAAGCGCACATGAATACGATACGGAACCAAAGACTGGTTGTCTTTGAGTTGCTCTCCCTCACGAATCAATTCTCTCAGGCTGCCTTCATCCCAACGATAGTCGGTTTTGTACCAACCGTAATCACCAGCGCTAACATAGTCAGCGGCGGTGTATGGGAAGCTGAGTTTTTCTGTATACCAATACAGACTGGTAGCATCACCCATTGACTGGCCGCCAGTATAGTCAGAAAACTGGTCGAGGTTAGGCGTCGGTACACTCGAAGAGCAACCGATAAGCAAAGAAGCGATTAGTGAAGGGGCTAGTAATTTTTTCATCGTCATAAAACAAATATACGCCAAGATAGTAGCTACCTTGGCGTATTATATACAATCTAGAGTTAGAAACTCTGAAATCGGTACTTAATTATTTCACTGAATCTTTCAGTGCTTTACCCGCTACGAAAGCTGGAACGTTTGCCGCTGCGATTTGGATCTCAGCACCTGTTTTAGGGTTGCGGCCAGTACGTGCAGCACGGTGGTTAACTTTGAATGTACCAAAACCAATTAGTTGAACTTGGTCACCCTCTTTAAGTGCATCAGTCACACCTTCAAGAGTTGCTTCAAGAGCAGCTTTAGCTTGTGCTTTAGATAGATCTGCTTTCTCTGCGATAAAGTCGATTAATTGGGTCTTGTTCATTAGGTTTCCCTTCTCATATGTTATCGAATTCAACTCACTCTAAATCATAAATGCCCCATCTGGCAAAGGTTTGTAAGCGATCTTTAGCTCTCATGACGTACTTTTAACCATAATCTGAGCATTAACTCACAATTTGTTACCGTGACAAGGAAAGTTAATACTTGTTTTTAACCTGTTTTAGCCTTATTTATAAGCATGCGATAGCCCGTAAAGCCTGATATTTCGGGACTTAAAGCGAATAGAAAATGCTCACATCAATAATGCGCAGGCAAGAAAAGTTGCGCTTTTCACGCAAAATTCGATGGGGGCATAACACCACATAGGACATTTATGTTTCTGCTAACAATATACGTCTCTGTTGCGATTGGCGTATCGTTTATCTGCTCCGTCTTAGAAGCGGTTCTTCTGAGTATCTCACCAAGTTATATCGCCCAGTTGCGCCAGCAAGGACACCCTGCTGCGGACTCTTTGGCAAAGTTAAAAACAGATATCGACCGACCACTGGCTTCGATCCTGACGCTAAACACGATTGCACACACAATCGGTGCGGCAACAGCAGGTGCTCAGGCTGCCGTGGTATTTGGTAGCGAATGGCTTGGTGTATTCTCTGGCGTACTGACGCTAGGCATACTTGTGCTGTCAGAAATCGTACCGAAAACTATTGGTGCGACCTACTGGCGTCAGCTAGCACCAATGGCTGCGACTACTCTGCGCTGGATGGTATGGGCGCTGACTCCGTTTGTCTGGTTCTCGGAACAAATCACTAAGCGTCTTGCGCGCGGACATGAAGCACCAAAAATGCGTGATGAGCTATCGGCAATGGCAATTCTGGCTAGAGAAAGCGGTGAGTTTGCTGAAGGTGAATCTAAAATGCTGAATAACCTACTAGGTATTCAGGATGTACCCGTCACTCAGGTAATGACCCCTCGCCCGGTCGTATTCCGTGTTGATGCTGAAATGACGATTAATGAGTTTCTTGAAAAGCACAAAGAGACTCCGTTCTCGCGTCCACTGGTCTACAGCCAGTCTAACGATAATATTATTGGTTTTGTTCACCGTCTTGAGCTATTCAAACTGCAACACGCAGGTTGCGGTGAGAAGCAACTAGGTGCGGTAATGCGCCCTGTGCATGTTCTGCTTAATACTATTGTTCTGCCAAAAGCGTTTGAACAAATGATGGCTAAACGCCTGCAACTGGCAATGGTGGTTGACGAGTACGGTACCATTCAAGGTCTTCTGACTCTTGAAGACGTATTTGAACATCTGGTCGGTGAAGAGATTGTCGATGAGGCAGACCGCGCGACTGACATGCAAGAGCTTGCTTTTGAACGTTGGGAGAAGTGGAAAGAGACCCACGGTGTTATCGAAAGCCGCGATGATGACGAGGATGAAGCACTCGCAGAGTCGAAAGCGAAAAAAGAAGATAGTTAGCGAGTTACGAAAATAAAGAGGGTTGACGTTTTTGTGTCAACCCTCTTTCTCTATTTCCTAGTAGCTCGAGGCTAGACTCTTACTAAATTTGAACGCCGATATTGCTCACGCCTTCTTCGCGCAGTTCAAAGCGTAGATCTTTAATCAGTTCGATATCACGCTCTTCTGCTTCACGCAGTGGACGGAAAATTGCCCATTGCACATCCCACTCACCACAAACCGCTTCATTCTCTTTCTGGTTTTCGTTAGTGATCTCTTCGCCTGTTTGCGCTTCTTCTAACTGAGCGACTGTCACCACAGACTGTTGACTAACTTTATGCATGTTTTCGTACAGGTAGTCTCTATCTAGCAGACCATGCAGAAGATCCGACAAGGCAACACAAGCGTCAATCGCAGGGTAAACGCCATAGAAATCAAAATCCTCAGAGCTAGGGATGATTTCTTCTAGCTTCTCAAGCTGACGTTCAAAGTTCACTTTCGCCGTTTTAACGGTTAGCTGCTCCCAGATGCTGTCGAGAATATCACGGTAAACTCGCGCTTCGGCAAACTTGGTACTTTCACAAAACATAGCGAAGTTTGGGTACATACGTTCACACAAGCTCGCCATAAAGGTAATCTGTTTCCATGGTTCTAACTTCTCAAGGCGAAGCTGAAGAGGATTCTGTAGCATAGAGACTCTTAGGGTCTGTTGACCTAGTTGCTGAATTAGACAACGGAAAGTGTACTTGATAACCAACAGGGAAAAAAGCAAGGCGATGAACAATTTCACTCATAAAGTCTACCTTCTTACTGAAGATGACGATTATTATCTCAACCTGCTCAAGTCGGCAGACCTGGCTGAACTGGAAGTGACTACTGAGCGTGAACACGCCACAATTCTACTTGCCTCCCCACCTATGGCGGCAAAGTGCCTCAATGAGTTCCCAAACCTTGAATGGATTCAATCTGTCTACGCCGGCGTTGACGCCTTACTTCCACATCTGAATAACTTCTCGGGTCAGCTGACCAACATCAAAGGGATCTTTGGTCAACAGATCGCTGAATATGTACTGGGTTACATCATTGAGTATCATCGCCACTTTGATCATTATCGTAGCGAACAGCAAGCGACTAACTGGGCACCGAGACCTTATCAGTCTCTCAATGGCCGAAAGATGGTGATCCTTGGGACTGGCTCGATTGGCTCTCACCTGGCTGAAGTCGCTAAGAGTTTTGCCATTGAACCGATCGGTGTGAATCGAAGTGGTATTCCGCCCAAGCATTCGCCTTTTGCAGCGACCTATCACATTCAAGAGCTGGCCACGGCTCTTCAACAAGCCGATATTGTTGTAAACACGCTACCCAATACACCAGAGACTCAACACACCCTTAACCAACAGAGTTTGGCTCACTGCCAAGGCGCTCTATTGTTTAATGTTGGACGCGGTACCGTCATTGATGAGTCCGGATTAGTCAACGCAATTGAGCAAGGACATATCCAACACGCATTCTTAGATGTGTTTGAACAAGAACCTTTACCGCAGGATCACCCTTTCTGGAGCAATAGCAGCATCACGGTTACGCCTCACATCGCAGCATTGAGTTTCCCAGAGCAGGTGGTCGAAATTTTCGCAGACAACTTTCAATGTTGGCGGGATGGATTTAGTCTCAACAATGTCGTTGATACCGACAAAGGGTACTAAAACAGAGATAACCACAAATGTTAGATGAGCTACTGCAACAAGTCAGAGCCTGTCGGCTATGCGAGCCTGAGCTGCCACTGGGCGCTAACCCTATTATTCAGGCTTCCAAATCCGCCAGTCTGCTGATTATCGGTCAGGCCCCCGGAACACGGGTACATGAAACATCAATTCCGTGGAATGATCCAAGTGGTAACCGACTCAGAGAATGGTTAGATCTTGATAGCGAAACGTTTTACGACGCCAGCAAGGTCGCGATAATGCCAATGGGTCTGTGCTACCCGGGAAAAGGTAACAGCGGTGATTTACCACCAAGGAAGGAGTGTGCCCCGCAATGGCATAAATCTATTTTGGACCAGCTGCCTAATGTGGGTATGACGTTACTGATCGGTCAGTACGCGCAGAACTACTATCTCAGCAACAAGCCTAAGACACTGACAGAAACCGTACAGCAATGGCATCGCTGGGCACCAAGATATCTACCGTTACCTCACCCATCGCCACGCAATACGTTATGGCTAAGGAAAAATCCTTGGTTTGAAGACGAGGTGGTGCCGTTTATTCGAGAGTATGTGCACAACCACCTAAAGCAACATAACAGGCAATAAAAAAGCTCCTAACGGAGCTTTTTTATCAATTAATCAGAACCAAATAGATCTCGGGTATAGACCTTATCAGCAACATCTACCAGTTCTTCTGCCATGCGGTTAGATACGATAACATCAGATTTAACCTTAAACGCTTCTAGATCACGCATCACTTCTGAATGGAAGAATTCATCTTCTTCAAGCACAGGCTCGTAAACTACAACTGTAATCCCCTTCGCCTTAAGTCGCTTCATGATGCCTTGAATGGAAGATGCTCGGAAGTTATCTGAGCCAGATTTCATGATAAGACGGTATATACCAACGACCTGCGGCTCGCGTTTCAATATAGAGTCAGCGATAAAATCCTTTCGGGTGCGGTTAGCATCAACTATTGCGCCAACAATATTGTTAGGCACATCCTGGTAGTTAGCTAATAACTGTTTGGTGTCTTTAGGTAAGCAGTAGCCACCATAGCCAAATGATGGGTTGTTGTAATGACTGCCAATACGTGGGTCTAAGCCAACACCCTGAATAATTTGACGCGTATCCAAACCATGTGCTTCGGCATAAGAGTCAAGCTCATTGAAATAAGCCACGCGCATCGCTAGATAAGTATTAGAGAACAACTTGACGGCTTCAGCTTCAGTTGAGTTAGTCAGAAGCACATCAATATTCTCTTTTACAGCACCTTCCACTAAAAGGTTAGCAAATTCCTGAGCTCGCTCACTCTGTTCACCCACGATAATACGTGATGGGTGTAAGTTATCGTACAGTGCTCTACCTTCTCTCAGAAACTCAGGTGAGAACATCAGGTTACTACAGCCTAATTCCTTCTGAATACGTTCGGTGTAACCAACAGGGACTGTAGACTTAATCACCATGACTGCTTCTGGGTTGATTGCCATAACGTCTTCAATAACCGATTCGACAGAAGATGTATTAAAATAGTTCGTCACAGGATCATAATCTGTAGGAGTCGCAATCACGACAAAACGTGCGCCTTCGTAAGCAACTCTCTTATCAGTAGTCGCAACAAAGTTGATCGATTTATTTGCTAAAAAGTCTTCAATTTCGACGTCAGCAATAGGAGAGATTTTTTGGTTTAGGAGTTCAACCTTATTTTCAATAACATCTAACGCAACAACTTGATGGTTTTGCGCAAGTAACATTGCATTGGAGAGGCCTACATACCCTGTACCAGCTACGGCAATCTTCACAACTTACTCCATTTAAACCCCATCTCGGAAAATATGGGGGCTCAGTGTATTGAGCTGTTATTGTTCCGAAAGAATGAGATTAGATCTATTAACTAATAAGCACAGCGTAAACCAACACGCTGCGCCAACGCGCATAAAATACCACACAACTTAACTCAAACAAAAACGGAGACCATAGTCTCCGTTTTTAGATGTTAGGCTGCTAAAGCGACTACATCATACCGCCCATGCCACCCATACCACCCATGCCGCCCATATCAGGCATAGCTGGTGCATCTTTCTGTGGTAGGTCAGTAACCATAGCTTCAGTTGTGATCATTAGACCCGCTACTGATGCTGCAAACTGTAGCGCGCTACGAGTTACTTTAGTTGGATCCAGAATACCCATCTCGATCATATCGCCGTACTCGCCCGTAGCTGCGTTGTAACCGTAGTTACCTTCGCCAGCACGTACGTTGTTAGCAACAACAGACTCTTCATCACCTGCGTTCTTAGTGATTTGACGGATTGGCGCTTCCATTGCACGTAGTGCAACACGGATACCAACGTTCTGCTCTTCGTTGTCACCTTCTAGGTTAGCAACTTTAGATGCTGCGCGAATCAGTGCAACACCACCACCAGCAACAACACCTTCTTCAACCGCAGCACGAGTTGCGTGAAGTGCATCTTCAACGCGGTCTTTCTTCTCTTTCATTTCAACTTCAGTTGCTGCACCAACTTTGATTACTGCAACACCGCCAGCTAGCTTAGCTACGCGCTCTTGTAGTTTCTCTTTGTCGTAATCCGAAGTTGCTTCTTCGATTTGCTGACGGATTTGAGCAACACGACCTTGAATCATTGCTTCTTCACCCGCACCATCGATGATGGTTGAGTTTTCTTTAGTGATGCTTACGCGCTTAGCCTGACCCAGGTCTTCAAGAGTTACTTTCTCTAGCTCCAGACCAATCTCTTCAGAAATCACTGTACCGCCAGTAAGGATCGCGATGTCTTGTAGCATTGCTTTACGACGGTCACCGAAACCAGGCGCCTTAACAGCAGCCACTTTTACGATACCACGCATGTTGTTTACTACTAGTGTTGCCAGAGCCTCACCCTCAACATCTTCAGCGATGATAAGTAGTGGACGAGACGCCTTAGCTACTGCTTCCAGAGTTGGAAGTAGTTCACGGATGTTCGATACTTTCTTGTCGATTAGTAGGATGAACGGGCTTTCAAGATCTACGCTGCCTGCTTCTTGGTTGTTGATGAAGTAAGGAGATAGGTAACCGCGATCGAACTGCATACCTTCAACAACATCTAGCTCATCTTGTAGAGCCTGACCTTCTTCAACAGTGATCACGCCGTCGCGACCTACTTTTTCCATCGCTTCAGCAATGATGTTACCTACTGTTGCGTCTGAGTTCGCAGAGATAGTACCAACCTGAGCGATAGCTTTAGTATCTTTACACTCAACAGATAGCGCTTTAAGTTCTTCAACGGCAGCCAGTACTGCTTTGTCGATACCACGCTTAAGATCCATTGGGTTCATACCAGCTGCAACAGCTTTTAAGCCTTCGTTTACGATAGCTTGAGCAAGAACAGTCGCTGTTGTTGTACCGTCACCAGCAGCGTCATTCGCCTGAGACGCTACTTCTTTAACCATTTGCGCGCCCATGTTTTGGAACTTGTCTTCTAGTTCGATTTCGCGCGCTACAGATACACCATCTTTAGTGATAGTTGGTGCACCGAAAGATTTGTCTAGAACTACGTTACGGCCTTTAGGACCTAGAGTTACTTTTACTGCGTCTGCCAGAACGTTTACACCTTCTAGCATTTTAATACGTGCGTCATTACCAAATTTAACGTCTTTAGCAGCCATCTTTAGTTTCCTTTTCTAAATTCTGTTTAATGATTTCAAATTGAACCTGAGCAAAAAATTACTCAATGATTGCTATTACTCAACGATCGCCATGATGTCGTTTTCAGACATAACTAGCACTTCTTTACCGTCGATTTTTTCAGTTTTAGTGCCGTAGCCTTCAGCGAAGATAACAGTGTCGCCAACTTTAACGTCCAACGGTAGTACTGTACCGTTTTCTAGGATGCGGCCTTTACCCACAGCTAGTACAACGCCGCGAGTCGATTTCTCTGCAGCAGAACCAGTCAGAACGATGCCACCAGCTGACTTAGATTCAACTTCTTGGCGTTCTACGATAACTCGGTCGTGTAATGGACGAATGTTCATCGGTCGTCTCTCCTGAATTTCCATGTTTGATTTGATAAGTGGCTTTCACAGCCTAGTGGTATCTATATGAGGGGGAGATTGGATAAACCCAAGGGGAAGAAGAATTTTTTTTGGGATTTAGAGCACAAAACTAACTATGGCCCGCTCAACAGCACCTCACTTGCATTTAAGCAGGTAAGGTGCCGATGATCATGGAAATTTAATCGTCTTCACGTCGGAAAGCAAAACGCACCAAAATAATAGAAACACCAAGTATTCCACCTAACAAGGTGCCTAAAGTCACTATTAGCGCCCGTTTAGGTTTTATATGAGATGTGGGCTTATCAGGTGCATCTATGACCTGAATAAGCTCAGAAGCTGGATTTTCTAACAAGATTTTTTTGTAAATCTGCTGGGCATATATTTCATCGAAAAACTCGTCGCTATTTCCTGAGTTAATCATTTCGAGATTCGACAGTAAAGAGTTGATCGATAAATTAACTTTCTTCAATTCCACCTGCTTTATAACATCATTTAATGCCATACTAACTGTTTGTACTGCCTCATAAGCGTACTCAGGATCAGTTGATATATTAGAAATATAAATAATACGAGAGCGAGAATCATAGGAAATTTTTACATCTTCGAGGTTATCGTGCTGAGTACGCTGTTCAAGCTCTCTCTTAAAATTCTCCCCACTAAAGAAATTTTCGGAGTATCTCTGCTCTACAATGCCTTTCACTCCGTAAAAGTCATTACTGAGAAAAAATTTAGCCTCCGCTTGATAAACATTAGGTTTATACACTGCATAAATAGCAGCTGTTACCGAGAAAACTAATACAGATAGAACCAGAATTACTCTACCGGCCCATAACGCAATAAAAAGCTCTCGGAAGTCTATTTCATTATTAGTGTAGTACGTAGAAGAGGCGCGAGGAGAATATCGCTGATTAGCGATTGGGGTTTGATTTTGATCGCTCACTGGTAATCCTTTAGTTAAGTAAAGCACCACTGCAGGTGCTATTTTGCACTAACTAAAGCTTACCATAGTGTTTAAGTGACGCACAGTCTGCCACTAGAGATGAATGAATATTACCTCCAATCATCCAAAGGAATAACCTGCGCTGAAGGCTGGTCGTCTAAGTCAACAATATCACCATCAAGTACGTCTTGGAACTTGACCATTTGTGACACTAGTTCACGCATTAATACGACATTGGCGTGATTAGGGTTTTTGCAACTGCCTACCACTCGATCAATATGACTTTGCTGAGCCCACAGACGCTCTTGCATCTCTTCTGAAGCCGAAAGGATCATCTCCTCACACATCTCATGTTTAAATTGGGTAAATGCTTCAGGGTTACTTCGAGCGAGTTCCATCAACTCATCAAAAGAAGGTAAGGTTTGATTGATTAGTGGTGCACTCATAATGACTCCCCGACGCGCAAAGCCTGTGATTAGCGATCTAATCTAAGGATAGGTCAACGGGGGGAGATTCGCGTACTACGAGAACTATCAATCTCAAATTTGAGACTCTCATATAGGAGCTGAGGCGCACTTTTTGGCTTGAATCGCCTGATTAAGTAATGAGATAAACACAGCGGCGCTGCCCTTCGACAATGTGTTCTGTGCGTTGAATGGCTACCTGTTTGCCCAACAAACTCTGAAATACGTTAAGTTCTGACTGGCATAAACTCGGGCAACGGCTAGCAGCTTTACATATAGGGCAATGATTCTCTATCAGCACAAAGCCTTGTTCAGTTTTTTCTAACTCAGCCATGTAACCTTCTTGTTGTCGCAGTTCCACCAGCTTGCTGAGCTTAGAGAAAATATCTGAACAAGAGCTCAACTCCCGCTGATAATAGGCCAAAGTTTTCGCTTCTCGCTCATCGGCGACTTTCTGTAAACCTTCTGCACCAAATAGATTTTCTACCGCTTCAATGACCTGAATAGTGAGCTCACTATGACGATCTGCGAATTGAGCATGTCCTTTTTGCGTCAGAGACCAGTGTCGGGTTGGGCGCCCTACTTTTACTTTTAAATCCTCAAAAGACAAAAAGCCGTCTTTTTGCAGGCTTTGTAAATGCTGGCGAGCTCCCATGGTGGTCATGTTGAGTTGCTCAGCAAGCTGTTTAGCCGTTACAGCTCCATCTTTTTTGATTGTCTTTAAGATTAAATCGACGCTTTTCATGCTTGCTCCCTCAACCACAAAAATATTATGGAGCAACGGATTAATAAAGCAAACGCTTTACGGTGCCAGCCTGGTTAATGAGGCACATATTGCATCGGAACCAGCTTTTTAGTCTGACTGTATCGCTCAAACAGATTTTTCAATGAGTTAGGCAGTTGTTGTGGTTCCACTAATTGAAAACCGTGCTGACCGTAAAACGATTCCAGATGCTGATAAGCAAAGCAGAAATCTTGATTGGTTAGCACCTGTTCCTCACAATAAGTCATCAATTGATGCCCTAAACCTTTCTCTCTGTGTTCAGGAGCCACTAGCATCCCTGTTAGTAACCGGTATTGCTCTATGCTTCTGAACCTCACTACCGAGGTGAGTTGATTGTCAGAGTAGCCAGCTATTATCAGCTCATCTTTTTTTGCTTTCCCAGACGGGTAATAAGCTTTATATAAACGAGCCACGAGCGGCAACTTGATAGGGTCTAATACTTCGATATGCAATGAGCTCATTATCACCAAGCTTCAAATTAAGGTAGAATGCTCGCAGTTTAGATTACTCGATAAAACCAATGCAAATTACAGCTAGCGCCAACCTTGAGTCTTACCACACCTTCTCTATCTCTCAGCAATGTGATTACCTCATAGAGGTCAGCTCCATTGATGATATTAAGCAGGTTTACCAAAGTCGGGAATGGCAAGAATTACCCAAGTTAATGCTCGGCAAAGGCAGTAACATGCTCTTCACCGAACACTTTCACGGTGTTGTGCTAATCAACAAGCTACTGGGTAAAAAGGTCACTGAGTCCGCAACGCATTGGCATCTTCATATTGCAGGCGGAGAAGATTGGCCTGCACTGGTAGAGTGGTCAGTTAAGCAAGGTTATTCTGGGTTAGAGAACCTGGCTCTTATCCCGGGCTGTGCCGGCAGCGCACCGATCCAAAACATCGGCGCTTATGGCGTCGAGCTGAAAGATATTTGTGAGTATGTCGATATCCTTTGTCTCGATACCTTTGCCATCAAACGTCTTGCTAATGACGAATGTCAATTCGGTTATCGGGATTCTATCTTCAAGCATGAGTTGCATGGTAAGGCAGTCATTGTTGCGGTAGGGCTAAAGTCAGCTAAAAAATGGCAACCTCAAATTGAGTATGGCCCACTAAAATCCCTCGAACCAAATACTCCAACCGCTCAAGATATCTTTGAGCGCGTGTGCCAGATTCGTATGGAGAAACTTCCAGACCCAAACGTGACAGGTAACGCTGGTAGCTTTTTCAAGAACCCGGTGATCCCTCAATCACATTTTGACGTCCTCAAACAGCAGTTCCCAGATATCGTTGCCTACCCTGCTGAAAGTGGCATGAAAGTCGCCGCGGGATGGCTTATTGACCAATGCCAGCTCAAAGGCACCACCATTGGCGGAGCGCAAGTTCACCCGATGCAGGCTCTCGTACTGGTCAATAAAGACAAGGCAACAGCTGCTGATGTGATTCAATTAGCGGCGAAAGTTCGCGCTGAAGTCTTTAATCGTTACCAAATCGAGCTTGAACACGAAGTAAGATTTATGGGTGCACAACAAGAAACCAATCTACAAGAGATATTGGAGAAAGCACAATGAAGGAGCATTCGGTCAAGTTATCGATTCTAAAAACACTCTCTCAGGGCGGCTTTCACTCTGGTGAAGAACTTGGTGAGCAACTGGGGGTATCTCGTGCCGCTATCAGTAAACATATTAAAGGTATTCAGGACTGGGGCGTCGATATTTTTCGGGTTCAGGGCAAAGGCTACCAGCTAGCTAAGCCAATGCAGCTTTTAGATCAGGATGTTTTAAATCAGGCTCTTTCTACCCCCGTTGAGCTTATTCCGATCATTGATTCGACCAACCAGTATCTTCTTGATCGCGTCGATAGTTTAGAGTCTGGTTCTGTCTGCCTTGCTGAGTATCAGGCAAAAGGTCGTGGGCGCCGCGGTCGTGAGTGGATTTCTCCATTTGGTTCCAACTTGTACTTGTCTATGTACTGGCGTTTAGACTCAGGAATGGCTGCAGCTATGGGGCTCAGCCTAGTTGTTGGCGTTGCAATCGTTGAAGCGCTCGAACAGATGGGCCTAAATGATGTGAAGTTAAAATGGCCAAACGACCTCTACTATCAAGACCGAAAGCTCGCTGGCATTCTGGTTGAGATGTCTGGTCAAGCCGGCGCAGCAGCTAATTTAGTCATTGGTATGGGTATGAACCTGATGATGTCTGAAACAACTGAAGGTATCACTCAACCATGGGCTAGCCTACAGGAAGTGGCGGACAACCAGAGTATCGACAGAAACCAGCTTGCCATCACTATGATTAAAACACTGCATGATGCTCTCAACGATTACGAGCTTAAAGGCATGTCCGGATTCGTAGCAAGATGGAACCGTCTGGATAACTTTATCAACCGACCTATCAAGCTAATCATGGGACCAAGAGAGATAACGGGCATCGCGCGTGGCATCAATGAGCAGGGAGCAGTGCTACTAGAAACCGCGCAAGGGCTTGAAAGTTATATTGGCGGGGAGATTAGTCTTCGACCAAATATATGAATGAAAAGCTGGCACAAATACCACCTTTTACAATTAACAATCTCGAACTAGGCTCTGGTAGCTAGGAACTTTTTCGACATTTTGCTAATATCCCTGTCCACTTTTAGTAAAGGCAACACATCCAACATGATGACTAATAGGAATTTATTCGAACAACTTCCTACTTTGGCGCAAGATCCGGCACTATTCGAAACCTTGTATGCCGCCAAAGATTTTCGAACTCGCTTAATCGAAGCGATTCGTCAGGCAAGTAAACGAATCTACCTTGTTGCTCTTTACCTAGAGGATGATGAAGCTGGCCGAGAGATCCTAACTGAACTCTATGAAGCAAAGCAGCGTAACCCAGGGCTAGACATCAATGTCTGTGTCGACTGGCACCGAGCGCAACGTGGACTTATTGGAGCCGAGCCGGGTGAGACCAATGCGTCTATGTATAAGAGCTTTGCGGAGAAATACCAACACAAGATCCCTGTTTACGGTATTCCTGTTCGCGGACGTGAAGTATTCGGTGTATTACACCTGAAAGGTTTTGTTGTCGATGATCAGGTTATCTACAGTGGCGCCAGCTTAAATAACATCTACCTTAATTATAAAGATCGCTACCGCTTTGATCGCTACCATGTGCTGAACAACAAATCACTGGCTGATAGCATGGTGAGTTTTGTTCAAAACGAAATGGTCGCTCATCCGGCAGTCAACGATCTTGCCTGCCCAAGCAAACCTGAAACAAAAGAGATTAAAGCTCAGATTCGTCAGCTACGTGCTTCACTAGCGAAATCAGCTTACCAGTTTGAATCACAGCATGTATCTCAAGACCAGGTTGCAGTGACACCTATTGTTGGCGTTGGTAAGAAGCGCAATAAACTCAATCAGGGCATCAACCACCTTTTGGCTGAAGCTAAGGATGAGATTTTCATCTGTACTCCTTATTTCAACTTCCCTCGTAGCGTCGCTAAAGAAGTGAAGAAAGCTCTAAAGCGCGGTGTGAAGGTAACGATTGTTGTTGGTGACAAAACGGCTAATGATTTCTACATTTCCCCTGAAGAAGAGTTCAAAACAATTGGCGGCTTGCCGTACCTTTATGAGCGCAACCTGCGCCAGTTTGCTAAAGCAAATGAAGCCAACATTGCTAGCCGAAAATTATCTATCCATCTATGGAAGCATGACGAGAATAGCTTCCATCTCAAAGGCATTTGGGTAGATAAGCGCTATATGCTGATTACAGGTAACAACCTCAATCCAAGAGCTTGGAAGCTGGATTTAGAGAACGCAATTTTTATCCAGGACAACTTCCACCACCTAACACCTCAGTTTGAAAAAGAGGTGGAGAATATTCTTCAGCATACTCAATTGATCTGTACTTACAGACAGCTAGAGAAGTTTGAAGACTACCCAGACGCAGTGCAAAAGTTAATGCGTAAAATTACCCGAGTGAAAGCAGATCGGGTATTGAAGCAAATACTATAGCTAAAAGAAAAGCTCCA